>CABQHZ010000087.1 GCA_902464175.1 uncultured Collinsella sp. | reverse complement strand
TGTAGCTCACCACGTTGCCGCCCAGGCCGGCGGCCAGAATGGCCTTCTTAACCGGCGCTTCGTTGGAACCCAGCAGCGCCTCGAACAAGATGTCCGCCGCGATCGTGCGCTTGCGGTCGAGCGCGTTACCCAGCACTAGGCCCAGGCCCACCAGGGCATTCTCGGGCGTGGTTGCCATCTCGACGCGCTTGTACTCGCAGGTCACGGGCGCCTGCACGTCCAGCGGATTGGGTGCCAGCGCGGACGAATCCTCGCCGGCGGCAGCGGCGGCGTCCATGCGGCGGCTCGCGGCGCTCGACTGCGACAGATAGCGCTCGTCCAAAAACGCCAGCGCGCGGTTCACATCCAGGTCGCCGTAGAGCGTTATATAAGAGTTGGAAGGATTGTAATGACGTGCGTGCGTGTCCAGGAACTGCTCGTAGGTGAGCGAGGAAATCGCGCGCGGGTCGCCACCGCTCTCGTGCGCATAGGCGGTGTCGGGATAGAGCGCGGCGTTGACGGCGTCGTCCAGCACGCTCATGGGATCGGACAGCGCACCCTTCATCTCGTTGAACACCACGCCGTTATAGCGCAGCGTGCCCTCGCGCAGGCTGGCGGGGTTGCCGTCGCCCTCGCCCTCGGCGCCCTCTGGCAGGTCCAGCTCGTAGTGCCAGCCCTCCTGCTCAAAAATGGTGGGCTTGGTATAGATGGCCGGGTTGAACACCGCGTCCAGGTACACGTCCATCAGGTTGTACAGATCCTGCTCGTTGGTGGTGGCAACGGGGTAGATGGTCTTGTCGGGGTAGGTCATGGCGTTGAGGAACGTCTGCATGGAGCTCTTGATCAGGTCGACAAACGGCTCCTTGACGGGGAACTTGGCCGACCCGCACAGCACCGAGTGCTCAAGAATATGGAACACGCCGGTGGAATCGGCCGGCGGCGTCTTAAAGCCAATGGCAAAGGCCTTGTTTTCGTCGTCGCACGCCAGGTACAGCAGGCGAGCGCCCGAGACGGTGTGGCGAAGCACATAGGCGTCCGAGTCGAGCTCGGGCACGGTCTCGCAGCGCTCGACGGCAAAGCCATGGCAGGTGGTGCCGGGCACCAGCAGCGCGGCGGCAGCGGCGCGCGGGTCGGTTGAGGTGGTGGGCATATGCAGTCTCCTTTGACGCCCCAGCGGGGGCGAATCGAGTCGAATCCTCGAGAGTATACCCATATGGGGCCCTCGACCAATCTGCCGGATGAGCGTGGATTTTCGGACACACGAGCGTGGAAATTCGGACGCCCGCCAAATGAGTGTGGATTTTCGGAGGGAATCTGCCGCAAAAGCCCAAAAACCGTCCAAATATCCACTTTCGATATCCGACCGTTCATAATCCACGCTCATCCGCCGCCCGCACAACTCTCATATCTCATTCGTCTCTAATACGAGAGATAACAGATAGATGAGAGATAAATATGAGAGATAGCTGAGCAGCAAAGAGACGGGCAATCATGGTATTGTCTCAATATCGATTGTTCTACCAGCAAAAACATGTTTAAATGAAACAGATGGCCGACATCTTATCTCTCATCTCTCACTCATCTCTACTATGAGAGATAAGAGAAAGATGAGAGATAATTACGAGAGATAACTGAGAGACGAAGGAAATCCATCCGCGGCATTCTCCGTAGGACCGAGCGAAAGGACGTGCAGATGAACGAAAAAGAGCTGACCGGTCTGCTCGAGTCTTTAAGGCGTATGGGCTCGGACGATCTTAACGTCGAGGTCAAGGAGAGCGCCACGACGCTTTCCCGCGACGTGTGGGAAACGGTTAGCGCATTCGCGAATACCGCCGGCGGAATTATCGTGCTCGGCGTGAGCGAGCGCGCGGGCTTTGTTCCGGTCGAGAGCTTTGAGACCGAGAAAGTGCTCAATCAATTCGTAGCGGGTATGGGCGATGCGGGCGGTCGAGGAAAGCTGGCCAATCCGCCTAAATACACCATTGAGCGGGTGGAGCTCCAGGACACCATTGTTCTCGTCATCACGATTGAGGAGCTCGACCCGTCGAGCAAGCCCTGCTATGTCATAGAGCGGGGCGCCCAGGGCGGCAGCTATAAGCGCATCGATGACAAAGATGTCCCGCTCTCATCGACCGAGGTCCTGTCTTTGTCATCGTATGAACGAACGAGCCCCAGTGATCGCGATGCGGTGCCGGGTGCAGTCGCAGGCGATCTCGACGAGGCCCTGATCGACCGCACGATAGAGCGTGCTTTCTCGCTGACGCCCCGAGCTATGCGCGGTGCGACGGACAAGAAAACAAAGCTGGAGCGCCTGAATTTCCTCGACTCCCAGGGTAATGTGACTAAGGCCGGGCTCCTGGCTGCGGGCGCCTATCCTCAGCAGTTTTATCCCAAGCTCTTTATCGATGTGGCGGTCCATGCCGGAACGCAGAAAGGCGCGGCGGGGTCGTTGAGGTTCATGGACCGTACAATCTGCGAGGGAACGTTGGGCGAGATGATCTCGGATGCCGTCGCGGCTGTCGCCAAGAATTTGCGGCGAACCTCGACCATCCAAGGCGTCTCGCGCACCGATTCGCTGGAGATCCCCGAGGAGGTCCTGCGCGAGGCAATCGCCAACGCCGTAATCCACCGAGAATACGGGGATCGGTTCTGTGGCCAGTCGATCGCCGTCGACGTTTTCGACGATCGCATCGAGGTGACGAACCCCGGCGGTCTTTACGGAGGAAAGACTCGCGAGAACTTGTTTGACGGCAGCTCCCGATGCCGTAACGCGACGCTCGTGAAACTCATGTCGATTGTCCCGCTGCCCGACGGCGCGGGCTCTCCTGCTGAAGGCAACGGGTCGGGCATTCCGATGATGATCGATGCCATGCGCACGCACGGTCTGGTCGCGCCATTGTTTTGCCCGGGTTTCGATCGGTTTAAGGTTGTCCTCTACCGAGCGAAGGTTGCGCAGATCGATCATGGCGGGGACTTGATCATGGCGGCGCTCAAGCGCTACGGCGAGCTGGGGACGCGTGAGCTGGCAGAACGCACGGGGCTTACAATTTCCCAGGTTAGGTCGCGCGTCAACGCGCTCATTGCTCAAGGCGAGCTTGAGCCTACGGCGCCGGCGACGAGCCGCAACCGCAAGTATCGACTGTCAGAGCGCGTGGAATAAATGCGTTAGTGGACGAGGCGACCCAATAATCGACCCTCAATTGGCGCCCACTAAGGTAAAGCGGTTGTTGCTCAGTCGACGGTGATGCTAAAGACTCGGCTTACGCCGGCATGGCCCCGAACCCGTCCATCAAGAACAGCCTAAGAACCAGCTTGATGACGTTTCCCGGTTTGACTTCAGCCGTGCCAAAGACGCTGCGCTCGGCGAGCTCGCTGCAGTATGCGTAGATATCGCGGATAAGGTCCGCGCCCGAAAGCGTAAACATGTAGCCTGCGTCCGAAAGCGCATTGGGTGCGGCGGGCAACTTGGCCATGTGACAAAAGGTCAACAGGTCGGGCGCCATAGCGTCTTGGTAGCCAAGATGGCTGCCGTCTTCTTGTGCGGCGAGTTCCAGCTGGCGTACTCGATCCAGCGCCGCTGCCAGCACAAAGCTCGGTGTGGGAGCATTGACGTCCTCCGTGCTCGCCACGAGTCTGCCCGCCGCCTGCGTGACAAGCCAGGCGACCTCGCGCTGGCAGCGCACGGCCTTGCGCGTCACCGGCTTGATGGACGAAGGAGAAACGCTCCCCTTAGGCGGATTCGAAGCAGCCATAAGACCCTCCCATGAACAATCCGGCCCAACAAGTCCGGATGAAACACGTGCTACACCAGTATACAGGGGAGTGGAGTAGCGGGGTACAAGTGCGCCAGCGGCAAACCGAGAGCATCAACAATGTGCCTCCGCTCTATTTGGACGATGGCACGTGGGTCATTAAGTACTCGGTTCAAGCGCCGGGTACCGTTGGTTTTCGAGACCAGAATTACAACCGTAAAATGCTCAACTGCATGGAATGTGGCGTCCCAGTCGGAGTCATATTTGCAACCGAGGTGGGCTATAAGGTGCTCGGCCTTGCGTTTGTTGAGCGGTTCGAGCCCGAAAACGGATGGTTTGTTCTGCACGGTCCTGTTCATAAAGGCGGACCGGACCCTCGTTTTGCGCCCGACATGAGTTATCTGAAGCACATACCCGTCGATATTGAGTTTGCCGGACAGGGTGCGACCGACGATGAAATTTGGCTTTGGCGGTCTTTTACGATCGTGTTGTTTGATCGGATCGCGCGGCGATGCAATCTCGCGCACGCCTGCTGGTGCATGCTCTTCCTGATTTGTATAGCGAGAGGGGAGCGAGCGTGAGCTGGCGAGGCGATATTGCGATGGGGAAGTACGGAAAACTGCCGTGCGCCCTTATAGACAACAAAATGTTTCCGAGCGTAGAAGTTGATTGCGGGTCGTTTGTCGTCGCCTGTCCTTGCTGCGGCTCGCAAATACCGTGCCTCGACATTTGGTTCATCGATGCGCGCGACAGACTTAGCGACGAAGTGAGAAAACGGACAGGCGTTCATATGCCGGTGTATCAGGAGAAATGCCCTGTTTGTGGCCTCGATATCGTGTACGACGCCGGCGACGAGGGATAGGTGATGCGGAGGAGCTGGCTGTGAAGGCATCTCCGTTCCTACAAATAAATCCCCTCACCGAGCTGCTTGTGGAACTCGGCGTGATGGTCGCGTGCCCAGGTAAAGAGCGCCTGGTCAAAGTCGGTGCGCGTGGCTGGGATGCCAAAGACGCCGGCAACTTCGACGCGCACAAACTCCAGTGCCGGCAGCTTGTTGATGGCAGTGAGGGCAAACGGGGACGAGGGCTCCTCGAACAGATAGCGGCTGCCTTGCAGCGCGTTGCAAATGGTGCACGTGTTGCCGAGCGACGGGGCTTTGGAGGCTCGCGCGCCTACGGGCTTGTAGCCGCAGCGCTTATGAAGATAGTCGCGGATCTCGCCCGGCACGCAGCCAAGAGCGGGCACGATGGCGAGTGCGTTGGCGTTGGCCGTGTCGATGGTAATGTGCCCGGCTTCGTTGGGCGCGTGCGCGATGGCGATGCCCTTGTCGTCATCGGTTCGATAGGGAATGCCGAAGGCCGCGACCGAGGTCTCTTTGTGACACTTCCAGCACTCGCGCTTGCCCAGTACTAGATATATATACGGCGCTGAGGGGTCGGATCGGTCAACACCGGGCAGCCACTCGGCAAAGGGCTCGGGGTTGACGCCGCTGGGTACATACCAGATCTTCTTGGTCCGGTCCCATTTGGCGCCCAGCGCTTTGGCTTCTTCTTTGTGCGAAAAGGGGACATCGAGCTCGGTGCGCATGGCGGCTCCTTGGTGCTGCGGGTGCAAGTGGCTCAAGGATACCGCAGGGCGCAGACATCGCGGCGTTTTGTTGAGAAGTTGCGGCGCGGACTGCTTGGTTACGCCGTTAGATAAATTGGCAAGTAGATGGTCGGCTTTTGACCAGTTGGGCGGTTGGAGCAGCTTGCGGCGCAGTTTTGTGCCTGGCTATTGTTGATGTTGGGGTATTGAATATATTTGGCTGCCATTCGTCAGGTGAATTGATGTTACGTTGCGATGACGGTTGGAACTGCCAGCGGATTTAGCGACATAAAACAAAACAGCCCAGAGGACATAGCCTCTGAGCTGCGAACATTTGGTGGGCGTTAGAAGATTTGAACTTCTGACCTCTTCCGTGTCAGGGAAGCGCTCTCCCCCTGAGCTAAACGCCCGATCAAGGGTGCGCAAGCGCGCAAGGGATAATATAACGGAGCCTTAACTCGGTGGCAAGAACATTTTTAAAAATCGCTTACATTGTGGAATTCGGGGGCTTTGTCATATCCATTTCAAAAGAGCCTGCTGCTGCGATTTGACTGTCGCATAATGCAAGGCCATTGCGGTATCGAGCTATGGAAAGACGCTTGCGGAATTGTCCTACCGATAAGCGGACAAGCCTTCGGCTGGTGCCTTCGCCGTGGTAAGGTAAGCCGAATTGTTTCCAGGCTGCTTCGAGGGAATGGAATGAGCAAAGAGCGTGTCGAGCAGGTCGAAGGCGCAGGGGCTTCGGTGCCGATGACCGATATATCGAACATTGATGTGCCCGAGGGCACCGATGAGCTCAGCCGTAGCACCCGCCGCGCTTGGCGCGAGCGCCTGAACAGCGCTTCGACGCGCAAGATGATCACGGGCGTCTTGGCTACGCTGGTGGGCGGTTCGTTTTGGGGCTTCTCGGGCACCAGCGCGAGCTTTCTGTTCGATACCTACCACGTCGACACCTTGTGGCTTATGAGCGTGCGTCAGATTCTCGCCGGTCTACTCTTTATGGCCGTGGTTGTTACGCGCGACCGCGAGCGCCTGGTTAAGCTCTGGACCACACCCGCCGATCGCAAGCAGCTGCTGCTCTTTACCGCCTTTGGTCTGCTGTTCAACCAGTTTTGCTATCTTTCGGCCGTGCGCCTGACGAACGCCGGAACCGCGACGGTGCTCCAGTGCCTGCAGCTCGTTATCATCATGGGCTACACCTGCGTGACCGATCGCCGCATGCCGCGTACTCGCGAAGTCATCGGCATTGGCCTGGCTCTGGGTGGAACCTTTTTAATCGCCACCGGCGGCGACCCCACCAGCCTGAATATCTCGCCGCTTGGCCTGGCAGCAGGTCTTATGTGTGCGGTCAGCGCCACGTGTATGGCGGTGATTCCCGCCAAGATCCTGCCCGAATACGGCAGCCCCATCGTCACGGGCTCGGCAATGCTCACGGCGGGCGTGGTCTCGTGTGTCTTCGTGCAGCCCTGGGCGCATATACCGGCGCTCGACGCTGCCGGCGTCGAGGCGCTCGCGGTGTTCGTGGTTATCGGCTCGTTTTTTGCTTACATGCTCTATATGCAGGGCGTTAAGGACATCGGCTCGGTGCGTGCGAGTCTCATCGGAACTGTGGAGCCGGTTTCGGCGACCATCACCAGCGCCGTTATGCTGGGCACGGTGTTTTTGCCGACCGACCTTATCGGCTTTGCCATGATCATCGTGATGATGTTCCTCACGGTGTAGCCCCTGCGGTTGCTTTAAAGGATAATAGGCTGGCGGCGCGTTGCTTTGGCGGCGCGCTTTTGTCTATAGAGAGGACCTCCTATGAAGTACTTTGGCACCGACGGATTTCGCGGCGAGGCCAACGTTGGGCTGACCGTAGAGCATGCATACAAGATTGGCCGTTTTGTGGGTTGGTATTACGGTGCCAACCGCAGTGCTAAGGCACGCGTGATCGTGGGTAAGGACACGCGTCGTTCGAGCTATATGTTCGAGGCGGCGCTGGTGAGTGGCCTGGTCGCGAGCGGTGCAGACGCATATATGTTGCACGTGATCCCAACGCCGGGCGTGGCACACCAGACCGTCGAGGGCTGCTTCGATTGCGGCATCATGATCAGCGCGAGCCACAACCCGTTTTGCGATA
>CABQHZ010000086.1 GCA_902464175.1 uncultured Collinsella sp. | reverse complement strand
TTCGAATCCGCCCGGGGGCACCAGAGATTTGCCGAGCCCGGTACCACCACGGTGCCGGGCTCTTCTGGTTTAAAGGTATGCCGTGGTTTTCGCTACTTCAGATGAAGAAAGCGCCCGTTTGCAGGGGGAGCAAACGGGCGCAATTGAGCGAATGTATTTGCGTCAGCAGCCGCTGTGGGCAACGTCTTAATGACTAGTTGGTCGTACCGGAATCGTCGCCTGAATCAGTACCAGAGCCAGAAATCGAAACCGTCAACGTGATCGTGTTGTCGGTGGACTGCTTACCGGTGGGGGAGACGCCCGTAACGGTGGCGTTTTCGTTGCCGCTCACGGGGTTGCCGTTCTGATCGCAGAATGCGATGTTGTAGAACCCGGCGTTGTTGAGCGCGGTAACGGCGGCGGAAATGCTCTTGCCGTACAGGTTGCCCGGAACGCTGGCCTTGCCGGACTTCTTGGCAATGACGACGGCAATCGTGGCGCCAGGCTTCTGCTTGCCGCTGGGGTTCCAGCTAATCACGGTGCCCTCGGTAACCGAATCGTTCTCCTGGTAGCTCACGTCGACGCCAAAGCCTGCCATATCGAGGGCATTGCGCGCTTGGGCCTCGGTCATGTCGGTCAGATCGGGGACGGACGTGGTATCCGGGCCGCTCGAGACCTTGTACGAGATGGTCGTGCCCTTCGCGACTTCCTTACCGGCTTCGGTGCCCTGATCAAAGACCTGGCCCTCATCGGCCTCGTTGGCCTCCTCGGAGGCGTTGCCCTTCAGGCCAACGCT
Organism: uncultured Collinsella sp.; assembly: GCA_902464175.1. Classification (GTDB taxonomy): domain Bacteria; phylum Actinomycetota; class Coriobacteriia; order Coriobacteriales; family Coriobacteriaceae; genus Collinsella. Next base: position 6,734 of record CABQHZ010000086.1, on the reverse strand, counting down.
TGCCAGCGCGGCTTCTGCCTGGTCCTTGGTCAGGCCGACAAGCTGGGGAACCTCAACCTTCTCGGAGGGCTTGGGGCCCTTGGAGATTACCAGGTTCACCTTGGTGCCCTTGGCCTTCTTGGTGTTGCCGTTGGGCGTCTGCTCGGCGACCTTGCCCTCGTCGACATCGTCGTTGTAGCTTTGGTCGATGGTGCCGACCTCGAGGCCGGCTTCCTTGATCAGTTCGACGGCAGTCTGCTGGTCCTTGCCCAGTACATCGGGAACGGTGACCTGCTCGCCGCCAAAGAGTCCTGTGGCAAAGGCCACCACGATGCCGATGACGGCAACGGCTGCCACCACGGCGGCGATGATCTTGTTCTTGTTGGATTTGGGCTTTTCGACCTCGTAGGAGCCGGTGGAACCCGAAACCGAGCTACGGGCGGTATTCTGGCCGCTCACGCCCGAGACGGGACGCACCATGGCGCGCGTCTGATCGGAAAGCTCGCGAGTCTTGGTGGCGCCCAGCTCGCCGGGGGCACCGATGATGCGCGTGGGCTCCGAGATGTTGACGGCACGGCCCGACAGGTAGCTGTTGAGCACCTGACGAAGCTCGTCGGCGGTCTGGAAGCGGTTTGCCGGGTCCTTCTCCATGCACTTGAGGATGATGCGCTCAAGGTCGGCGTCGACACCGGAGTTGATCTGGCTCGGTGGAATAGGCAGCTCGTTGACCTGCTTGAGTGCGACCGAGATAGCGTCGTCACCGTCAAAGGGAACGCGGCCGGTGGCGCACTCATACATCACGACGCCCAGCGAGTAGATATCCGAGGTGGGGCCGAGGTCCTGACCACGGGTCTGCTCGGGGCTGACGTAGTGGGCGGTTCCCAGCACGTTGTTGTCTTGCGTGAGGTGGCTGTTCTTGGCGCGCGCGATACCAAAGTCCATCACCTTGATGTTGCCGTCGGGCAGCACCATGATGTTCTGCGGCTTAATGTCGCGGTGGATGATCTCGTGCTTGTGGGCGACCGAGAGCGCGGAGCTAATCTGCGAGCCGATCTGGGCGACCTTCTTGGGGTCGAGGGCGCCGTGGCTCTTGATGCCGCTCTTAAGGTCGGTACCGCGCAGGTACTCCATGACGATGTAATAGGTGTCGCCGTCCTTGCCCCAATCGTAGACGCCCACGATATAGGGGGAGGAGAGACCGGCTGCTGCCTGGGCCTCCTGCTTAAAGCGTGCGGCGAAGGTTGCGTCGCCAGCATACTGCGGCAGCATGATCTTGACGGCAACCGTGCGGTCGAGGACCTGGTCCTGTGCACGGTAGACGGTCGCCATGCCGCCTGTCCCCACCTTATCCTTGAGGAGGTATCTTCCCCCGAGGACCCTCTGTTCCATTCCTGCTCCTAACATAACTATTCGCTCAACGATGTGTGTAGTACCTACGATGTGGCCGCTGGGGCCGTGTGGCGCGTTGCCGCTAACTCTTCGGCCGCGGCGCGCCTCGGGTGTCCGATTCAATCATGGGCATCACGCTCCCTGTGCGGCGAGCGCCGCGGTCAGGACGATGCCGGCAATCTTGGCCGCCTTGACGTCGTGTTTGTCGTAATCCTCCAAGGCCACCGAGATGGCGACCGTGGGTGAATCGTAAGGTGCAAAGCCAACGAACATCGAGTTGACGTTGGTGCCGCCGGTCTCGGCCGAGCCGGTCTTGCCGGCGACCTTGACGCCGGGGACCTGGGCATCGGTGCCGGTACCGGACTGGACGACGGCGAGCATGGCCTGCTTGACCTGGTCGGCCGTGGCGGAGCTGACGGCCTGACCCAGCGAGCGGGACTGCGTGGTCTTGACCACAGTTCCGTCCGGGGCGAGTACCTGGGCTACAAAGTACGGGTCCATGACCACGCCACTGTTAGCGATGGCGGCGGCAATCACGGCGTTTTGCATGACGGTGGTCTGCGGCCCGGGCGTGTGGTCCATGCCGACAGGCTGGCCGGCGCCGGCCCAGGCGGTCTCCCACTCGGTCATGAGCGACGGGTCGGCCATGATGGAGGCCGCGGAGGTCAGGTCCTGGCCGAGCTTTTGGCCGTAGCCAAAGGCGTTGGCAAACTGCACGAGCGTGTTTGCGCCAACTTCGTTTGCCACCTGGCCAAAGACGACGTTGGAAGACACGGCAAAGGCCTGCTGCAGGCTGATGGTGCCGTAGCTCTCGTTGGCATAGTTGGTGACCGGCGCGTTGCCGATGTCCATGGAGCCGGGCGCCTGGTAGGTGCTGGTAAGGCTGGCGGTGCCGGTCTCGAGTGCCGCGGAAAGCGTAACGACCTTAAACGTGGAGCCCGGCGTGTACAGCGCGTCCATGGCGCGATTGTACATGGAGCCGTCCTCGCCGCCGCCCGCCTGCAGCAGGGCGTCGATGTTGGTGTTGTCATAGGTGGGCGAGCTGGCGCATGCGAGCACCGCACCGGTACGCGGGTCGATGACCACTACAGCGCCCTTAAAGCCCTTGAGCGCCTGCTCGGCCGCCGTCTGGATACGCGAGTCGATGGTGAGCTTGGCGGTGTTGCCCGGCTGGGTCTGGCCCGCGAGCGACGCGATGGCGTTGTTCCAGCTGGAGTAATCCTTAGAGCCGGTGAGCGTGTCGTTCATGACACTCTCGATGGCGGTGGTGCCATACTGCTGGCTCACGTAGCCAACCACGTGCGCTGCCAGGTTGCCGTTGGGGTAGGAGCGTACGTAGGTGCCGTCCTCCTGCTGCAGCGACTCGGCCAGCGTCACGCCGTCGGACGTGATGATGGAGCCGCGCTGGATGTACTTGGAGCGGGCGATGGTGTGGTTGTTGGTCGGCATATCCTGATAGTCCTTGGCCTTGATGACCTGGACATAGGTGAGGTTGCCGATAAGGATGGCGAACAGCGCCGTAAAGGCGAGCACCGCACGGGTTAGACGGTTGGCGAGTGCGACGCGGCCGAGCACGCCGGATTCAGGCGTGTCGAGCAGGCGACGGCGCATGCGCGAGCCGACGGAATGGCTGCCGCTACCGTAGGAAGACGAGGTGGCAAAGCGCGTGCCCGTCGGGGCGGCGGCGGATGCGACCTGATCATCGGTGATGGCGGTCATGGTGCCGGTGCCGGTGAGCTCGGCCTCGCGTCCGGTCGCTTCGTCACCGGCGCGCAGCAGGAGCGCGACGATGATAAAGCTCGCCAGCAGCGAGGAGCCGCCCTGGCTCATAAAGGGCAGGGTGACGCCGGTCAGCGGGATCAGGCGGGTTACGCCGCCAACGATCAAGAAGGCCTGGAAGCTGATGGCGGCCGTAAGGCCCGTGGCGCTAAAGGCGGCGAGGTCGGATTTAGCGCGGGCAGCCGTGGTGAGGCCACGCACGGCAAAGAGCATAAACAGGATGAGCACGGCGCCGCCGCCCAAAAGGCCCATCTCCTCGCCGATGGCAGAGAAGATAAAGTCGGACTCGACGACAGGGATGTTGTTGGCCATGCCGTTGCCGATACCAACACCGACCAGACCGCCATCGGCAAGCGAGAAGAGCGACTGGACGATCTGGTAGCCCTGGCCCTGGGCGTCCTTAAACGGATCGATCCAAACTTGGAAGCGCACCTGAACGTGCGACAGGAACTTGTAGGCGCCCACGGCGCCGACGGCCAAGAGCGCAAGGCCGATAACGACATACGAAAAGCGCCCCGTGGCAACGTAGAGCATCAGCAAGAAGATAGTGTAGAACAGCACGGCCGAACCCAGGTCGCGTTCGAAGACGACGACGAGCAGGCACACACCCCACACGGCAAACAGCGGCAGCAGCAGTCGCAGGCGAGGGATCTTAAAGCCCAGGATCTTGCGGTTGGAGATGGAGAGCAGCTCGCGGTTCTCGGCCAGGTACCCGGCCAGGAACAGCACGATAAAGACCTTGGCGAACTCGCCAGGCTGGATGGTAAAGCCCGCGATGCGAATCCACAGCTTGGAGCCCGAGATCGTGGTGCCGATAAAGATGGGCAGCATCAGCAGGATGATGCCGATAATGCCAAAGGTGTACTTGTAGCGCATGACCACGTCGAGGTTTTTGACCAGTGCGAGCGTTCCCACCATGAGCGCCACCGAGACAAACAGGATGATGAGCTGTGAGATGGCGAGAGCGGGGGCGAGACGTGTCACGAACGTGATGCCGATGCCCGAAAGCACAAAGACAATGGGCAGGATGGCGGGGTCGGCGCCGGGCGCCAAGATGCGCACGGCGATATGTGCCGCAGCGAAGGCGGCAAAGAGGCCGATCGGTACGGCGAGCGTCTCAAAGGAGATGGCAGCGCCTGCGGTGAGGACGTACATCGCATACAGCAGGATGACGGGGAACGCCGAGGCGATGAGCAAGAGCAGCTCGGTGTTGCGGCGACTCATAAGCGGCACTCCCTTTCTAATTCTTATCGGAGGCTTCGGCCTCGGCGGACTGTTCGGCGGTTTTCTCGGAATCTGATTCGGAGGTCGATCCCTGATTGGTGTTGTCGCGAATCGTTTGCGCGTCGATCACCTGGCGGGTCTGCTCTTCATCGATCTGGTGGCGGTACTTGGATATCGTGTCCTGCGCATCGTCGACACTTGTTTGCGGAATGCCCGCCTTGAGGCGGTTTTGCGTGTCTTCGGGCAGGTCGGACAGCTTAATGCTGGTTTCGCTTTCGAGCCAGTGGAGCTTGAGTCCGAGCGGCTTGCCGGGCAGGCCGCGCCAGACGGCGACATTGCCCTGGTAGGTACCCAGGTAGTACGAGCCGGTGACACCCGTGTAGGCCCAGATGCCAGCTGCCAGCACAAAGACGAGGGCCAGGATGGCGGCGATAGTAATGTTGCGGCGACGCACGCGTTGCGCTTCGCGCATAACGCCATCGTCAACCAGGTCAACGACTACTACGGTCACGTTGTCGTGGCCGCCGGCGGCAAGCGCCGCGTCCACTAGGTTGTCGACACAGATTTGCGCGGTTGAGGACTGCGTGGCGATGTTCTCGATATCGCTATCGGGAATCATGCTCGAAAGGCCGTCAGAGCACAGGATCAGGCGGTCGCCTTCCTCGATATGCAGAGTGAAGTGGTCGGCATACATGGCGGGGTCCGAGCCCAGCGCACGGGTGATGACCGAGCGGTTGGGGTGGACGCGAGCCTCGTCTGCCGTAATCTCGCCGGCGTCCACGAGCTCCTCCACGTAGGAGTGGTCGCGGGTCACGCGGATGAGCGTGCCCTCGTGGAGCAGGTAGGCGCGAGAGTCACCCACGTGGGCGATGGCGAGCGTGTCGTTTTCGATATAGGCGCAAGTGGCTGTGCAGCCCATGCCGGGCTTGCCCAGGCCGTTCAGGGCCGCCTCGATTACGGCGGCGTTGGCTGCCTCGACGGCTGCGGCCAGGCGTGCTGCGTCGGCGGACTGCGGGGCCGTCTTGGCAATAGTCTCGACGGCGATGGAAGAGGCTACCTCGCCGGCGGCGTGACCGCCCATGCCGTCGCATACGCAAAAGAGCGGCGACTGCACCAGGTAGGAATCCTCATTGTGCGGGCGTACGCAGCCAACGTCAGAGCGGGCGCCCCACATGAGTTGCGTGGTGGTGCCGGCATCATAGGTCGAGTCGGTCTCGATGCGCTCTTCGGTCAGGGGCTCAAAGCTCATGGTCGAGCCGGGGTCTTTGAGCTTGGCCTCAACGGCGGCAACGTCGATCTCGGCTGTGTCACCGGGAGAGACGGTGTCGGTCTCGGCGTTTGATTCGGAATCGCCGGTGTCCGGGGAGCCGGGCTCTTCGGACGCGCAGGCGGTCGACTCGTCGTCTTGCGGGCTGACGTCTATAGGCTCGGGCGTCGCAAAGTGCGACGGCGCGGGTGTGCTTTGCGACTGGGCGGCGGGCTCGGTCACGGCATCGGACTCGCTTGCGGGCGCAGGCTGCGGGGCCTTGGGTGCAGGGCCGTCCTCGGGGGATGGCCCCGCCTCGGGCGCCGGCGTAGACGCGGGCGCAACCTCGGATGCCGGGGCTATGGGAAACGCCGGCGCGGCGGGCTCGGGTGCCGCAAACACCGCAGCGCTCTCGTTGATTGCCGCGGCGACAGGCTCTGCAAAGTGAGCTGGCGCCGAGGTTGCTTCGGGCGCTGTGGGCTGTTCCGCGGCATGTGCGCCGATGGGCGCCGCTACGGCATCCTCTTCGTCCTCGTTATCGGCGAGATCCGAAATATCATGCGTTACATGCGAAAGAGGCAGGGAGAACACGGTGTCCTCGGGTTCCACGGGTGCGGAGCCCGCCGGAGCGGCGTGGGCCGGCGCAGCTGTGGCGGCAGCCGGTGCCTCGGTCATAGTCGCGGACTTGTTCTCCTCGTCGATCATCGACGGTTCACCTTCATGACCACATCGCCGATCTGGACTTCGTCGCCCTCGCGCAGCGTTGCGGGCTCCACAAGCTGGCGGCCGTTGACGAGCGTGCCGTTAAGCGAGTTGAGGTCCTCGATGATGAGCGCCGGGCCCTGCAGCGAAAAGCGCGCATGCGAGGCCGAGACGAATGGTTCGTTGATGCAGATGTCCGAAGATGGCGAGCGACCGACGATGACGGGGCCGAGCATGTCTACGTGGATGCCGCGGATACCGCGCGGGCCCTTGTCCACATCGATCGTCCAGATAGCCGAGTCGCGGCGCTGTCCGCGCACAAGTCCCACGCCGGTCTTCATGACGGCGAACAGGAAGATATAGAGCAGGGCGACCAGGACGATGCGGCCTGCAAAAAGGACGATATCGATGTTCA
>CABQHZ010000085.1 GCA_902464175.1 uncultured Collinsella sp. | reverse complement strand
TCATGATAATACCGTCCAGGCCCAGCGCCTCGTTAAACTCGAGCGCCTGGTTCAGACCGTTCTGGCCGGTGGCGGCATCGATCACGAGCACGACCGAGACGGGCATGGGGCCGGCGGCCATATTGGCGGCGCGCTTACGCGTCACGTTAACCACCTTGGCAAGCTCGCGCATGAGTTCGGGGCTTGTGTGCAGACGACCGGCGGTGTCGATCAGCACCAGGTCGCTGCCGCGCCTGTCGGCCTCATCGAGCACGTCGTAGCACACGCTCGCCGGGTCGGAACCGCGATCGCGCTTGATGACGGGGACGCCGGCGCGCTGACCCCACACATCGAGCTGCTCGATGGCGGCGGCGCGGAAGGTATCGGCAGAACCGATCACCACGTTCTTGCCGCGGGCAGCCATGGCGCTCGCAATCTTGCCGACCGTTGTGGTCTTGCCGGCGCCGTTGATGCCCACAAACAGCACGCAGCTCGGCGTATCGGAAAACGGATCACGCTCAACAGGCACAAAATGGCCCTCGAGCTGCTCGGCCAGAGCGCGGCGAAGCTGCGGGGCGGTCTTAAGGTTCTTCTTGGCAGCAGCATCGCGCAGGTCATCGGAGACCTGAATAGCGACCTCGGCACCCATGTCACCCATGACGAGGGTGTCCTCAAGGTCCTCCCAAAAGTCCTCGTCGACCTCGCCGCCAAAGTAGAAGACCTCGTTGAGGGCCTCGCGGCTGCGCTCAAGTCCGCGCGAGAGAGCGTCAAAGAATCCCATTATGCATTCACGACCTTTCCGGTTTCGCGATCGAGTTTTTGCGAGACGACGCGGCTGACGCCGTCGGCTTGCATCGAGACGCCATAGAGAACGTCAGCGTCCTCCATAGTACGGCGCTGATGCGAAATGACCAAGAGCTGTGTATCGGAACGCAGTACATCGAGGGCGCCGATGAGCTTGGACAGGTTGGCGTCGTCGAGCGCCGCCTCGACCTCGTCCAGCACATAGAACGGCACCGTGCGCGTGCGGTACACGGCAAAGAGCAGGGCGAGCGCCGTCAGACTCTTCTCGCCACCCGACATGAGCATCATCTTGGTAATGCGCTTGCCGCGCGGCTGCGCCACAACCTCAATGCCCGTCTCGGCAGGATGCTCGGGATCGGTCATCTCAAGATGAGCCTGGCCACCCGGGAACAGCATGGCGAAGATCTCGCGGAAGTTCGCGTCGACCTTCTCAAACGTCACCAGAAACGCCTTGCGCATCTTGCGATCAATGGCCACCGTGATCTTGGTGAGCGCCTTGCGCGCGCTCTCCAGATCAGCCAGCTGCTCCTCGATGTAGTCGGCGCGGCGCTTGAGCTGCTCGTACTCCTCCATGGCAACCTGGTTCACGGGGCCCAGATTGTTGATCTGGCGCACAAGCTGGTTGAGCTCGCGCTCGGCGGCATCGCGATCGGTGGGCGCCGGCAGCATGAGCGCTTCCTCGAGCACCGTGGTACCGTCGGCGGTAATAGCCTTTATGGCCGCCTCTACCTGCACCTCGAGCTTGCCGCGCGCAACCTTGAACTCATTTTGCGTCGCCGTGGCGGCATCAACCCGCTCCTTGGCACGGGAGACCCCGGCCTTGGCATCCTCGATGGTCTTCTTGAGCGAAGCGGAGTCCGCCTCTTCCAGAGAGGCCTGGTCACGCAGGCGCGCTGCCCAATCCGATGCGCGTTCCAACAGGGCAGAATAGCGTTCGTGCATGGGGTCGACGCGCAGGCGCAGCAGCTCGAGCGAGCGCGAAGCCTGGCGTGTTCCGCGGATACGACGGTCGATGCCCTCAAGACGATGCTCAAGGTCGGGCACGCGGCCCTTCAGCGAACGCAGGCGCTCGCTCGTCTGGGCCAGGCGCACCTTGGCATCGGCGAGCTTACCGGCGGCCTCGGAATCGTCACGGCGAACGCGATCGAGCTCATCGTTGGCCTCGGCAATCTGGAGACCCAGGTCGCTTGCCTGTGCACGCGCCTCGTCACGCGAACGGGTGAGCTCGTCAACGCGCGGGCGCGCAGCGCGAACGGCCTCGGAGGCCTGCTCGCGGCGCTTGGAGATGCGCACGCGCTCGACCTCGGCATTGTTGACGCTTTGCTCCAAGCGGCCGATCTCGGAGAGCAGCGAGCGGCGCTCGCCCTCAAGACGGGCGATCTCACCGGCGGCATCGCCCTCGGCGGCACGTGCCTCCTCGACGGCGGCGTTGGCCTCAACGACTTGGTCCGAAGCATGCTCAAAGATGGCAGCCAGATCGGGTTCCAGGCCCTCGAGCTCACGGATGCGGCGCTTGCGCTCCAAGGCACCCGAAGCCTCGCCGGCATCGAGCCCCACGCGCACCAGACCACCACAGCTCACGCGGGCGCCATCGGGAGTCACGTAGGTCACACCGTCAACGACAGGGGCAGCCAACGCGGCAGCCAAGTCATCGACCACGTAATAGCCGCCGAGAAGGGCCTCGACAACCGGGCCATAACCGGAGCGCACGGACAGACGATCGACCAGACGCGTACCGGCAGCGCCATTGGCAGCAGCACCACCGCTCACGCCGCGCGCCACCAACAGCGCCTCGCCCGAAGCCTTCTTTTGGTCCAAAGCCGCACGACCGGCGCGCTCAAGCGTAGCGGCATCATCAAACAAAAGAGCATCGATATCGCCGGCAAGTAGTTGCTCAACCAGGCCCTCAAGCTCACGAGGGGCGTCGAGCACGTCGCCCAGACGGCCTGAGACATCATCGCCCAGTGCGCCCATCAGACGGCTCACCAGCGGCGAGCTGTCTGCCATGCGGGCATCAAGCTTCTTTTGGCTGGCAAGCTCCGAGCGCACCTCGGACAGCTTGTTGCGCGCCTCGCTCTCACGATTACGCAAGTCCTTCAGGGCTGCACGGGCGACCTCGGTGGCCTCGCGCGCATCGTTCTGGGCCTGACGAGCCGCCTCAAGGGCACTCTCAAGCTCCTCAGCACGGTCGCGACGGCTATCAAGCGATGCTGTAACCTCCTCGAGCTGTTCATCGATCTGCTCCAAGCGCGAGGCGTACATGTTGTCCTCAACCTCGGCGTTGCTCAGCGAGTCCTTCACCTTGGCGAGTTCGAGCGCCGCGTTATCGGCCACGCGCTGCACATCGCGTTGCTCACGCGTAAGCTGCGAAATCTGATTGTCGAGAGCCACGCGTCGCTCGTGGAGCTCAGCGGCGGCAGGCCCGGCGGCGTCAACGTCCTCCTGGGCCTGCATGTGCGCACCGGTCACCTCCTCAAGCTGCGCACGCGCGTCCTCGAGCTCCTCGACCACGCGACGACGCTGATGCTCGGAGCTCGAGATCTGGCCACGCATGTCGGACAGGCGCGACACCATGTTGTGGCCCTTTTCCTCGAGCAGGCGCATATCGGAGTTAATGCGGCCGACCACGTCTTGCATATGGCGGCGCTGCTCGCCCAGATCGCCCACAAACAGGCCCTTTTCCTCAAGCATGACCTGGAGCTTCTCGAGCTCGCGTTCCTTTTCGCCCAAGCGGTACTGCGCAAGCTCAAGCTCGGCGGCGCCCTCCTTGGAGCGGCTCTCCAAGTCGTTCCACTGCGACTGCAGCGAACGAAGCTCGTCGACGGCCAGCATCTGCGTAAGTTCGTTCGCGCGCGAGGACAGCTCTTTGTACTTGCGCGCGCGATCGACCTGACGCTCCAGCGGCCGCAGCTGACGGGCGATCTCCTTATTGATGTCGCGGGCACGCGTCAGGTGCTCGTCCATCGACTTAATCTTTTTGAGCGCACGCTCCTTGCGGCGCTTGTGCTTGGAGATGCCGGCGGCCTCCTCGATGAGGGCACGGCGCTCCTCGGGGCGGCTCTGCAAAATGGCATCGAGCTTGCCCTGGCTGATGATGGAATGCGTATCCTTGCCCAGGCCCGAATCGTGCAGGATGTCCTGAATGTCCATCAGGCGGCACGGACTCGAGTTGATGAGGTACTCGCTTTCGCCCGAGCGATACATGCGACGGGTGATGGCGACCTCGTCAAAATCGACGGGCAGCATATGGTCCGAGTTATCGAGCACCAGCGTGACCTCGGCGACACCCACCGGCTTGCGTGCCGACGAGCCCGAGAAGATGACGTCCTCCATGGCCTGGCCGCGCAGCTGCTTGGCGCTCTGCTCGCCCAGGACCCACAGAATCGAGTCGGAGATGTTCGATTTTCCCGAGCCGTTGGGACCGACGATGACGGTCAGGCCCGGCTCAAATGACATATGGGCGCGGTCGGCAAACGACTTGAACCCTTTGAGCGTGAGGGACTTGAGATACACGGTTCCTCGCTTAAACAGGCTTCTTGTTGAGAATCACGCCGTTGGTGGTGTAGCCCATGCGGTCGAGTGCCTCGAGCGCAGCGGCTCCCTCGGCCTCCTTCTTGGAGGAACCGGTGCCGCGGCCCTGGCGAATGCCGTCGATGAGCACCACAGCGGTAAAGGTGGGCGCATGCGCCGGGCCCTCGGAGCCAACGAGCTTATACGCCGGGGGCTCGTGACCGTCGGCTTGCACGCACTCCTGCAAAAACGACTTGGGGTTCGCAGGATGCTCGGCACGCTCGGAAGCCAAATGCGGCTTAAGCGTACGGTGGATAAACTCCGCCGCAACATCCCAGCCGGCGTCCAGGTACAGCGCGCCCACGAGCGACTCGTAGACGTTCTCGAGCGCCGAATGCAGGCCGCGCGCACCGGTACCGGTCTCGGAGGCACCAAAGATGATGATGTCGTCGATGCCCAGCTCATGCGACACCTCGGACAGCGTGGCGCCCGAGACAAGCGACACCTTCAGGCGCGTGAGCTTGCCCTCGTCAAACTCGGGATAGGACTCAAAGAGTGAACGGGCGACGACGGCGCCCAAAATGGAATCGCCCAAGAACTCAAGGCGCTCGTAGCTTGCCGAGACTGGCTGCCCTTCGACGGCCGAAGGATGCGTAAGGGCCGCGCGCAGCAGCACCTTGTCATTGAACTCGTGGCCCAGAATCTCCTGGGCGCGCGTAAGTCGTTCGGATAAAGCCAAGACCTAAGCCTCCCTGGCGTTTTCGATCGCGTCGACGGCGTCGGCGACAGAGTTGAGCGAGAGCAAGGTCTCATCATCGATCTCGAGATTGAACTCGTCCTCGATAGCCGTAACCAGCTGCAGGCGCTCGAGCGAGTTGGCATCGAGATCGTCAAAGGTGGTCTCATCGCTAATTTCGGCAACATCGACGCCCAGAACGTCAGCAGCGACCTCGGCGATCTTGTCGAAGATTTCGGAGCGGTCCATAGCGCTTCCTCTCATAGTGCATGAATACCAAAAGATTGGCACCGCGCGGGCGGCACCAAGACACGGTTTTGATTCTACCCCACGACGTGCGCCGCGAGGCACATAACAGCGCTCTAACTCGCTCTTATAAAACGATACCGTCCATGGAGTTGGCGACGTTCTCGACCAGCCCCGCGCGCACGGCTTCGGCCGCCGCGAGCGTACCGTTTTTAACAGCCTCGACCGAGGTGGCGCCATGGCCGATCAGGACCACGCCACGCAGGCCCAAAAGAATCGCGCCGCCCTTGGCATCACCAGAGAGCTTGGCCTTAATCTCGCGCATCTGCTTTTTTATGAGCAGCGCGGCGATCTTGGTGCCGAGCGAGGCCATAAAGGCGCCCTTGAGCTCCTGCAGCAAAAACTTGGCAGCGCCCTCGGTAGCCTTGAGAGCGATATTGCCCGACATGCCGTCGGCGACCACGACGTCAAAATTGCCCGACGTAAGATCGGTGCCTTCGCAGTTGCCCACAAAGCCCGGAACCGCGGCCTTCATAGCAGGGAAGCAGGCCTTGGTAAAGTTGGAGCCCTTCTCGTCCTCGGTGCCATTGGCGAGCAGACCTACGCGAGGATGTTCAATGCCCAAGACGACGCGGGCATAGGCGCTGCCCATCTGCGCAAAGCGCACCATATCGTCCATATCAACATCGGGGTTGGCGCCCATATCGCACAGCACCGTCAGACCGCCGGCGCGATTGGGTAACGCATTGGTCAGACAGGGACGTACCGGCTGCTTCTTGCCTTCGGCCTGATACCTAAACGGCGTCACATAGGCGGTGGCGGCAGCAGTCATGGCACCGGTCGAGCCGGCGGAGAAGAACGCGTCCGCGTTGCCCTTTTTGATGGCGCGACACGACAGCACGATCGACGATTTACGCTTGGTCATCACGGCGCGAATGGGATCGTCATCCATGGCGATAACGTCGGGTGCCTCAAGGGCCTCAACACGTGCATGGGAAGCAGCAAAGGGATTGACGATTTCAGCGGGGCCAGCTGCCAAGACCTCGATATCGGGATCGGCGGCAAGTGCAGCCTCGATACCATCGAGAACAACCTGAGGTTTCTCGTCTCCGCCCACAACGTCTACACAAACGCGAACGTTACTCATATACATGCTCCTTATACAAAAATGGCCGACTCATTGAGCCGGCCATTGTGGTTCCATTTGGAACGGCATCGCATCCAGAGTATACCGTTACTCGGTAACGATAACCTCGCGGTCCTTGTAGAAACCGCAGCTGGGGCACACGTGGTGCGGAAGCTTGACAGCGCCGCAACGGGGGCACGTGGACTGAGCCGCAGCCGAGATCTTCATGTTGGCGGAACGACGGGTGTGAGTGCGGATACGACCCTGCTTTTGTTTAGGTACGGGCATAGTGACCTTCCTTATGAACTATCCAGTGTGGCGATTACGCGCAAGTAGCGATACTACCACAGTTTTACTCATCGAGCTTGAGATTCTTCAATGCTGCAAATGGATTTTCCGTGGCAGCGGCCCATTCTGCCTCTGCCTGAGCGGCACAATCGCATTGCTCGACGTTGAGATTGCAACCGCAAGTGGGACACAGACCGCGGCAATCGGGCTTGCAGAGCACCACAAACGGCGTGTCCATGACGACCGCGTCGTTGATGGGCTCACCCAGATCCACGATGCGGTCCTCACCCAGGAGCTCGTAGCCGTCCTCGTAGGCCTCGGGATCCTCGGGCTCCTCAAAGAGGTAGAACTCCTCGATCTCGCCGGCGATATCAAACGAGGCGGGCTCCAGGCAACGGTCGCACTCGCCGGTGGCGTGCGCGCGGACCATGCCGGTAAGCAAAACACCGGTACCGGCATTGGTAAAGACAACATCGTAGTCGATGCCGTCCTGTAGCTGGTACTCCTTCTCGCCCACCGTGTAGGTGGCGACATCGACCTTACCGGTCAGCGGATACGAATCACCAGGGAACTCGAGCTGCTCGGAAAGATCGACGGTAACGCTCGGGAACTCAGCCATTACCACTGACCATTCTGTTGGGCGGCACCCTCGTTAAGCTGCTGACGGCAACGGGTAACGGTGCCGGTCAGGCTCTTGAGGTTCTCCTCCAGGTGCGTAAAGACCTGCTCTGCGTAGTCCTCGGCTGCATAACGCGTCTCGCGCTCGTACTGCTGGGCGCGATCGCGGATGTCGTCGGCCTGCTGCTGTGCTAAGCGGACGATCTCCTGCTCACCGGCAATGGTGAGGGCCTGCTGCTGAGCGTCGGCGATGATGGAATCGGCCTGAGCGGCGGCGGAAGCCATAAGCTCCTCGCGCT
>CABQHZ010000084.1 GCA_902464175.1 uncultured Collinsella sp. | reverse complement strand
CGCAGGTATAGATGATGAGGCCCGCGTTAGCGCTGTTGAACAGCGAAAGCCCCAGCTGAACGCACGAGCCGATAATGGCCGTGTGCACTACGGGATGATGCCCGTTGAGCAACACATTAGGATTGAGCAGGCGCAGGTAGTCGCTCGTGCCGTTGGGATAGTTGAACCACTGACGAATCTGCGCGCCGGTGTCCCCCATAAAAAGGCCGGGCAGCGAAGCGATGAGCGTGGGCGCCCAGGCGATCATAAGCACCAGGAAGGGCCCGGCAAAGGGATGGACAGAGAGCACGGCGTGAGTCACACGCCATACGCGGCCAAAGTGCGCCTCGGAAAACGGGATGCGCCGAGAGCTCAGCCAATCCAGGCACTCAAAAGCCAGATAGAAGGCCACAATCGCTAGGAGCATCCAGCCCGCGCCGCCAATCCAGGCGCAGATGATGCGGGCCTTGTCGCCAAGAACAATCTCGGCCGAGTCGATGAGGTCGTAGCTGCGGCCGAACACCATGCAGATGGCGAAAAACAGCGACGGCAGAATGATCGATGGACGCCAGGTGTCGCCACGGCCAAAGAACACGTAGCGAAACGGCAGCGTGAGCAGGCAGGCAAGCGCAAGCAGCATGACCGCGTCGGTGTGGCCGGCAAACGAGAGGAGCACCTCGTAGCACACGTACAGCATGCCCGAGGCTTTAGGGTCAATCGCCAAGACTGCGTTGCTCGACACCGGGGCGGGATCGATGGAAAACGCCGTGGTCGCCAACAGCGCGAGCAAAAATGCGATGAGCGTCTGCTTGGCGGGGTAGCGCTTAAACCAGACGATGCGGGCCGCGTCGCGCGC
The DNA here is from genome assembly GCA_902464175.1 of uncultured Collinsella sp. Lineage (GTDB taxonomy): Bacteria > Actinomycetota > Coriobacteriia > Coriobacteriales > Coriobacteriaceae > Collinsella. The sequence goes on along the minus strand of CABQHZ010000084.1, from coordinate 6,988 downwards.
AGCCGTTGTGGAGAGATCGGAATCCTTCACAGTCCGAAAGCCTTTCTAGAAACCTGCCAAAAAGGGACAGGTTTATTTTGGCAGGTTTTATCTGGGGAAACGTTACGGTTCTGTCATCGTTGCCCAGCAAACCACCACAAAGGTGCCTGTCCCCTTTGTGGTGGTATGTGGGGGTTAAGCGTCGAGGTAGATGCGCTGGGGGCGATTGCGGTGTCGGGCGAAGATGATGAGCGCCAGGCCGGCGATCACGAGCGGAAGGCTCAGCAGCTGACCCATCGTGATGACGCCGCCCAGCAGATAGCCAAGCTGGGCGTCGGGCACGCGCACGAACTCGACGAGGAAGCGGACGATGCCGTATCCCATCACGAACACGCCCATAAACGTACCCTGAGGCAGCAGCGGCTTTTTGCGGCTGAGCACCTGCAGGATGCAGAAGAGCACAATGCCCTCAAGAAATGCCTCGTAGAGCTGGGAGGGGTGACGCGGCATATCGCCCGCAGTCCCGCCAAAGACCACGCCCCATGGCAGATCGGTCGGCTTGCCCCACAGCTCGCCGTTGACAAAGTTGGCGCAGCGTCCCAGGCACAAGGCCAGCGGCGCGCCTATGACGGCAAGGTCTGCCAAAGTCCATGCGTCGAGCTTATACATGCGGCACACGATGATGCCGCCCAAGATGCCGCCGACCAGGCCACCGTGGAAGCTCATGCCGCCCTCGTTGGTGGCAAAGATCTCGAGCGGGTGCGCCCAGTAGTAGCCATCACCGTAAAAGACGACGTAGAACAGGCGCGCACCGATAATGAGGCCAAAGACCACGCCGACCACGACACTCGTCAGGTCGTCAATCGTGATGTTAAAGCCCCAGCGACGCTGCGTGCGGTACATGACGACCGCCGTGAGCAGGGCGCCGACCACATAGGCCAGACCATACCAGTAAATCGTGATGGGCCCCGCCGAAATCGCGACGGGATCAAGCATATGGTAGAAGTCGTTGAGCATGTCGACCCTCCTACTCCCTACATACAAATGCGGCCGCGGGCCTTACGCTCGCAGCCGCATATTTGGGCGTAACGTCTATGCGGAGTATGCCGTCCGCAGCTTTCGCATCTTAGAACGGCGCGTACTCGTCGTACAGGTCGTCGGTCTCGCCGGAGGCATTGACCTGCTCGACACGGGTAACGCCGGGCACATGCTCCTTCAGGATGCGCTCAATACCCATGGACAGGGTCAGCGAGCTCATGGGGCAGCCGGCGCAAGCGCCCTGCAGCTCCAGTTTGACGACGCCCTCGTCGTCAACGCCCACATACTCCATATCGCCGCCGTCGGCCTGCAGGTTGGGGCGAATCTCTTCAAGAACCTTCTTAAGCAGCTCTTCGTTAACAGCCACAGGGGCTCCTTTCTCACAATTACGCGGGCGCGCCCGCGGACAGAAGCTATGTTACTACAGCCGTGTACCCGCTCACGAGCCGTCCATGCGCGCAGACGCGACTTTCACGAGTAGTCAATTTGGGACGGGGCTCTTTTGGCTGCCTTTTGTTGCCAGCTGGCGTTGCCACGCGCTACTGCTGAGCCTGTCCCTCGGTGCCGATGTGAACATCGACGATAACCTGGCGGTAGCTGATGCCGCAGGAGTCGAGGATGCGGCGGCTGATGCGTCCGTCATCGGTGTCGGCGTACTTGTTGTCCAGGTAGACAACCTCGCCCACGCCCACCTGCGCCAAAATCTTGGCGCAGTCGTGGCACGGGAACAGCGTGACGTAGACCGTGGAACCCTCGAGGTCCTTGAGCGAGCCACGGTAGTTGAGCACAGCGTTGGCCTCGGCATGGACCACGTAGTTGTGCTTGTCCTGCAACGGGTCGTCGCTCGTGCCCCACGGGAAAAAGTCGTCGTTGAGCGCCGAGGGCGTACCGTTGTAGCCCACCGAAAGGATGCGGTGGTTGGTGCTGGCGATGCACGCGCCCACCTGCGTGTTGGGGTCCTTACTGCGGCGCTGCGCGGCGATGGCCACGCTCATAAAGAACTCGTCCCAGCTAATGACGTCCAGGCGCTTGCCTGACGAAGTTTGATGAAGATCGTCCGACATGGCAGACACCTCCGTAATCGCAATAATTTGACCCATTGTAGCAGGTGAAAGGTGGAGACGTTTGTCCCACCGGCGCCCTCACTTTTACACGCGGCGGGGCTTTTGGTTGATGCGGTAGAGCTCGGCGAGACCCCGCAGCGTCAGCGCGTCGTCTACCGTCAGGCTGTGGCCGACCAACGCCGCGAGTGCCTCGGCGTCGTCGCCGGTAATGACGATGGGCACGTCGCCCTCCCCCGCGGCCTTGGTCGCGCGCATCTCGGCAAGCACCATGTCGAGCATGCCGTCGATGCGGGCTACCTCGCCCAGAACCACGCCCGAGCGCATGGCCTCGCGCGTGTTGCGACCGATGACGTGCGTTGGCGCCGAAGGCTCGACCTGAGGCAAACGCGCCGCAGCAGCCGAAAGCGAGCGGGCGCCAAGCGCCAGACCCGGCGCGATGACGCCGCCCACAAAGGTGCCGTGCGCGTCGATGACCTCGATATTGGTCGTGGTACCCAAGTCGATCACGATGCAGGGAGAGCCGTAGACGGCGCGTGCCGCCACGGCGTCGGCGATGCGGTCGGGACCGATCTCTGCTGGATCGTCGTAGTGCACGGGCATACCGGTCTTGAGACCCGGCCCCACGGTGAGCACGCGCCCCGTGCAGGTGCGAGAAAGCGCCGTCTTCCACGGGCGCTCGAGCGCCGGCACCACGCAGCTCAGCACGGCAGCCGTGGGCACAAGTGCGCCCGGCATGCCCGCATCGGCTGCCAGCGCGGCCATGACTTGAGCGAGACGCATGCGCGCTTCGTCGGCCGTAATGCTCGACGGCGTCGTGATCTCGCACGTCGCAAGCGGGCATTCCTGTGCCGCGGCCGAATCCTCGGCAAACAGGCCAAAGCGAATGAACGTGTTGCCCACGTCGACCGTCAATATATATGCGCACCCATTAAGCATCGTCGGCGCTCCTTTCGTCTGCCCAGCAGTATATCGCCTACCTAAACCAGTCATCCCGAAATGACTAGCTTGCGGTTATACTGGTGCGCGGTCGTTTGCGAGCTCACGCGGCGGCCCTTGGTAACCCGACTTCCCGCGCCGTATCCGTAGCGGCGCTCCCGGGGGAAGCGGATATACGCAAAGGAGTTCTATATGAGCAATCCCTCGAACCGCGCCTCGATGCGCGGGCAACTCACGCTGCGCGGCGTCGTCATCGGCGTCCTTGGCTGTGTAATCATCACGGCAAGCTCGGCCTACACCGCCCTCAAGATGGGCGCACTCCCCTGGCCGATCGTCTTTGCTGCCGTCATCTCGCTGTTCTTCCTCAAACTCATGGGCAACGCCAGCCTCAACGAGGCAAACGTCACCCACACCATCATGTCCGCAGGCGCCATGGTCGCCGGCGGTCTGGCGTTTACCATCCCGGGCGCCTGGATGCTGGGCTATGCCGACCAGATCAGCTGGCTCGACATGTTTATCGTGGCACTCGCCGGCACCATCCTGGGCCTGCTGGCCACCGCGCTCATCCACCGTCACTTTATCGTGGACGCCGCGCTTGAGTTCCCCACCGGCAACGCCGCAGCTCAGACCTTGCGCGCGACCGAGGCTGGCGGCAAGACCGGCAAGCAGCTCTTTGGTTCCATGGCCATCGCCGGCATCTATAGCGTGCTGCGCGACGCCCTGGGCGTGGTGCCCAGCATGCTGTGCACGCTCAACATTCCCGGCGTGACCTTTGGTATCTACAACTCGCCCATGCTGCTCTCCGTCGGCTTCCTCGTGGGCTTCGCCCCGGTCGCCTTCTGGTTTGCCGGCGCGCTGCTGGGCAACTTTGGCATCATCGTGGGCGGCACCGCTGCCGGTCTGTTCGACGTTGTGACTGCGCAGGGCATCGTCAAGTCCCTGGGCATGGGCCTTATGATGGGCTTTGGCGTCGCCGTCGTCCTCAAGGACATCCTGCCGCAGGTCGCCGGTATCGTCCGCGGTCTTGCCGCCGACAGCTCCACCGACACCGACGAGCAGTCGCTCATCTCGGGCTCACTCAAGCTCGACGCCGGCATCATCGGCCTGGGCGCTGCCGCCATCGCCGTGATCATCGCCATCGTGCTCGACCTTGGCCCCGTCCCGGCCGTCATCGTCACGCTGTTCACCTTTGTCACCACCATCATGAGCGCGCAGAGCTGCGGCCAGACGGGTATCGACCCCATGGAGATCTTTGGCCTCATCGTTATGCTCATCGTGGCTGCCTTTGCACAGATCGCTCAGGTCAAGCTGTTCTTTATCGCCGGCATCGTAGCCGTGGCGTGCGGCCTTGCGGGCGACGTCATGAACGACTTTAAGGCCGGCGCCGTGCTGGGCACCAACCCGCGTGCGCAGTGGATCGGTCAAGCCATCGGCGGCATCGTGGGCGCCCTGGTCGCCGCCGCCGTCATGGTCGCGCTCGTCACCGCCTATGGCCCGGACGCCTTTGGCCCCGACAAGAGCTTTGTTGCCGCGCAGGCAAGCGTCGTCGCTACCATGGTCTCGGGCATCCCGAGCGTGCCGTGGTTCGTTGGCGGCTTTATCGCCGGCATCGTCATGTACTGGCTCGGCATTCCGGCCATGATGATCGGCCTGGGCGTGTACCTGCCGTTCTACATGTCACTCACGGCATTCCTGGGCTCCTGCGTCAAGCTCGCCTACGACAAGTGGTCCGCCCACCGCGACGCCACCGCTGGTCTTTCTGACGAGGAGAGAGCTGCTAAGGACGCCGCCTTCCAGGAACAGGGTCTGGTTGTCGCCAGCGGCCTGCTCGGCGGCGAGTCCATCGTCGGCGTTATCCTGGCGTTTGTCTCCGTGGGCCTGAGCCTGCTGGGCTAAGCAGAACAACAACGCGCCAACGCAGAGCGCGGGGTCGGAGACCATCCGGCCCCGCGCTTTTTGTATCTGCCGAAACCCTCAGCAGCGCCCGCATGTGGCGTGTCTTTCTTTGCCTGCTCGCCTAAGTTTTATGTCAAGATGACCGCCCCGCCCGTCACGGTGTAGAGTACATGCTGCGAACGCACCCGCGTTCCTGCGGTAATACGAGGTGGACATGGAACTCGACAAACAACAGATCAAGCGACTACGCGAACGCCATCACCGGCGCCACGGCATCCGCCCTGCCCATAGTGAGGCCATGGAGAACGCCACCCGCTTCCTAAAGCGCGCATTCAACATTCGCGAGGGACGCGCGCCCTATCACGTGATCCGCAAGCGTTTTGTAAACGGGGCGCGTCTGACCGGCTCCCACCTATGCATCCTCATCATCGCCATGTTGATCGCGAGCATCGGCCTCGATATCGATTCGGACATCGCCATCGTGGGCGCCATGCTCATCTGCCCGCTCATGGGCTCGGTTCTTGCCATGGCATACGGCATTGCCACGCTCGACCGCGAGATTACCGTCGAAGCCGTCGCCAGCCTTGCGCTGCAAATGGCCTTTTGCCTGGTCACATCCACGTTGTACTTTAAGCTCTCGCCCCTTGGCACCACCACGGCCGCCATTATCGACAATTCGACACCAACTGTCTGGGACCTCGCTGTCGCGCTCGCCGGCGGCTTTGCAGGCGGCCTGGGCAACTCGCGCGACCAGGAACCCGCCACGCTCATCGCCGGTGTGGCCGTGGCGACCGCGCTCATGCCACCCCTGTGCGCGGCGGGCTACGGCATCGCCATCGCAAGCGGGTCGCTGTTTCTCTCGGCGCTTTACGAGTTTGGCATCAACGTGGTCTTTATCGCACTGGCTGCCGAAGCCGTACTACTTCTATTGCGTGCGCCGCTCAAGCGCGACCTGAACGGCGACGGTATTGTGACTGCTGAAGAAAACGCCGAGGTCGACGAGCTATCGCGCAAGGTGCGCCGCCGCATCGTTGTGGGCACGGTAGTCTTTGCCATCCCCTGCATCGTTATGACGACGGGGTCTATTGGCTCGGCGCAGGCCGGCGTGCAGGACGGCTACGGCGTCACCGAAACCACGCGCGAGCTTGCCGCGGTACTGCCAGGCTTTAAGGATTACACCGTCGCCGTCGAGACCTCGGCCACCGAAGGCGAGGAGGAGGGTGTCGTCGAGCGTGAGATTGTCGCCCATGTGACGACAGGCGAGGCACTTGGGGCACACGACCGTCACGTCGCCCGCAAGCTCATCGACCTCAATGTGCCCGAACTCGATCGCGTGGAGTTTGACGTGCAGTGATGCGGGCGCGGGATGAGCGCTCGCACGGACGCGAGCTACGACGAGGCGCAGACGCGATACGGACACGAGCAAATTGCGGGGTGCAAGTTCACACCCGCGCCCCGCTCGACTTTTTATTGCCGTGAATCAGCTGTCCGCATCGACATCGCCAGACTCCACTGTAAACGCCGGACCGGTACTCACCAGATAAAAACGGGTCACCCTGGTATCTCTAAATAGGTAGAGCAAGCCCTGATCGCGTCGGCGCGAAATATACGCCACGTGGACCGTACCAAATAATTCGCCGTTTTCATTCTTTAATACCAGAATGTTGGGGTCGTCCATACGCTCGAACTGCCCGTCTGTGCAGATTCCGTCTTGGTCGACCAGCTGCCATCGACAGTTGTCCTCCTCAAGAAAAGCCAGGGTTTCCCGACTCGTTTTGTCATCCCGATAGTAACCATCAATGGCAAAGCCTTCGGAAGCACATTCCTGCATATAGGATGTTTCTCGACTTATAGCAAACAGCCCCGTAGCGCCTAAGAGCACAGCCAGGCAGACCACTGCAAGGGTTATCGAAATAGCACGGCGACCCATGTTAGCCCAACCGATAGTTATTTAACGGAGCGCGAAACATACCTGGAACCTCCGATGTCAGGGGGAACGTCACCTATGGCCTGCCGGCAATCATATGTTTCCAACATCAAACCATATGGCAACCACTCGCGAGAGGAGTATCGGC
>CABQHZ010000083.1 GCA_902464175.1 uncultured Collinsella sp. | reverse complement strand
AGGCTGCAGGCGTCTCGACCATGATGCCGACCTCGATGTTCTCGTTGAACTTGCGACCCTCTTCGGTCAGCTCGGTCTTGCACTGCTCGACGAGCTCCTTGACAGCCAAGACTTCCTCGACGCAGGTGACGAGCGGGATCATAATCTTGACGTCACCGAAGGCGCTGGCGCGCAGCAGGGCGCGGAGCTGGACCTTGTACTGGTCGGGGTTGGCCAGGCAGTAACGCACGGCGCGGAAGCCCATGAAGGGGTTCTCTTCCTTGACCATGTGCAGGTACGGAATCTCCTTGTCGCCACCCACATCGAGCGTGCGGATGATGACCGGAGCGCCCTTGAGCGCGCTGGCGACCTTACGGTAGGCGTTGAACTGCTCCTCCTCGGAAGGAAGCTCAGCAGAGTCCATGAACAGGAACTCGGAACGGAACAGGCCGATAGCCTCGGCATCGTGATCGAGCGCGTTGGGCACGTCATCGGGGTTGCCGATGTTGCAGGCAATAATCTTCTTGATGCCGTCGGCAGTCACGGACGGCTTACCGCGGAAGGCCTCGAGAGCCGCCTTCTCGGCAGCGAAAGCCTCGGCCTTGGCAGTGTAAGCGGCGAGCGTCTCCTCATCGGGATCGGCCTCGACGATACCCTTGCCACCGTCGACGACAACGGTCATGCCGTTGCGCAGTGCGGTGCAGCTGTTGGAAACCGAAAGGACAGCCGGGATCTCGAGGGCGCGCGCAATGATTGCGGAGTGCGACGTGCGGCCACCAGTCTCGGTGACGATACCGGCAACGTGGGCCTTATCGATCGTGGCGGTCATGGACGGCGTGAGGTCGTGCACGACAACGACGGTGTTCTCGGGCAGGACGGAAAGGTCGACGACCTCCTTGCCCAGCAGCTCGGCCAGAATACCGGTGCGGATGTCGGCGATGTCGGCCGCGCGCAGACGGAACATCTCATCGTCCATGGACAGGAACATGTTCTCGAACATGGTCGAGGTGTCCATGAGCGCCTGCTCGGCGCAGGTGCCGCCGTCAATGGCGGCGTTGATGGCGTCGGTCATGCCCGGATCCTGAGCCAGGACAATGTGTCCGCTCATGATCTCGGCCTCGGCCTCGCCCACCGTCTCCTTCATGTGGTCGGCCTGAGCCTGGGTCTTCTCGCAGAAGACCGAAAGAGCGGTCTGATAGCGCTCCTTCTCTGCTGCCGAATCAGCAACCTCGTGCGGCTCAAACGTCAAGTCGGGATCGACGGCGACCATGACGGTGCCGATACCGATGCCCTCGGAAGCGTTGACTCCCTGATACATTCCCATTCCTCTCTCCGTGTCATGTGATAAAGCGTTTTGCCATATCCATGACAAAAGAGCGCAGCTACCTTAAGACAGGTCACTGCGCCCCCAAATATGAACTTAGTTGTTCAACATGCGACCCGTTTGAGTTCTACTCGCCAAGACCGCTCTTGATGAGCTCGATGGCAGCAGCCAGAGCCTCGGCCTCATCGGCGCCGTCGCACTTGACCTCGACCTCGGTGCCGCAGGGGATACCAGCAGCCATGAGGGCCATCGGGGACTTGCCGTTGACCTCCTTCTCGGGGGTGACGACCGTCACGTCACAGGCGTACTTGCCCATGGTGGAGGCGAACAGACCAGCCGGACGCATGTGCAGACCCTGAGGATTAACGAGGGTAGCCTTCTCAGAAACCATAGTTGACTCCTTTTTTGTGTTTAACCCCTGTCATGCATGTGGCAGGAGTCAGATTCACGACGTTGTTTATATTAACTCACATCAAACGGTTTTTCATTGTGTTTCGCACGAATTGTTGGACAGATGTCGTTCGCTGTCCGCTCGCCTGCCGGGCGGGGCGGTTAAGTTTGCTGCTCTACAGTCCTGCGCAAGACGGAAAGCACATTAAGTGCTTTCCTTTGCGTGCGGAACTCACGACAAACTTAACCGCCCCGCCCGGCAGGCGAGTTGCGGAAACTCGGATGGTCCAGAGCAATATCGTGCGAAAGGAATTCTGGCTGAATTTTTGTCCGCACGGACGATCTAATAGACAAGCCGCGCTATCCCCTTCTTCTAACTTGCGGTGAAATATGGACTGATTTTGGGGTTGAAACGTTTAAACAGCCCTTATTTCACCGCAAGTTAGAAGAAGGGGGATGAAAAAGGCAGAGGCCCTGGGGAGGGACTCCGCCTTATATACAGGGGGGCGATGTTATTCGCGTACTGTGGAATTAGACCAGGCGGGCGTTGATCGTCTTGGCGATCTCGGCGGCGTCGGTGGAACCCTTGACGGTGGCACGGAAGTCCTCGTCCATGAGCGCCTCGGCGACCTTGGACAGGATCTTGAGGTGCGTGGTGCCAGCCTGTGCACCAGGGATGAGCAGAGCGATGGCCACGTTGACGGGAGCGCCGTCCATGGTATCCCAACCGGTCACGCCGGACTCGTCCTTAACGACGATGACGGCAGCCTCGGTAATGGCGTCGGACTTGGCATGCGGGATGGCGAAGCCCTCCATCATGCCCGTGGTGCCCTCGGCCTCGCGGGCCAGGAAGGCGTTCATCACGGCGTCGGCGTCGCTGGCGATACCGGCCTTGACAGCCTGGTTGGAAACGAAGCTCAGAGCCTCGTCACGAGAAGCGAAGTCCTCGGCGACAAAGACATTCTCAACCTTCACGAAGTCGGCAGCCTCGGCCTTAGGGGCCTCAACGGCAGCGGCCTTGGAAGCCTCAACCGGCTTGGCTACAGGAGCGGCCTTCTGATTCTTCTCGAAGTCGTACTTCTTGAAGGCCACGAACAGGATGCCACCGACAACAGCACCGATGAGGATCGCGAGAACCCAAAGCGGACCGTTCTCGACAACGGGCAGGACCAGGAAGCCACCGTGAGGCGCCGGATCGTGAACGTTGAACATAATGGTCAGGATCGAAGCGATAGAGGAACCGAGCATCATGATGGGCATGACCGGCCAGATGTTCTTGGTCATGAACGGAATGGCGCCCTCGGTGATGTGGGTGCAACCAAGAATGAGGTTGACGATACCGGCGTCGTGATCCTCCTGGCTGAAGTACTTCTTGCCGACAACGACGGCGAAGGTGGTGATCAGCGGCGGAACGATGCAAGCTGCGGAGACGGCAGCCATGAAGTTGGTGCCGAAATTGTAGGTATCGGTGCCAACGCCGGCAGCCAGTGCCTCGGTGAGCATGGCGGTACCGGTGACGTAAGCAGCCTTGTTGACCGGGCCACCCATGTCAAAGGCGCACATGCAGCCGATGGCAAGACCCAGGACAACGGCGCCAGAGGCGGACAGGCCCTTGAGGAAGTCCATCATGGCGGTGTTGATGGCAGCCATGGGGCCGGAGATGCCGAGCATGACCAGACCGACGATGGCGGTCGAGAACAGCGGGTACAGGAAGATAGCCTTGAGGCCGTCCAGGTTCTTGGGCAGACCGGCAAAGACCTTCTCGAGCAGCAGGATGACATAGCCAGCGAGGAAGCCGCCGACGATGCCGCCCAGGAAGCCGAAGCCCACGCCGGCGCCACCGGCGTCGATCATGCCGGTCTCGGCGTTAACAGGCAGGCCCTGAATGGCGATCATACCGGCAACAAAACCAGGGACGAGCGCCGGGCGCTTACCGATGGACTCGGCGATGTAGGCGGAAAGCACCGGAACCATGAGGTTCATGGCGATGCCGCCGATGATCTTGAGCATGGCGGCGAAGCTGTTGTAGTCAGCAGCCGTCGAATCGAAGGATGTGATGCCCCACAGGAACGAGACGGCGGTCAGGACACCACCGGCAACGACGAAGACCAGCATATGGCTGACGCCGTTCATAAGGTGCTTGTAGATGACGTGACCGATGGACTCCTTCTCCTCGGCCTCGTCCTCGACATCGGCAGCGGCTGCAACCGTGTTGTCGCCCTTGGCGGCGAGCGCGCGGTCAATCAGCTTACCGGCGGCCTCAACGGACAGGGCCTTGGAAACACCAACGGAAACCATGGGCTTGCCGGCGAAACGCTCAGCCTGGACATCCTTATCGGCTGCGACGACGACGGCCTTGGCACCGGCGATCTCGCTCTTGGTGAGCTCGTTCTCGACACCGACCTGGCCATGGGTCTCGACCTTAATGGTCAGACCGCGCTCGGCAGCTGCCTTCTCCAGCGCCTCCTTCGCCATGAAGGTGTGCGCGATACCGGTCGGGCAACCGGTGGCGGCGATGATGTCAAACTTAGCCATGTGTCCCTCCTTCTTGAGTACTGCGCCCGCAGGCGCTCCCCTACACGCGCATCCTTGCGCGCTTTTCCACAACTGAAAGATACCAACCTACCGTCCGCGTGAGAAGAGAAAAGGCGCAATTCTCCGGTGAAAGGTTCTTTCATAACCGTAAACGGTAGGTGAAAGTTTACCATCAACACTTGAAACGGCAAGGTGTATCTTGTTATTGAAAATCCCCCTATACTATGACATTACAAAACGATTCCGATTTTCATGCCAACCAGGAGCCATCCATGACCGATAGTAGCAAGAGCGCACTTTCCCTCATTAGTACCCATCAGGGATACAGCGAGTCCGAGCAGCGCATTGTCGACTATATATTGGAGCACCAGTCCGAGGCGCCACGCCTCACGGCGGCTCAGCTCTCGCGCGCCGCCGCCACGTCCGAGGCGACCGTTTCGCGCTTCTGCCGCAAGCTTGGCTTTGGCAGCTTCCGCAGCTTTCAGTTTTCGTTGGCGAGGGATTTGGAAAGCCAGCGCAACGAGGGCCTGACTGACGAAGTCTCGCTCGACAATATGGAGCAGAGCCTTAAGAACATCCTGGCTGCCAAGGTGAGCGAGCTTAATGCGACCATCGACGGGATCGACCACGATACGTTGGCGGCTGTTGTGCATGCCCTTAAGCATGCAGGGGTTATTGAGTTTGCGGCTGTGGGCAATACGAACGCGGTCGCGCTCGATGCGACATTTAAGTTTTCGCAGCTGGGCCTTCGCTGCATGGCGAGCACCATCAGCGAGACCTCGATCGGGTTTGCGCTCACGCTACGCCCCGGCGACGTCATCGTGCTCATCTCAAACTCCGGCAAATCGCGCCGACTGAATCGCATGGCAAAAGCTGCTCGCGACTGCGGTGCAACCGTAGTCGTCATCAGCAGCGACAGCAAATCCCCGCTCGCACGCCTGGCAGACTATACTTTTAATACCGTCAACCACGAGGCGTTGCTGACGACGGGCGACTTTGCGTTCTCCAAGATCAGCGCCACGATGATCATCGAAGTTATCTACAACTTCCTGCTGCCCGAGATTGAAGACGCTCGCGAACATATCAGCTACTACGAGGAGCTCATCCAGCCGGACAAGGTCGTTGAGTAAAACGCGTAGTGGGACAAAAATTTCAGTCTATTTTGTCCCACCAACACCGCTGACACAACTTAGCCTCGAGCTTCTTCGAGCATCTGCTTTGCGTGGGCCAAGCTTGCCTCGGACTGATCGCCGCTCAGCATTCGGGCGATCTCTGCGGTACGGGCGTCTCCCGTCACCTCGTCCAGATGCGTCTGGGGAACATCGCCGGGTTCCTTGCTCACCACGTAGTGCTTATCGGCCATAACGGCGACCTGCGCCAGGTGCGTAACGACTATCACCTGATGCGTCGCGGCAAGATCGGCCAGCACACCAGCAAGAGCACGAGCCGTGGAGCCGCCGACACCGGCATCGACCTCGTCAAACACCAGCGTATCGACACCGTCCGCATTACCCAAGACCACCTTGCTCGCCAGCATAACGCGGCTGAGCTCGCCGCCCGACGCAATGCGGCGCAGGGGTCGCGGCGTCAAGCCAGCACCGCTGCGATACAAAAGCTCGTAGCTCGAAGGACCCGCCGGCGTCCACTCGGCGCGCGGAAGATCACGCGACTCCCAAACGAGCTCGGCGCCGCCCATCTCCAAGCGTGCCATCTGACGACCAACCTCGTGGCAGAAGCGCGGGGCCGCCGTATTGCGAGCGCGCTTAAGCGCCTTGGCAGCGGCAAACAACTCGCGCTCGGCAGCACCAAGTGATTCACGCGCCTTTTTGATCTGTTCATCGCCATCATCGACCAGGGACAGCAGCTCTTGCGAGCGATCGCGCATGGCAAAAACATCGTCCATGGTGGGACCCCACTGACGCAACAGGCCCTTGAGGTCGGAATACCGCTCACGCATGCGAGCGAGCTCGCGCGGGTCGAAGGCGACGCCATCGCGATAGGCACGAAGCTCGTTCGCGCTATCCTCAAGGGAGATGCAGGCATCCGAAAGCGCATCGGCAATGTCGCCCAGAATGCGATCGACGGTAGCCATACGGGAAAGCTCTGCCACGGCGCTGTTCACGGCATCGAGCGCTCCCCCCTCGGCGGCAAGTGATGCATGGGCATCGTTAGCAGTGGCGACCAGTACCTCGGCATGTTCAGAGCGCGGCAGCAGTTCCTCGAGTTCCTCATACTCGCCCGGCTTGGGGTCGACCTCGCCGATACGCTCGAGGGCAAAGCGCGCCTCCTCGACACGGCTCCCCTGCGCACGCGAGGCTTCCTCCACACGGCGAAGCTCCTTGGCGACGTCACGCGAAGCCTTAAAACAGGTGCGATACTTCTCGAGCGCCTCATGCGCTGCGCGTCCAGCCCAGGCATCGACCATGGCAACATGATGCGCCGGATCGAGCAAGCGCTGGTGCTCGTGCTGACCGCAAAGATCCATCATGACGCCGACGCGCTCCGAAAGCTCACGCACGCTGGCGATGCGGCCGTCAATTTTTACGCGACTGCGGCCTTCGGCAGAAAGGCTGCGCTGCACGGTGAAACCCTCAGAGTCGTGCGGGCCATCGAACAAGCGCGCCTCGACGCTGGCAAGCTCCTCTCCCTCGCGCACCGTCGACGAATCTGCACGCTCGCCCAATATGAGCTTGAGCGCCGAAAGCAGCGCGGTCTTACCGGCACCGGTCTCGCCAGTCAAAACCGTTAGGCCCGCACTCGGCACCAGCGTCGCCTCGCGAATGAGTGCAATGTTGGAAACCTGCAGCTCATCGATCATGACGGACTCCATAGAATACGCGGCTCACCGAGTTATAGAAGCTCTCGGGGCCGTAATCCAGCAGCAGAACATCTCCGGGCCCGCGGCGCACGGTCACGCTCTCGACCGTGCCATCGCAGGTAATAAACTGTCCGTCGATGGCAATCGCCGGCACGCTCGGGCGATCATCAGACATAAAGATCTCAACGACATCACTCGGCGAGGTCAAAAAAGCACGGGCCTGAATGGTGTGCGGCGCAATGGGTACGCAGACCATACCCGTATAGTCGGGGCTCACGATGGGGCCACCTGCACTGAGCGCGTACCCCGTAGAACCAGTCGCCGTGGACACGACCACGCCGTCGCCACGCAGTCGATCGATATGGTGGCCCGACACCGTGATGTCAAACTCAACCATATCGGACAGGGGACCGCGCGTAAGTGCCATATCGTTGAGGGCAAACGTGCGCACAACATCCTTCGTGCCGTCTTCGCGCACCGAAACGATATCGGCGGCGATGGTGGCGCGGCGGCTCACGTGGAGCTCGCCGGACAGGGCATCGCTCACAACCTGCAAAATGTCGCGCTCCTCGGGACTCGCAGCAGTTAAAAAGCCCAGGTGACCATAGGAAAGACCAAGGATAGGAATCTCGCGATGGTTGAGGATGCGGGCAGCGCGCAGCAACGTACCGTCGCCGCCGAGCGTAATGACCAGATCTGAGCCATCAATATCAGGCGTGCTTTGAATCTTCGATCGCTGGTCGGCAGCCCATGCGACCTCGTAGCCCTGGCGCGAAAGCCAAAGCTCGAGCATCA
>CABQHZ010000082.1 GCA_902464175.1 uncultured Collinsella sp. | reverse complement strand
TCGTAGCGCTGCTGGTGCCAACCGGCAGGATGGATACGCGAGATATCGCCGCGCTTGCCTTGACCGAGCGATTCGGGGCCCACGCAGGCGAGCGCTTTGCGGGTGCGGCCAAGGCTGTCGAGCTTGGAGAATTTCTTAAAGCAGCCCTCTTCGGTGGCACGATCGTATTCATCGAGCGTGAACGACGGCGTGCCCAACGGGTGCGTGCTGTCGGCGCGAAGGGCTACGTAGGGGTTGCCGGCGTAGTCGGGAATGCTGCCGAGATAAACACCGCGGGCGCGGTTGAGGTCAGGGTTTTCCACCTCGTCGATGGGGGTGGCGGCACTGTCCGCGGAGACGTCGTCACCGGTGTTGGTCGCGGTGGATTCGGAGCCATCGCCGGAGTTTTGGCTATTTTGAGAGTCCGAGGAGCTCGCTGTTCCCGATTCGAGCCGGGCAACCAGGTCCGCCTCGTCGTCGGTGCGGCTGGGGCATTCGTTTTGCTTTTCGGCCAGAGCTGCTGCCTGCTCATCGCTTTGCGGCGACAGCAGCTTGGGCGCCCCATCGAGCGATCCCGTAAACAGCGCAAACCCCAGCACCACGGCGGTGCCGATGGAAAGTACTTGCTTGTAGGCGGGCTTGCGCGACATGGGGGCTCCTGGATGGACGGTTGGGAATCTACCAGTCTAGCAGGAGCCGGCAGAGGCCGCTCCGCCGAACAAATACTCAAGATTTGGGACAAACACTACTGATTCATTTGCTTCATATTTGGCGTATGGCTAGATCGAGGTGGAATCGAGCCAATTGAGTTTGCACTCGAGAATGCGCTGCTCGCCGGGTTCGCTGCTTCCGTCAAGTAGGGCGAGCAGCATCTCGGCTGCTTCGCGACCTTCTTGGTCGATGGGCTCGATGATGGTGGAGACGGTCGGTGTGGTGAGATTAGTCCAGTCTTCGCAGTTGAGTCCCAAAAGGCCGATTTGCTGCGGAAGCAGATGGGCCATTGGCTGGAGGGCCTTGTAGACACGGGGAAGTGCCCACTGATTTTGCACGAAGATAAGGGTTCGCTTGGCGGGATTGAACTTGAATTTAAAGTATTCGGTGAGCTCGTTGATTGACGGCTTGTTGTGATCGATGGGAATCGCTTTGTAGAGCTGCCCGTTCGCTGCCAGCGCCTCGGCATACCCCTGAAAACGCTCCATGCGGGTGCGCATTTCGGTCATGTTGGCGGCAATGGAAAAGAAATCTTCGTAGCCGGCGTCGAGGAGTGCCTGTGTGGCGTTGTACACGCCGTCGTAAAGGTTGGTTTTGATCCAGCTGGTACCTGGGCTATAGATGGCCGCATCGAAAAAGACGACCGGCTTGCCGGCGCGTCTAATGCGGTCATGCACGGCTTTGAAGTTTGCCGTGGGCTGGATGATAAAGCCATCGACGCCCAGCGAGAGCATCTTGTCGACGTACATGAGCTCGGTCTCGGGGTTAAAGTTGCTCGTGCAAACGACCGTCTGGTAGCCCGCGGGGAGCATGACCTGCTCCATGCCATTGAGAACGAGCCCCGCCCATTTGTTGGTGTTATCCAAAATGATGATGGCAATGACGTGGGTTTGCTTGCCGGTGAGCGTCTGCGCTTGGGCGTTGGGAACGTATCCGAGTTCCTTAATGACGCGCGCGATTTTGTTCTGCGTCTTCTCGCTAAGCTTTTCTCGTTTGTCGTTGAGGTAATACGAGACGCTTGCCGTCGAGGTTCCCGTCTCTCGAGCGACGTCTGCGATCGTAACGCGCTGTTTTGCCACAGCGACTCCTTCCGACAGATGAGCATTTTCCAACATGATGACTTTGAGTCTTGGTGAAGGATACGCTTCGGTGAGCGGCTTTTTCCTTTCATATGAGTATGCAACAAATGCGGCATACGGGTGGGGTCGAAATTTGTGACCGGCATGCGCATCTGCCGTCTACCGAGAAAATCAAATACTTCTTGACTTTTGAAATCGAGGGCAAAATCGCAGGATTCATTTTTGGTTAAACGCATAACTAAATCGCATAACCAACGCTCTGACCTGCGCGTTTACCGAAATAAGCTGGCATTAAGAAAAACGAGCACCTATATTGTTCTTGTCGAAAAGACAGCAAGTCCAAACGGCAGGGGATGCTCCGGAGGCCTCCGCAAACGGTGTCTTGCGCACGCAACTCTATGAAAAGAGGGAAGCAATGAAGATCGTAGGCGTTGCCGCCTGTACTGTGGGTATCGCCCACACGTATATGGCCCAGAAGGCGATTCAGGATGAATGCGCCGCCCGTGGCATCGAGTGCAAGGTCGAGGCTCAGGGTGGCCTGGGTATCGAGAATGAGCTCACGCAGGAAGACGTGGACTCCGCCGACCTGGTCCTGGAGTCCGTCGACGTGGGTGTCGAGAACGAGGACCGTTTTGAGCAGAAGATGGCCGAGGGCAAGTTCCTGAAGGTCGGCACCTCGGATGTAATCGCCGATCCGGTAAAGATCATCGACCAGGCCATTGAGATCATCAAGGCGACGGGTGGCGCCGTTGACGCGCCCGAGGCCGAGGCCAAGGCAGAGAAGAAGGCCGTCTCCGCTGCCCCGCAGGCCCCGACACCGGCGTCCAAGCAGTCTATCTTTGCCGATCCTGGCAAGACGCTGCTCAATGCATTCAATACCGGCGTTTCCTATTTTATCCCCATCGTCGTTATCGGCGGCGTGTTTCTTGCCTTCTCGCTGGCATCCGGTACCGCCGGCGCCAACGGCATGGAGGTTACGAACCCGCTGATGGTGAGCCTTAACACCATCGGCATGGCCGGCATCTCCATGATGATCCCGGTGCTTGCGGCATACATCTCCTACTCGATGGCCGGCAAGCCCGCGCTCGCCCCCGGTTTTGTCCTGGGCTACCTGGTCAACAACGCAGTCGTTACCCCTAACGGCAACAGCGTTTCGACCGGCTTCTTGGGCGCCATGATCATGGCGGTCATCTGCGGCTACTTTGTCCGCTGGATGAAGACCTGGAAGGTCAACAACACCATCCAGACCATCATGCCCATCCTGATCATCCCGATTCTGACCTCGCTTGTCCTGGGCATGGCCTATATCTACATCCTGGCCACGCCGCTTGGCTTTGTGATGGACTGGCTCACCGGCGTGCTCGGCAGCCTGCAGGGCGGTTCCGCAGTTGTCCTGGGTCTGGTCATTGGCGTTATGACCGCCTTCGATATGGGTGGCCCCATCAACAAGACCGCCTCGACCTTCACCATGGCCATCATGGCCTCCGGTATCTACGGTCCTAACGGTATGTTCCGCGTCGCCGTCGCCGTTCCCCCGATCGCCTGTGGCCTCGCTGCGCTCATCGCCAAGAACAAGTTCGATGACGCTGACCGCCAGATGGGCATCTCCGCGCTGTTCATGGGCTGCATCGGTATTACCGAGGGCGCTATCCCCTTCGCGGTCAAGGACCTCGGTCACACCCTGCCCGGCATTTGCATCGGCTCTGCCGTGGGTGCGGCACTTGCCGCCTTCCAGGGCATCGACTGCTACGTCCCGCACGGTGGCTTTATCGTCGCCCTTGCCACCAACAACGTCGCGCTGTTCTGCCTGGACATCGTGATTGGCGCCGTGGTCGCCGCTGCAATCCTGATTGCCATGAAGCCCACGCTCGATAAGCAGGCCAAGTAAACCTTTAAGGACTCCGGTTGTGCGGAGGGATGGATTTGACTCCGCACAACCGCCCCTACACAACAAAATCCATCCGTACTGATAGGGCCCACATCTGGGTCCCAGGGAACTTTTGTCAAAAATCCTCTGGAGAAGGAGAACAAAATGTCCAACCTCACCATCCGTCAGGCCGTTCAGGGCATGCTCAAGCTGCAGGATAGCGGCGATCACGCAACCATGGTCGGCATTGGCCCCATGAGCCCCAACCTGATTCAGGCCGTGTTCGAGCTTGCCAAGGACGAGGATTTCCCGCCCATGTTTATCGCCAGCCGCAACCAGGTCGATATGGACGAGATGGGCGCCGGCTACGTCAACGGTTGGGACCAGACGCGCTTTGCCGCCGACATCAAGAAGGTTGCCGACGAGGTGGGTTACACCGGTCCGTACTACCTGTGCCGCGATCACGGCGGTCCGTGGCAGCGCGACGAGGAGCGTAACGCCCACCTGCCCGAGGACGAGGCCATGGAGCTCGCCCGCAAGTCCTTCGTCGCCGACATGGAGGCGGGCTTTGACCTGCTGATGGTCGACCCCACCAAGGACCCCTATCAGATCGGCAAGGTTATTCCGCTCGACGTGGTGCTTCGCCGCACGATCGATCTTATCGACTACCTTGAGCAGTACCGTCGCGAGCATAACCTGCCCGAGGTTGCCTATGAGGTCGGTACCGAGGAGACCAATGGCGGCTTGACCTCTACCGATAAGTACGAGGAGTTCATTTCTCAGCTGCAGCCCGAGCTCGAGAAGCGCGGCTGCCCCATGCCCACCTTTATCGTCGGCCAGACCGGTACGCTCACCCGTTGGACCGAGCAGGTCGGCCATTACAACTTCAAGAATGCCCGCGAGCTCGCCGACATGGCTAAGCGCTACGGCGTGGGCCTGAAGGAGCACAACGCCGACTATCTGGACGACGCGACGCTGCTCGAGCACATCCCGGCACACGTGACCGCCTCCAACGTTGCTCCGCAGTATGGCACCGAGGAGACCCGCGCCTACCTCAAGCTCTGCGCCACCGAGCAGATCCTGGTCGACAACGGTCTGTGCGATGACCCCTCCGACCTGTATCACACCCTGCTGGTCAAGGCTATCAAGACCGAGCGCTGGCGCAAGTGGATGACCGGCGATGACGTTAACCTGCAGGTTGATGACATCCTGGCAGACGACGAGCTCAGCCTGAAGATTCTGGATGTCTCCGGCCACTACGCGTTCAACGATCCCGAGGTCAAGGAGCAGGTCGAGAAGCTCTACCGCAACCTCGCCGCTCAGGACATCGACGGCAAGCGCTTTGTCATCGAGCACATCAAGCGCCCGATCAAGCAGTACGTCGTCGGTCTTAACCTCAAGGGCGTCACGACCCGCATCGAGGCCGCTCTTGCCGAGTAAGTAGCTTTTCCTACGCGACGCCGGGCCTGGGGCATGTCCCAGCCGCAGGCCCGGCACATAGGACAAAGGGACATCCCCTTTGTCCTATTTTTTGAGTTTTGGATTCCTTCGAAGGAGTTTGCACCATGAAGTTCTTTATCGATACCGCCAATCTGGACGAGATCGCCGAGGCCAAGAGCTGGGGCTGCCTGGCCGGTGTTACCACCAACCCGTCCCTGTACGCCAAGACCGGCGGCAAGCTTGCCGACTTTGAGCCGCATATGCTCAAGATTGCCGAGCTCTGCGAGGGCCTGCCCGTTTCCGCCGAGTCTACCGCTACCACTGCCGAGGGTATGATCGAGGAGGGCAAGCGCCTTGCCGCCCTCGCCCCCAACATCGTGGTCAAGCTTCCCGTGTGCGAGGCCGGCCTTGCCGCCTGCCGTGCGCTGGCCGATGCTGGCGTGCGCGTCAACATGACGCTCGTCTTCTCGCCGACGCAGGCCCTTATGGCCGCCAACGCCGGTGCTCGCTACATCAGCCCGTTTGTCGGTCGTTTCGACGACATCGCCGAGGACGGTATCTCGCAGCTCGACAACGTCGTGACCTGCATTAAGAACTACGACTGGACGGGCAAGAACGTCGACGACACCGTCGAGATCATCACCGCCTCGGTTCGTACGCCCAACCACGTGACCCAGGCCGCGCTACTCGGTGCCGACATCGCGACCGTGCCCATGGCCGCTCTCAAGAAGTGCCTGCATCACCCGCTGACCGACCAGGGCCTTGCCTCTTTTGAGGCTGACTGGCAGAAGGTTGTCGCTCAGGCTTAACGAGTGGATTGCCCCGGCATCGCGTCATCCGGTGCCGGGGTTGTTCTCAAGAGAGGAATTCGTATGACCAACCAGGAGCTGGCGAAGGTCGCCAATGAGGTCAGGAAGGGTGTCGTGACTGCGGTTCACGCGGCCAAGTCGGGACATCCGGGTGGATCGCTCGGTGCTGCCGACATCATGACCTATCTGTACTTTGAGGAAATGAATATCGATCCTGCCGACCCTCACAAGGCCGATCGCGACCGCTTTGTGCTCTCCAAGGGTCACGCGGCGCCGGGCCTGTATTCGGTGCTGGCACATCGCGGCTATTTTCCCGTCGAAGAGCTCGAGACGCTCCGCCATATTGGCAGCCGACTGCAGGGCCATCCCAACATGAACGACATCCCGGGCATCGATATGTCCACCGGATCGCTCGGTCAGGGCATCTCTGCTGCAGTTGGAATGGCGCTTGCCGCTAAGCACTGGGGCGACAGCTACCGTGTCTACACGTTGCTGGGCGACGGTGAGTGCGAGGAAGGCCAGGTGTGGGAGGCGGCAATGTTTGCCGGCAACCATGCGCTCGACAATCTTGTTGCCGTCGTCGACCACAACGGCTTGCAGATTGACGGCACGATCGATGAAGTCAACTCGGCCATGCCGCTCGCGGACAAGTTCCGCGCCTTTAAGTGGTATGTGATAGAGCTAGCCGATGGCAACGACATGGCTCAGATTGAGGCGGCTTTCGCCGAGGCCCGCGAGGTGACCGGCGCGCCCGTCGCTATCATCGCCGAGACGGTGAAGGGCAAAGGCGTCTCCTTTATGGAGAACCAGGTTTGCTGGCATGGCAAGGCGCCCAATGACGAGCAGTTTGAGCAGGCCATGGCCGAGCTCGCGGCAGCAGGAGAGGAGCTCTAATGGCAGAGGTCAAGAAAGTCGCCACGCGCGTTAGCTATGGCGAGGCACTTGTCGAGCTGGGCAATGAGCACGATAACTTTGTAGTGCTCGATGCCGACCTGGCTGCCGCTACGCAGACGGGTAAGTTTAAGGCTGCCCACCCTGAGCGCTTTTACGATGCCGGTATCGCCGAGAGCAACCTGATGGGTCTTGCCGCCGGCATCGCGACCACGGGCCGCGTTGCTTTTGCGAGCACCTTTGCGATGTTTGCCGCTGGTCGCGCCTACGAGCAGGTCCGCAATTCCATTGGCTACCCGCACCTCAACGTCAAGGTTGGCGCCACCCATGCCGGCATTTCGGTGGGCGAGGACGGCGCTACGCATCAGTGCTGCGAGGACATCGCGCTCATGCGCACGATTCCGGGTATGACGGTGATCGTTCCTGCCGATGACGTCGAGGCTCGCGCCTGCGTGCGCGCCGCCTATGAGTTTGAGGGCCCGGTCTACATGCGTTTTGGCCGCCTGGCTACGCCGGTTATCAACGATCACGAGGACTATGAGTTCAAGATTGGTCGCGGCGTGGTCGTGCGCGAGGGTTCCGATGTCACGATCGTCGCGTGTGGCCTTATGGTTGCCGAGGCGCTCGAGGCAGCCGAGGCGCTCGCTGCCGATGGCATCGACGCCGAGGTCATCAACATGCACACGATCAAGCCGCTTGATGAGCGCCTGGTGGTTGCCAGCGCCAAGAAGACCGGCCGTGTGGTCACCGCAGAGGAGCATTCGATTGTCGGCGGTCTTGGCGAGGCCGTTGCCTCGGTGCTCACAGAGCAGCACCCGGTGCCCATGCGCCGCGTCGGCGTGCGCGATGTGTACGGCGAGTCCGGTCCTGCGGTCGACTTGCTGCATAAGTACGGTTTGGACGCCGACGGCATCGAAGCCGCGGTCAGGTCCGTGTTGTAGGGAGGGCTTTCCATGGGATTTGTATCTGCCAACCAAGTGACGATTGGCCACGCCGCCGCCTCGCGCGAGGACGCGTTGCATTATTTGTCTGAGCAGGCTGTTGAGCTCGGTTTTGCCGATGACGCATCTGCTGTAGAGGCGGCTTTTATTGCTCGCGAAAACGAGGCCGAGACTGGCCTTGTCGCCGGGTTTGCTGTTCCGCATGCCAAGAGCGACGCGATCCATACGCCGGGCGTTGCCGTGCTCAAGCTGGCCGAGCCCGTCGAGTGGCCGAGCTTTGA
>CABQHZ010000081.1 GCA_902464175.1 uncultured Collinsella sp. | reverse complement strand
TAATCGGTCTTGCCGTCCTTGTCGCAGAAGTAGAACGAGTTGACCACGAAGGGCGTGAGCACCTTGTCCATGTGAATGTGCTCGAAGGTGATGCCCTCGTTGACGGCGTCCTTGCCGCGCCCGCGACGGGTCTTGACGCGCAGGCCGCGGTCGGTGCGCTCGAACAGGCACTTGCTCACGGTAAGGTCCTTGATGCCGCCGGCGGCCTCGGAACCCAGGACCACGGCACCATGGCCATCGTGCATGTAGCAGTGCGAGATCAGTACGTCGTGCGTTGCGGGGCGAAGCTCGGGCTCAATGCCCAGCTTGCCGCTCTTGATGGCGATGCAATCGTCGCCCACCGAGAACTGGCAGCCCAAGATGCGAACAAAGCCGCAGCTCTCAGGGTCGAAGCCGTCGGTGTTGTGGGAGTTCTTGGGGCCCTCGATGGACAGGCAGAGCGCATCGACGTGCTCGCACAGGATGGGATGGATGTTCCACGCCGGGCTGTTGCGGACGGTGAAGCCGGCCAGGCTCACGTTCTCGCACTCGGACAGGAAAATCATGCGCGGACGGGCGACCTCGCGGCCCTCCTCGGGACGGAAGATGTTCTTAAAGTCCTTGTTCCACCAGTTGTCCTCGGCAAAATCGGTCTGGCCGTCAATTGCACCGCGGCCATAGATGCACACGTCGCGCACGCTCAGGCCGGTAAAGGTGGAGCAATAGGTTGCAAAGCTCTCGCCCTCCCAGCGGCCCAGCGGGGTCATGTCGGTACCGGCGTAACCGGCGCCCTCGTCGCCCTTGACCGTACCGGGGATGTAGGCAAGTGCCGCGCGGTCGTGGCGGGCCAGCAGCACGGCGCCCTCGGCAAGCTCGATGTTGATATGGCTCTTGAGGAAGATCGACTTGATGCGGTAGTTACCGGCGGGAATCAGCACGCGACCACCCTTGGGGCAGGCCATGATGGCGGCCTGGATGTTGGTGGTGTCGTCGTGCTTAGCATCGCCCTTGGCGCCGCAGTCACGAACGTTAATGGTAAAAGGCTCTGCCGGCGTGGTGACGCCCACACTCAGCTCGCGCTCGCCGCAAACAAAGCGGACCAAGTTGCGTTTGCCGGGAACCAGGCCGTCGACATAGGTCTCGACCGTGTTCGTGGTGCCGGCGGGCTCATCGTTGACAAAGATCTCCCACGTATCGGCGCAGGTAAAGTAGCCGCCGTCGTCGAGCTCGATCACGGCCGCGCGGGCGTTGCGCCAGATAACGTTCGTCTCCATGGATTTCTCCCTCAAAAAGATTCTCTAAAAGTTAATTGTACGCTGTTGCAAAAAAGGGCCGTACCTGCCGGCGGATATCCGGTGGCACGGCCCTGTGGTTTGGACGATAGGCTAGCCCTACTCGGCGGGCGTCACGCTGCCGTCCTGGAAGCCAACGTTGTTGTGAGCGAAGCAGTCCTCATACTTGAAGCCGGAAAGCTCCTCGCAGAGCGCCTTGACCTCGGGCTGGACGTCGGCCATCTTGCCGCCCTCCTTGACGCGCTTGATCTCGTCGCAGAGGATGTCGCACTGCTCCTTGTCGATCTTGATGCCGCGGGCAAGGACAGCTGCGAGCAGGAAGAAGCCGGCGCAGCCGATGAGCATGTAGCCGCAGATGTACAGAGGCACGGTTGCGGGCTGGGTCACAGCGTCGCTGTTGCCGGCGGTCTGAATGAAGCCGGAGGCAGCGAGGACGATAGCCCATGCGTTGACGGCGACAGCCTGGGCGATCTGCTGGCAGAGCTGCTGAGCGGAGCTGTAGATGCCCTCGCGGCGACGCAGGGTGATGAGCTCATCGACATCGGGGATGTAGTTGAGCAGGACGTCGGGCAGATACTGGAAGCCAACGTAGAAGAACTTCCAGATGGCGAAGATGATGGGATAGGCGATCATGGCGATGGCGACCGTAGAGGTGCCGTTGATTTGACCAAAGGCGAAGTAGTTGTACGCGATGATGCACGCAGCGCAACCGACGTTGGCCAGGTACCAAGACTTGTGGAAGCCCTTCTTGGCCATGAGGGCAACCCAGACAGCGGTGCAGACGATAGCGACGACCTTGCCGGGCATCTCCATCACAGACTCGTAGGACTTAGGAATCTGCAGACAGTAGACGATGAAGAAGGACAGGCAGGCAGACCAGCAGGCAGCAGCGAGCTTCGTGGAGACCTGTGCGTACAGAACCTTACGGAAGGACTTGTTGCGGAAGGTGGAAACGACGTCGATGAAGAACTTCTTGATACCCTCGCCGACGCTCTCGATCTTCTCCTGAGCGACCTCCTCGGGGGTGTGCTCCCAGGTGGACAGGTACACGCAGAGCAGCGAGATTGCCATGACCGAAGCGTTGATCGTAGCGATGATGAAGTAGCTGAACGGGTTGGTCTCGCCGAAGGTGCCAAAGCCAAAGCCGACGAGCGCTGCCATCAGGAAGCCGGCGGCGTTACCAAAGAGGTGTTTGTAGCCGGTGAGGTACGTACGCTCCTTGAAGTCGTCGGTCATCTCGATGGTCAGCGGCGACAGGTTGGCGGTGCAGAACGTGTACGCGACGTTGTAGATCAGGTACAGCGCGAAGTAGTACGGGAAGCCAAACGGCGTGGCGACGAAGATAAGCGGCTCGGCGATCATCATCGGGATAGCCAGCAGAATCCAGAAACGGCGACGACCGAAGATACGGCCGATCTTGGTGGCGTAGAAGTTATCGGCCACGAAGCCCATCAGCGGGCAAAGGATGGCGTTGAGGTAAATGGCGAACGAGCTGATCAGAGCAGCCTCGCCTGCGGACAGGCCGCACTCCGTGGACAGGAACAGCACCATGTAGCTGTGCGTAAAGCTCAGGGCACCGGAGTTGAGCATACCGCCCATACCAAAGCCCAGGCGCGTCCAGAATGTGATCTTGCGCTTTTTGCCGATCTTGTTAGTCATCGAGCTCCCTCTCTCTTCTCGATTGTCTTTGAACAAGACATTGAAGTCCACACCGACGTCTGTCTGCATGTCGTTCAGGGTGAACGTTTAGCTAGATTATGCGCGATTCCTTACGTGAGGTGAACGTTCACTTGCATATTATCCCCGAACGGTCGATTTTTACCGCTGAACGGACACATTTGAGGCCCATGGCCCTATTTTTTGCTGGTAAAGATGTCATATTGGACAAATAGAAAAAGGTGAACGTTTATTATGATTCCCTTTTTCATGCGCACCGTAAGCAAAACGGTCCCGCCGGGACTACTCCCGACGGGACCGTTATATAGGAACTATGCTCGGATGCGCTTGCCCCTACAGGCAGACGCCGTCCTTCCAGATGCTGATCTCGTGGCAGCCGCGACGCTCGGCACTTGTGAGCTTGCCGCTCGCCGTGTCCAGCACCAGCTGATACAGGTCGCCAGCAGCCTCATCGAGCGTACGCTCGCCCGTAGCCACCACGCCGGCGTTAAAGTCCATCCAGTTGGCCTTGTGGTCGCACAGGCGCTGGTTGGTGAATACCTTGAGGGTGGGCGCCGGCGCGCCAAACGGCGTACCGCGACCGGTCGAGAACAGGATCACATGGCAACCGGCGGCGGTGAGCGCCGTGGTCGACACCATATCGTTGCCCGGGCCGCACAGCATGTTCAGGCCATGCTTGGTGGCCTGGCCGGCGTACGGCAGCACGTCGACGATGGGCGCGGAGCCGCCCTTTTGCACGCAACCGCAGCTCTTGTCCTCGAGCGTGGTAATGCCGCCGTCCTTGTTACCAGGGCTCGGATTCTCGTAGACCACCTCACCGTGGCTGATGAAGTAGTCCTTAAAGCCGTTGAGCATGTCGGAGGCGGCGTTAAAGACCTGCTCGTTCTCGCAGCGGTCGAGCAGGATGCTCTCGGCGCCAAACATCTCAGGCACCTCGGTCAGTACCGACGTGCCGCCGCGCGCGACGACCATATCGCTCACGCGACCGATCGTGGGGTTGGCGGTAATGCCCGAAAGACCGTCGGAGCCGCCGCACTTAAGACCGATGACCAACTCGGAAGCCGGAATGGGCTCGCGCTTGGCCTGCTTGGCAAGGTCGGCCAGCTCGGTTAGGATCTTGTGGCCCTCGACCTGCTCGTCGGCAACGTCCTGGCAGGTGAGGAAACGGACGCGCTCGTGATCGAAGTCACCGAGCTCGTCGAGCACCTGCTGATGCGTGCAGTTTTCGCAACCGAGCGACAGGAACAGCACGCCGGCGGCATTGGGGTGACGCGAGAGCGCCACCAGCAGACGACGCGTCTGGGCGTGGTCGGCACCGGTCTGCGAGCAGCCGAAGGGATGTGGGAAGTAATAGACGCCCTCGAGCGAACCCTCGACCAGGTCCTGAGCCTGCTCGCACATAGCGCGTGCAACCTCGTTTACGCAGCCGACCGTGGGGATGATCCACAGCTCGTTGCGCGTGGCGGCGCGACCGTCGGCGCGGCGGAAGCCCATAAAAGTCTCGGGCTCAACGGAATCCACGACCGGATGCGTGGGGTTGTAGGTGTACTCGACCTCACCCGAAAGGTTGGTCTTCACATTGTGCGTGTGGAGCCACTGACCGGACTGGATGTCGCTCGTCACGTGTCCGATGGGCAGGCCGTACTTGATGACGTCCTCCCCCGCGGCAATCGCGCGCACGGCCATCTTGTGGCCCTGCGGGATATCCTCCACGGCCACGACCTCGCCCACACCGGGGACCGCAACGGCGGTACCCTTGGCGAGCGGCGACAGCGCAACGATCACGTTGTCGGACGGATTGATCTGGATAGTGTTCATTACAAAGAGTCCTAACCCTACAGGTTGAGCAAAAATCGAGCGGCGCCCACCGGTTGGCCGGCGGGCGCACAAAAGGATTTAGGCCTGGGCGTTGGCGAATGCCTGCTTGACGCCCTCGGCACGCACGACGGCGAGCGCGTTGACGACAAACTCCTCAAGGCCGGCGATCTGCGTCAGGTCCTCGCCCCACATCTGCTCGTTGCTGAGCACGTCGTGCACCAGCTCAGCATCGTCGACGCCGGCGTGGGCGGCATAGAAATCGAGCACGAAGGCATCGTCCTGAGCGGTGTACTCGGTGCCGTCGGCGCGACGCAGGTGCAAGCCGTCGCCCTCGCGGGAAACGAGCTCCTGCGTGTAGAACGCGATGAGCGTGGCCAGGCTCGTGGACAGGCACTTGGGCAGGTTGCCGGTCTCGGCAACGTAGTCCTTGAGCGTGGGCAGGTCACGGGCGCGCCACTTGGCGGTAGAGTTGAGGCAGATGGAGAGCAGCGCGTGGTCGATAAACGGGTTATCGAAACGGTTCTCGACGGCAGCGGCAAATGCCTTGCAGTCCTCGACATCCAGGTCGGCGGCAAGCGTCGGGATGACCTCGTCGTAGAGCATGGTGTTCATAAAGCCGCGGACGGTCTCGTCGTGCATGCAGTCACGCACGATATCAAAGCCGGCAACCCAAGAGCCCGGAACAAAGGCGGTGTGGGCGCCGTTGAGGATGCGGACCTTGCGCTTCTTATACGGGGTGACATCGGGGGTCACAAAGACGCCCGGCAGGCCGGCCTTCACGAAGGGCAGACGCTCCTTGAGCGACTCATCGCCCTGGATGCCCCACATCTGGAAGGGCTCGCGCACGGCCAGGAAGGGATCCTCGTAGCCCAGACGCTCGGCAACCGCGGCGGCCTCCTTGGGGTCGCGGATGCGGCCGGGAACGATGGTGTCGACGAGCGTGGTGCAGATGGTGCAGTCATTGGCCATCCACTGCGAGAACTCGTCCTCCCAGCCCCAATCGCTCACGTACTGGTTCATGATGCGCAGCAGCTCCTCGCCGTTGTGGTCGATGAGCTCGCAGGCGAGCACGATGACGCCCGGCTTGCCGGCAGCCCAGCGGGTGTGGAGGACCTGGACCAGCTTAGCGGGGAAGCTCGCGGGCGGCATGTCGTCGGCCTTGCAGGACGGGTCGTAGGCGATGCCGGCCTCGGTGGTGTTGGAGACGATAATCTCCAGGTCGTCGGAGACGGCGACCTCCATCATGGCGCGGTAGTCATCCTCGCGGTACGGGTTGAGGCAGCGGCTGCAAGCGCTGATCACGCGGGACTCATCGACCGTGTTACCGCTCTCCTTGCCGCGCACCAGCACGGTGTACAGGTCGTCCTGGGCATTGATGCCGTCGGCAAAGCCAAAGGCACCGCTGATGGGCTGCACCATGACGACCTTGCCGTTCCAGCCGGTGGCCTCGTTGCCCATGTCAAAGAAGCGGTCCACGAAGGCGCGCAGGAAATTGCCCTCGCCAAACTGCAGAACCTTCTCGGGCGCGTCCTTGGGCAGCAGGTAGCCCTTGTAGCCGATCTTCTCGAGCGTCTCGTAGCTGATGTTCTCCATCTATGTATCTCCTTAGGCGTTTGTTAGCGTGAAAGCTTGCCGGAGGCACCGCGTGTGGCGACGGCGCTCCCGGGTTCGGTGTGGCTCGGTGCGGACTTAGGCCTCGATGGTCTCCAGGTCAAAACCGAAGTAGCGGACGGAGTTGTTGTAGCTGATGTCGCGCACGATGGTGCCCAGCAGCTCCATGTCGGCGGGATACTTGCCCTGCTCGACCCACTCGCCGATCACACTGCACAGCACGCGGCGGAAGTACTCGTGACGCGGATAGGACAGGAAGGAACGGGAGTCGGTGAGCATGCCGACAAAGTTGCCCAAAACGCCCTCGTTGGCAAGGGCCGTGAGCTGCTCGCGCATGCCGACCTCGTTGTCGTTGAACCACCAAGCGGAACCGTTCTGGATCTTGCCGGCAGTCGGGGCCTCCTGGAAGCAGCCCATGACGGTGTCGATCATGGTGTTATCGATGGGGTTCAGGCTGTACAGGATGGTCTTGGGCAGGCCGCAGGTCTCCTGGATGGAGTTGAGGAAATCGGCGAGCTGGTCAGACGGCGTGTAGTTGGAGATGCAGTCGTAACCAGTGTCGGGGCCGAGCTTGGCGAACATGGCGCGATTGTTGTCGCGCTTGCAGCCAAAGTGCAGCTGCATGGCCCAGCCCAGGCGGACATACTCGCCGGCGACAAACTGCATAAAGGCGGTCTTGTACTTGAGGACCTCTTCCTCGGTGAGCGGCTCGGCGGCCAGACCCTTGGCAAAGATAGCCTCGATCTCGTCGGCAGAAGCCGGGACATACATGACGTAGTCGAGTGCGTGGTCGGAGGCACGGCAGCCCAGCTCGTGGGCAACGTCGTAGCGCTTGGAAATAGCGGCCTTCATGCCCTCGAAGTCGTTGACCTCAACACCGGCGACCTCGGAGAGATGCTTGCAGTAGTCGGCGAACTCCTGGCCGCGCTCGATGCGCAGAGCGGCGTCGGGACGCATGGCCGGGACGACCTGGACATCGAAGCTCTCGTCGGCGGCAATCTTCTTGTGCCACTCAAAGCTGTCGGCGGGGTCGTCGGTGGTGCAGATCATGCGGACGTTGGACTGCTTGATCAGGTTGCGGCAGGTGAAGCTGGCCTCGGCGAGCTTAGCGTTGGCAAGGTCCCAGACCTCCTGGGCGGTATTGCCGTTGAGGACACCCTCATAGCCAAAGAAACGCTTGAGCTCCAGGTGGCTCCACTCAAAGACGGGGTTGCCCACGCAACGACCCAGGGTCTCGGCCCACTTCTGGAACTTCTCGCGAGCGGGGGCATCGCCGGTGATGAAGCGCTCGTCGACGCCGTTGGCGCGCATCAGACGCCACTTGTAGTGGTCGCCGCCCAGCCAAACCTCGGTGATGTTCTCAAAACGCTTGTCGTCCCAGATCTCCTTGGGAGAAATGTGGCAGTGGTAGTCAACGATGGGCATACCCTCGGCAAAGTTGTGGAACAGCTCCTCGCCGGTTTTGGTGCTCAGCAGGAAATCCTGATCGTCCATGAAGTTTTTCATCAAACAACCCCTTTGTTGGCGGAGCGGGCGCACCGTGCGCCCGTTATCCTCTAGGTGAACGTTCACTATAGTAGTGCAAAATGGCGTGTTAGGTGAACGTTCACCTAACCATCATGGGATGAACGGTAGATTTTGGGGGTTTAACGGTTGTC
>CABQHZ010000080.1 GCA_902464175.1 uncultured Collinsella sp. | reverse complement strand
CCGAGCAGCAGAAGGCTGCCGAGATTGAACTCGCCGAGGCCAAGGCTGCCTGGACGGCCGAGCTCGACGCGAGCCCGCTCACCATCGACGTCGCCCAGATCGCCGACATCGTCTCCGTGACCTCGGGTGTGCCGGTGTCTTCGCTCACCGAGAGCGAGAGCCGTCGCCTGCTGCAGACCGAAAGCGTGCTCAAGACCCGCATCATCGGCCAGGACGAGGCAGTCGAGGCCGTTGCCAAGGCCGTTCGCCGCAGCCGTTCGCCGCTCAAGGACCCGCGTCGCCCCGGCGGCAGCTTTATCTTCCTGGGCCCCACCGGCACGGGCAAGACCGAGCTCGCCAAGACGCTTGCCGAGTACCTCTTTGGCAGCAAGGACGCGCTCATCAGCTTCGACATGTCGGAGTTTGGCAGCGAGTTTGAGGTCTCCAAGCTTATCGGTAGCCCCCCGGGCTACGTTGGTCATGACGAGGGCGGTCAGCTCACCAAGGCCGTGCGCCGTCATCCGTACTCGGTTGTGCTGTTCGACGAGATCGAGAAGGCGCACCCCGATATCTTCAACATTCTGCTGCAGGTGCTGGAGGAGGGCCGCCTGACCGATAGCCAAGGCAAGACGGTCGACTTCCGCAATACCGTGATCATCATGACGTCCAACGTGGGCGCCCGCGAGATTGCGCAGGATGCGAGCGTTGGCTTTGGCACCACCGGCGAGCAGGGCCTTACCTCGAGCGAGATTAAGGGCCGTGCGATGGGCGAACTCAAGCGCCTGTTCCGCCCCGAGCTGCTCAACCGTATCGACGACATTGTGGTGTTCCAGAAACTTTCGGGCGAGAATCTGACCAAGATCGCGCATCTGCTGGTGGATGATCTGCGCCAGCGCCTGATTGCCAACGGCATGAACATCAAGCTCACCGATGCGGCCTACGACAAGATCGTGGCTGAGGGCACCGACCTCACCAATGGCGCGCGTCCGCTGCGCCGTGCCATCCAAAAGCTCATTGAGGACCCGCTGTCCGAGGAGCTGCTGGCCGGTGAGTGGGGCGAGGGCGATACCGTCCTGTGCGATGTGGCCGACGGCAAGTTTGTCTTTAGCCACGGCACGGGCGAGATTCCGGCACCGCGTCCGGTCGGCGCGCTCGGCGGCGATACCGCTCCGGCGGCACCGCACACCGGCAACGCCGCGCCCGTAAGCGGTGGAGTGAGTTCGGGCCCCGGCGGCATGATGCAAGCCGGTTCCGGCGCGCTGTAGGGCGTAACAAAAACCTTGTGTCCACGAGGGCGTTCCAAAGGAGCGCCCTTTTTCTGTTGGAAAGGCCCCTTCGTTCAAGGTAAATCTCATTAAACATACCAACTGCGTATGCATAAACGCTGATCAAGCGTTGAGGTTGGTTGAAGGGTCCAACGTCCCTTCGGCGCGGCCCGTCTAACCTGCTTTATCTTAATAAAGTGGCGTTTCCCCGCCGTTAGCCGATGATGCGGGGGCGCTCGGCGTTTTCGACTGGTTTATGCATGCAAAGTCTGGGAATATACAAGGCGCATGTCTTACTGTCTAACCAGTTGCGCCAAGGAGGCACCATGGATTACAAGATCACCGGCTACGAGCCCGCCCAGCTGTTCCATTTCTTTGAGGAGGTCAGCGCGATCCCCCGTGGGTCTGGCAACGAGAAGGGCATCAGCGATTTCTTGGTTGCGTTTGCCAAGGAGCGCGGCCTCGATGTGTACCAGGACGAGGTCTACAACGTCATCATTCGCAAGCCCGCTTCTGCCGGCGCCGAGAATGCTCCGACCGTGATGCTGCAGGGCCACATCGATATGGTGTGCGACAAGTTGGGCTCTGTTGAGCACAACTTTACGACCGATGGTATCGACCTGGTCGTCAAGGACGGCGTCCTCACCGCTAACGGCACCACCCTGGGCGCCGACAACGGCATTGCTGTCGCTCTGATGCTTACTGTGCTCAACGACGATTCGATCGTTCACCCCGCCCTCGAGTGCGTATTCACCACCGACGAGGAGACTGGCCTGGTCGGCGCCGAGACGCTCGACAAGTCCCAGATTAGCGCCCGCACCATGATTAACCTTGACTCCGAGGAAGAGGGCGTTGCCACCGTCAGCTGCGCCGGCGGCGTCGTCGTTACCTACACCTGCCCCATCGTGCGCGAGCACAAGACCGGTAGCACCCTCACGCTCGACATCTCCGGCCTACTGGGTGGTCATTCCGGCAACGATATCAACCTGGAGCGCGGCAACGGCAACCTCATCATGGCCCGCATCATCGACCGCCTGATGGTCGCCGGCGAGCCCGCCATCGTCAGCTTTAACGGCGGCACTAAGGACAACGCCATCAACCGTGAGTGCAAGGCCGAGCTAGTTTACGCCGACCACGCTGCCGCCGAGGCCGCGGCCCAGATCGCAAAGGACATCATCGCCGACGTCACTGCCGAGCTCGAGGTCTTCGACCCCGGCTTTACCTGCACCGTCGAGATTGCCGACGACGCCGAGGTCGAGGCCATGGACCAGAAGTCCGCGCTTGCCCTCATCCGCGCCCTGCGTCTTGCCCCTAACGGCGTGATTCGCCGCAACGTCGCCACCGACGGCTCCGTCGAGGTTTCCTCCAACATCGGTGTGGTTGCCACTTCTGACGACGAGGTCAAGATCATGCTGTCCCCGCGCTCCTCGATCACCTCGCTGCAGAACGAGTTCAAGGACCGCCTGCAGACGTTGGCCGATGTCCTGGGCTTCGACGCCAAGTTTGAGTTCGAGTATCCCGGCTGGAGCTATGCCGAGCATTCGCCGGTCCGCGACGTCTTTGTCGAGAGCTATCGCGAGCTCTTTGGCTCCGAGCTGCGCATCGAGTCCATTCACGCTGGCCTTGAGTGCGGTCTGTTTGCCGAGGCCCTGCACGGCCTGGACGCCATCGCCGTGGGCCCGTCGCTCTCCGATGTCCACACCCCGGACGAGAGCATGGAGCTCGCTTCTGCCGAGCGCTTCTACGAGCTGCTCATCGACGTCCTCAAGCGCCTCGCTGCGTAAAGGTTGCGCTAGCAGCAGTCCGAGTCACGTGCCAGCGGATTGCAAATGACATTACGAGAGGGGGCATCCGAGCCTTTGCGACGGGTGCCCCCTCTCTTCTTTTAAGAAATGGGAAATTGATTGGCGTCTAGCCCATATCCGCCCTGATGAGGTCGAGGGTTCGCTGGCAGTTTTCGCGGACGGGGCCGAGCATATGCTCGCGCAGGTCCGCCATGCCGGGCAGATCGGCGTATTCGTCCATGACCTCTTCCATGCAAATGGGTACCTCGTAGGCGAGGTCCATCATGGTCGCAAAGCAAAACTTCTCGGATAGCCCGGCATCGGTGAGCGCCGTCTCCAGCGCGGGGTCGCCCATACCGTGGTATCGGCGGATAGCGCCTGGACCGATGCGTCCCACACGATTTTCGCCGCCAACGCTCATAGCAAGGCGTGCTTTTCGCCGCATGCGCTCATACGCCAGACCCGACGCAACATCGTACATGGGTGCGAGCGCCGCGTTTGTGCCTTTGCCTAGGATGAGCGAGTAATTTTTAGCGTGCGCATCGGGTGCTCCGATAATGGCGTTATAGAACAACATATAAGTAAAGAGCACAAGATTCATGTGGTGGGGGACCGTGCTAATCAGCCGTTCTTGAATGTCTCGCGTTGTTGGTCCTCCATCGGCGGTGTATTTCTGGCTTGGCAATACACCGAGCGCCTGGCAAAAGTCCTCCTGATGCAGCCTTTCGATATTTCCCCTGGCATCGACCGTTCTGTCGTAGCGTTCAACGACGAGTGCGTCTTCGTCTTCGAAGGTGCAATAGGAGACGTTGGCAGTTGGAATGCCAACACGCTGAGCTGTTTTCATGCAGACGAATTCGTTTAAGGCTTGATGCTTAAACCCTACGACACCATTTTTGAAGATATGAGTAGTGGGGGATGACCCTAGACATTCGCACCATTGGCCATCATGCCACGCTAGCGCAAATTTGCCTTGGTTGCCGCCCAGGGACCAGCTTTCGTTGGAGCCCATCCATGTCGCTCTTTCGTCGTCGCGAATTGCTTTGAGCTTATGGGCGATTTGAGAATTGGTAAGCGGGCGGTATGCCGAGACCCTGTCGCGGGCGGCGTCTAATTGATCGGTTTGACAAAACTGAACGGCGCCCGCGCAGTCAAGACCGATATGACACAAGAGAGTGACGGGGTTGTTGGATGCAACGTCATACTCAGCGGCAATAGCGCGACGCTGCTCTTGGCTGTCGGGCAAAAGACCAAACAGGAACGGGCGGACGATGTTGTGGCCATACGTGCGATTGGAAAGCGGCATTGTTAGCGATAGCGGTACTCCACAGTAGGTTGGGGCGTACACGAAGCTGCAGAGTCCTTGCTTATCTTGTCGGAGTGTGCCGGCGATTTCGCCACAAATGAGGGTTATAAGTTCCATCGCCGCCATTTATTTCACAACCTTACAGCCAAAGGAGAGGTCCGAAGTGCCGGAAAGGCCTTGTTCGGCTGCAATTTGGGCCAGCAAGGCACCGTAGGAAGATGACGTTCCTTGTCGAGGGGGCCGTCTGCCTGCGCTCGGCTTTGACAGGGCATTTGAGTTCGCGATGCGGAGGTTCGCTTCCGTCGCTGGCTGTTTGGCGGGCGATGTGATGGAGTCGTTATCGCTCTGAACAAAGAGTCCTATGCCGAGTGCGTTAAAGACGGTCAGCAACTTGTCGAGCCGAATGCCTGTGGCATCTCCTAGCTCGAGCGATGCGAGCAGACGCTCCGAAACACCTGCTGTTTTAGCGAGAGCGGCACGGGTGATCCCCTGCGCCTCGCGCGCCTGACGCACGTAGATTCCGGCTTGGCGCGGTGTTGTGATGGGAAGAGTATCCATGGCGATATCCTAACGTGCAGACTTTTGCATAGTAGTATGACATGCAAAAGTCTGCACGAAAAGGCCTCATGCAAAACTCTGCATGAGGCCTTGTGCGGGCGTATGGCTTTTTAAGCCCCAAACGCCCGAATGGGAATAACGTATACGCCGTCAGGACGTTTATATGCGATCTCTCCCATCCCTGTGAGAACGGCAAGAAATGCCGGAGGCTTCGTGCGCCCCATTTTGTCGCTAAGCAACTTGTCTCTCATTCGCAGCAAACTGTTGGCGGCCTGCTCAACTTTTGTCTCGCTGAGCTTGATCTCGAATGCCCCCCATGTTCCATCCGCAAGCTCAATAACGGCGTCGATTTCTAAATCTGAATCATCGCGGTAATAACGGACAGGGTGAGACCCGGCGGCGTCGAGTGATGAGGCATATACCTGCAAATCGCGCATGCAGAGGTTTTCAAACGCAAGACCAAGCGTCTGGTAGTCCTCAAGTAGGTTTTGTTTGTTAAGGCCCAGTGCGGCAATGGCTAATGAGGGGTCTGCGAAGTAGCGTTTGGGTTTAGTTCTCATGCGATTGGGGGAGCGCGACGCCGGAACCCATCCGGGCAACTCGTCAATTAAATAGAGTTGCACGAGGTATTCAAGATGTTGGGAAACCTCTCGTTTTTGGGTATCAGTTGGTGCTAATGCGCCATCCAGGGCAAATACATCACGGGCGAGTGTGACATTTGTGCTGGACTGTCCAAGATTTCGCGCAAGAGACTCTGCCACGCGTGAACTAATGAGCTCGCGTCCGCCAAGGTCAGGAACGCTCTTATTATGCACAGCTTCTAGATAGCCCATCAGTACAGGTCGAATTGTGTCAGAAGTTAGTGCAAGCGCGTCGGGCCATCCGCCGCGACAAATGAGCTCGGTAAGAGAATCGATTCCCGACGCGCAAGGGCATGGGGCAAACTCGCCTTTAAACAGGGCAGCTAGGCTTACCTTACCTGTTGAATCTCCGCTCTCCTGAAGACTCATGGGATGCATGCTCAGCCGACCGATTCGTCCGGCTCCACTGTGGTTCACCTTGTCTTTTGCCGGCGTAGAAGAGCCTGTTAGGATCCACTGGCCCTTTTCTGTGGTGTCATCGACAGCATGGCGCACGCAGTCCCAAACCTGAGGGACACGCTGCCACTCGTCAATAACGTGAGGGGTAGCGCCAACTAGTGCATACTGAGGGTCGGACTCGATGAGCAATTGGTTCGAACCACGATCGACGTATATGGCACTATTTGCATGAGCAAGCGCGGACCAAGTCTTTCCACACCATTTAGTGCCTGAGATTTCAACGGCACCGAACAGATTGAGATATTGATCAATCTTGCGGTCAATGAGCCGGGGGATATACGTGTCTTTCGCCATCGTTGCCATACTGTTTACCTCGCATTTCCATAAATACGAATGAAATCATACCCGAAAAACGAATATTAGAGTCACATAAAAACGAATGAATCTTTGCCCAGAAAACGAATGGAATGACGATGAAGGACTGGATATCCCAGCCTTGTTGAGTAGGCGTTCTTTTACATGAAAAGGCCTCATGCAAAACTCTGCATGAGGCCTTGTTCGACATTGGGTTTCGAGCAATAGGGTTTGGGCGTTACAGCACCAGGATTCCGAGGTGCTCCAGCAGGATTTTGAGGCCGATGAGGATGAGCACGACGCCACCCACGATGGTGGCAGGCTTTTCGTAGCGCGCGCCGAAGGTGTGGCCGATCGCCACGCCGGCGACGGAGAAGATAAAGGTCGTGACGCCAATGAGCGACACGGCGGGGACGATATCGACCGAGAGTGCAGCAAACGAGATGCCCACGGCCAAAGCGTCAATCGAGGTGGCGATAGCCAGGATCAGGTATTCGCCTAGGTCGATCTTCTCGGCATCCTTGCCGTCGCCCTCATCCTCGTCTTCTGTAAAGGCTTCCCACAGCATTTTGGCGCCGATAAAGGCCAAAAGGACAAAGGCGATCCAGTGGTCGATGGGCCCGATGATGCCCATGAATTGACTGCCGAGCGCCCATCCGATTACGGGCATGCCGGCCTGAAAGCCGCCAAAGAACAGGCCGAGCACCACGGCGACCTTAAGGTTGATCTTCTTCATGCCAAGGCCCTTGCAGATGGATACGGCAAAGGCGTCCATCGAAAGGCCAACAGCGAGCAACACGAGCTCTGCGAGTCCCATAGTCTGGCTCCCTCTCTGCGGGCGAACCCGCGTGTAATTCTGGCAGGGGAGCAACAAAAAAGACCCGTGGCGTACGCGTTGCGCGCACAACCACGAGTCTCGTTCATTAAGGCAAGCCAGACCGTTTCGGCCAGTATGTTGACTTGCCGCGCTACCGGAGGCGAAACCGGTCACGCGACTACTCCCTCATTTATGTGAATCCCGATGCTACCACATAAGCAGCTCATTTGGGACGGGGCTCCCAGCTGTGTTCGCTCATTCTGTAAGCATCGGATTTCGCGAGCGCCGCGGGGACAAACCGTGAGAAACTATTTAGCGTTTATGGAGCGTATACGATGGGAGCGATGCCTTGGATAAGAACGAGCTGCAAAAGCGTATGGAACAGGCCATCCGCCTGACGGCACCTGGTCAGCCGATCCGCACCGCCCTCGACATGATTATCGCCGGTCACCTGGGTGCCCTTATCTGCGTCGGCGACACCGAAAACGTGCTCGCTGCCGGTAACGACGGCTTCCCGCTCAACATTTCGTTCACCTCGAACCGTCTGTTCGAGCTCTCCAAGATGGACGGCGCCATCGTTATCGACGGCGACCTCACCCAGATCCTGCGCGCCAACTTCCACCTCAATCCCGATCCCTCGCTTGCCACGAGCGAGACGGGCATGCGTCACCGCACCGCCGCTCGCATGTCGGTGCTCACCGACGCCATCGTGATCTCGGTCTCGGCCCGTCGTGCCGTCGTCAACGTGTACGTTCACGGTAAGAGCTACGAGATCCAGCCCGTCACCACCATCATGAGCTCGGTCAACCAGCTCGTCGCCACGCTCCAGACTACCCGTCAGTCGCTCGATCGCTCCCTGCTACGTCTGACGGCCCTCGAGCTCGACGACTACGTTACGCTCGCCGACATTACCGGTATTTTCTCGAGCTTCGAGATCATGCAGCAGGCAAAGACCGAGCTTAAGGATTGCAT
>CABQHZ010000079.1 GCA_902464175.1 uncultured Collinsella sp. | reverse complement strand
TCTCGGTCAAGATTTTCCCGCGCGACTTTGAGGCCAAGGAGCGCGTGCTCGATCATATCGATGCGTACAACAAGCAGGCCAAGGCCGCTGGCCATGATGATCGGGCAATTTCGTACACCGACTACATGGGAATCATTATGGGGTCGGTGACCGACATCGTGAACACCATCAGCTTGGTGCTCATCGCGTTCGTGAGCATCAGTTTGGTGGTGAGCTCCATCATGATCGGCATCATCACCTACATCAGCGTACTGGAGCGCAAAAAGGAGATTGGCATCCTGCGCGCGATCGGCGCGTCAAAGCGCAACGTGGCCAACGTATTCAATGCCGAGACCTTTATTGAAGGCCTCATTGCCGGCGTCTTTGCCGTTGCTGTCGTGGTAGTCGTGAGCTTTCCGGTTAATGCCTGGGCACTTGCGGCCAAACAGGTCCCCAATCTGATGAGCCTGCCCGTGCAGGATGCGCTGGTGCTCATCGCGATTTCGGTGTTGCTGACGGTTGTCGCTGGCCTGCTGCCGGCCCGCAGCGCATCCAAGAAAGACCCCGTGGAGGCCCTACGTTCCGAATAATGTGACAAAGGGACAGTCCCTTTGTCACATTCGAGAAAAGGCGCGGGAAGGGGTGGCCCTTCCCGCGCCTTTTAGTTTGTTTTGCCCATCAACGTGATGCGGATGCTTGGATGGGTGTACTCGTCAAACTCGTCCTCGGGTTCCGTGTCAAACGAATAATACGTTTTGACGGGGTCGTCACTCGTCCTGATAGAGATTCTCTCGTAGAGTGAGCCGTTCAAAAATGCCTGCCTAAACTCTTCGGGGAGCTTATGCGGTGCCAGGAGCTCGGGGCTCACCGTCTTGACGTCTACGGTTTGGACGGCAGAGAACAGCTCGTCAAGGTCGCGCTCGATGCGGGCGAGGTTGTCCTCAAGGCTCGCG
Source organism: uncultured Collinsella sp. (assembly GCA_902464175.1). Taxonomy (GTDB): domain Bacteria; phylum Actinomycetota; class Coriobacteriia; order Coriobacteriales; family Coriobacteriaceae; genus Collinsella. The sequence goes on along the minus strand of CABQHZ010000079.1, from coordinate 7,217 downwards.
CTGGGGTCGACCTCTGCCACGTAGCTCACTTCCTTGAGTGTCCCCTTGTTGTCAAAGTCCAGATACGTATAGGTCTTCTGGGCGTCGGAGTTGCCTTCGTGCAGATAGCCGCGGACATGATAGCCGTAATCTTGATATCGCTCGTAGGGGTCATCGGCGGACACGTACTCGCATACGGGCTCTAATGCCTCGCGGGCGATGGCGATCTGCTCGGCCGCGGCCGCAGCGTTCTCCTGCATCTCGATGTTTCCCTGCGCCAGCTGCGGGATATAGGCGCCGCACACGATTGCGAGGGGCAGTGCCACAAGCGCGACGATCCACTTTTTTGCACGGGGGATAGGCACGCCACAGGCCTCTGCCATGGCCTTTGCGTTGGCAAAGCTTTCGGCAAGAACGTCTGCCGCGGTGGCGACGGCGCCTACGGCAGCGGCGACTTCTGCCGCGCCGCCCAGGTTGCGTACGGTCTCGTTGTCACTGTTCTTGAGCAGACGCGCGGCGGCCTGCGTACCAACAACGCCTGCGATCTGTGTCGAGCGGTCTTTCTCGCTCTGCTCGACGGCGAGCCGATACTGCATTTCCTTCCACTGCTTGCCACGCATGCCAAAGCGCGGGGCGAGAGCGCAATAACAGAATATGACGAGCTCGATGGCGGTGAGCACCAAGGCGGTCATCATGCCCGTCTCATGGAGGCCTTCGTGATGGAAGACGATGTCGTCGATCATTTCGAAGGGAATGATCAATAAGGGCAGCACGAATGCCATGGCAAGCGCCGCGCCGGCAACCTTTGGGCAAATGCAGTATCGCTGGATGCGCTTACGTTCTTGTTCGGAGAGTGTTGCCATAGCTGGTCCTTGGAGTCGTGGCGGTCGTTACGGCGCGCGGCGCGCGGGATGTATCAGTCTGAGCTAGCGCTGGATAAGAACATAGAGCAAAATACTCAGCGCGATGAGCAAGATACCCGCGATGTTAAACATCAGCGTGGCAAAGTCGCCCACGATAGGGCGCTCGACATAGCTCTTGTCTGGGCTGCTGGGGTTGTAGTGCACAGTCATTTGGCTGCCGAGGGGCCAAAGCTGCTCTGCGAGAGTATCTAGGCGTGCGATGGGCCCTGTATGTACGTGCAACCAGCCCTTGGCGTCTTCGTACGCCGCGCTTTGCGTGCGGACGGGGAGCCCCGACAAGCTTTTGGTCTTTACGCCGCGGAATTGTTTTCTCACGTGGTACTGCGTGCCGTCGACGGTGTACTCCAAAACGGGATACATCCTGCCTTCGCCCATAAAGCGGTGGTCAATGACCGTTCCCATGATCATAGCGGTGCAGGCCTTGGCTTTCCTGCGGGCGGCGGCTTTCATGAGCGTGCTCATTCCGATAAGCAGGATGCCGATGCCTCCAACCGAGATGAGCGCGAGCAGGGATATCTGCGACGTGGTCACGGCGTTCTCCTTTGGCGCGATACCGTCATATGTGACTCAGTATAGGGAATCCTGCCATCGATGAGTGCATGGTCATGCGGCTAAAGGGTCTTGACGGCTCGATGGGTTCGCCATTTGCGCCTTCTCCGGTCCATACAAAAAGCTGTACGTCAGCATTCAAAGATGTCAAAAAATGTTGACTTTGGATGTTGACGTACATGTTTTGGAGTGGATGAAAGGTTAGGGTGGCGACTTTGGAATAGGGCAGGCGCTCCTATATCCACTCGATGATGCCGCTTTCATCGTGCTCGCCGCGCCGCCGATTTGTCGGCCTTTGTCGCGTTAGAGGTACCTTGCCGCGAACTTCTCGAGGCTGGCGTTGCTTGCGTTGTTGAGAATGCCGCCGTCAACGATCTTTGCGCCCGGAGCGCTTGCCCTAAGGACCGACGCCGTTTTGCCCATTCCGCTTCCGCCCGAGGTGGCAAACAGGACGATCGTCTTGCCTGTCAGGTCGTAAGACTCAAGGAATGTGTTGATAATCGCCGGTGCCACGTACCACCAGATGGGGAAACCCAAAAAGATGGTGTCGTAGCCTTCGATGTGCTCCACTCTAGAGGTTATGGCAGGGCGGCAAGAGGGGTCGGCTGCCTCGAGCGTGCTGCGGCTCTGCTTGTCACGCCAGTCAAGATCGGCGCTTGTGTATGGATCGGCGGGCACAATGGCGAACAGGTCGCTGTCCGTCATGCGAGCCAAGCGACTCGCAACGTCCATCGTGGTTCCCGATGCGCTGAAATATGCTACAAGTTTTTTGCCATTGGAACTCCTTTTGTTGCTACGGTTGTGGTTGTGCCGAGCTGCTATTTGGCGCTGCCTCATGCTCACAATCTTGAGCGGCTAACGGCATCCGGTTGAGGTGCTGCGTAGCCGGTAGATGAGATAGTCAAGGCATTCGAGTTTTTGTTGCCCCGAGTGTATGTCGTCGAGCAATTCACGACGATGCCGTTTTAGTAGACAGATGCGCGCGCAATCGCTGGCGGCCGAGCCGTACAGCTCGATAAGCTCTGCGCTGCAGCCGGCGTCGTGTAGAGCGTCGATGATCTTGTCATCCATGCCGTTACTTTGCGATTTTGACTTTGGTGGTGCCGGCAAGTGGTTTTTCGCCGGGACGGGCCTTGGGGCCAACGAGCGCGTGCGGTTGATAGAGCTCTTCGAGGAAGTCGATCTCGGCGGGGGAGAGCGTTATGTCGAGCGCAGCCACGGCGTCGTCGACGCGCTCAGGCTTGGAGCAGCCCACGATGGGGGCCGCTACGCCACGTGCCCAGTGCCATGCCAGCGCAATCTGCGACATCGGTACGCCGTGATCGGCGGCGACCTTGGCAACGCGCTCAACGATGGGCATGTCGATGACGCGGTCATGGTCGTACTTGTTGACCATGGTCTTGTCGGTGGTGCCACGCGTGCTCGAGCTTTCCCACGTGGGACGGCAGAGGTGTCCCGATGCCATAGGGCTATACGGCGTGAGGGCCATGTCAAGCTGGCGGCACACCGGGATCATCTCCCGTTCGTCCTCTCGGTACAGCAGGTTGTAGTGGCACTGCATGCTCGTAAAGGGCGTCCATCCGTGGTCGCGCGCGATGATCTGCAGGTTGTGCAGCTGGTAGGCATACATGGCGCTGGCACCGAGCGCGCGGACCTTGCCCTCGCGCACAAGCTCGTCGAGCGCTTCCATGGTCTCTTCCATGGGGACGTCGTAATCGAAGCGGTGAATGATGTAGAGGTCTAGGTAATCGGTGCCCAAGCGCTTGAGCGAGCCTTCGATCTCGCGTTTGATGGCGTCGGCGGAAAGGCCGCCTTCGTTGAAGTGAACCTTGCTAGCCAGCACGACGCTCTCGCGAGCGATGCCCAGATTGCGCAGGGCGGCGCCTATGTACTCTTCGCTCGTGCCAAAGCTGTAGCAGTTCGCGGTATCGATAAAGTTGATTCCGGTGTCGAGTGCGCGTTTGATGACGGCGCGTGTGTCGTCGGGTCCGATGGTCCACTGATGAAAGTCGGGGCTGGGCTCGCCAAAGCTCATGCCTCCCAGGCAGAGTTTAGAGACTTTGATGCTGGAATGGCCAAGGGTTGTGTACTGCATGATGCTCCTATTTCTGGTTCTCAACGTCGGGGTGCCAGGCGGCATATTGCGCAAGCTTCTCGGGCGTGCGCTCATAGAAGGATTTCCCGCGATCGAGGGTTGCTATTGCGGTCATGTCGCTGTCCGTGAGCTCGAAGTCGAAGACATCGATGTTGTCGGCGATGTGCGTCGGATTCTTGGAGCCCGGAATGACGATATTTCCCTCTTGGATATGCCAACGCATAATGATTTGAGCAGGCGTTTTGCCATACTTGACAGCGAGGTCGCGCACGACGGGCTCGTTCATGATGCTGCTGTTACCGCGCCCGCCGAGCGGGTACCACGCCTGCAATGCAATGTCGTGCTGGGCGAGCAGCTTCTTCAGTTCAGTCTGCGGGAAATACGGATGGCACTCGACCTGAATAAGGGATGGAACGATCTCGCAATTTGCGAGAAGCTTCTCGATTTCGTTCTCGTCGAAATTGGAGATTCCGATGGAGCGGAGCTTGCCTTCCTTGTACGCGATCTCAAGCTTCTCATAGCCCGCCAAGTAGTCGCCTGCGGGTTGGTGCAGAATCATGAGGTCGATGTAAGGTGTGTTCAGACGCTCGAGCGTTTCGTCAACGGCGGTGTCGCTGTTGTAATAATAGGGCCAGAGCTTGGTTTCGAGAAACACTTTTTCGCGCGGCGAGTCTGATTCGCGCACGCCACGACCCACTGCTCGCTCATTCACGTATGCATTGGCAGTGTCGATGAGCTCATACCCCATGCCGAGTGCGGAGGTAACCGACGATTGGGCATCGTCGGGTTTAAGCAGATATGTGCCAAGTCCTAGCTGGGGGATTTTGATGCCGTTATTGAGCGTGATGTATTCCATGCGCTTCCTTTCTCGATGGTTCTCTTCTGTAACGATAGTTCCGAGATTTGATAATGTATATTGCCTATAGCAACTAGCTAGATATACGGATTATGTATGTGAAACGAATTGGACCGAATGAGGTTCTCCGTTGTGCACGAAGGAGCAAGCATGGAGCTGCGAACGCTGCGTTATTTTCTTGCTGTGGCCCGCGAGGAAAACATGACCGAAGCTGCTAACGTGCTACATGTAACGCAGCCCACGCTCTCGCGCCAGATAGCCGATTTGGAACGCGAGCTGGGCGTGGAGCTGTTCGAGCGCACCAATCGATCATGTGTGCTCACGAGCGATGGCATGCGCTTGCGCCAGCGTGCCGAGGAGATTGTCTTGCTGGTGGAACAGACCGAGCTAGAGTTGGCGGATCGGGAGCTCGGCATTGCGGGCGTTATCCGCATTGGCGCCGGCGAAACCAAATCGATGCGGCTGGTACTCGATGCCTTTACAGAACTGCATCGGAATTATCCCGGCGTGACGATTGAACTCTATACCGGTAACGCCGATGCGGTGGAGGAGCGTTTGGAGCGTGGCCTGCTCGACTTTGCGTTGTTGCTGGAGCCCGTTAACGTCGAGAAATACGAATGGATTCGTATGCCCGAGGCGGATCGAGTCGGTGCTGTTGTTGCCGCGAGCGGTCCATGGGGCGGCCGGGACGTGCTGGCGCCTGCGGACGTGGCGAATATGCCGCTGCTGGTGAGTTCGCGCACCTCGAATCGAGCGCTGGACCTAGAAGCGTGGTCGAGTGGCGTCCTTAGCGTCGATGAACTCAACATCGTGGGGCATTTCGACCTGATCGGCAACGCGTCGCATCTGGTGCGTTCGGGCGCTGCGTGTGCGGTTAGCATTGGAAGCTTGCTGCAGATAGATGAAGACAGCGATCTGCGTTTTGTCCCATTTGAGCCGCCGCTTACCATTGCGTCGTATCTGGTATGGAAAAAATATCGCCTGCGTTCCCGCGCCTGCGAAGAGTTTCTGAACCGTTTGAATAGGATGTGACAAGGGGGCAGTCCCTTTGCCGCATTGATCTGAGAGTAGAAGATGATGGTTCTATCGTTGGCCCCTATGGAGGGGATTACCGGGCATGTGTTCCGTTGCGTGCACGCGGAGTGCTTCGGTGCGCTCGATTGCTATTACACGCCGTTCTTGCCGCCGCCACGGGTGGGAAACCGCTTTGGCGGCAAGGCGTTTAAGGAGGTCGACCCTGTCAATAACCAGGGGCTCAACGTAGTGCCTCAGCTGATGTCCAAGAACGCGGACGAGTTTGTGTGGGCGGCACAGGTGCTCGCCGACATGGGTTATCGCGAGGTCAATCTCAACTTGGGTTGTCCTTCGGGAACGGTTGTCGCCAAGGGCAAGGGTTCGGGTTTCTTGCGCAATCTCGACGAGCTCGAGGTGTTCTTGAGCGACGTGTGCGAGCACTCGCCGCTGCCGGTGTCGGTCAAGACCAGGCTGGGGTTGGAAAGCGACGACGAATACGAGCGCGTACTCAACCTCTATTGCCGCATGCCGCTGGCAGAGCTGATCGTGCATCCGCGCGTGCAAAAGGACCGCTATACGGGATCACCGCGCAAGGAGTTTTACGGCGAGACGCTGGAGCGTGCACCGTTCCCCGTGGCCTATAACGGCGACATTTTCGATCTTGAGGATATGGACGCGCTGGTGGAGGCCTATCCCGGCACGCGCCATGTAATGCTGGGACGCGGCCTGCTTGCGAACCCCGCTCTGGCTCGCATGGTCAACGGCGGTCCCGCTGCCACGGTAGTCGAACTGCAGCGTTTCCACGACACGCTGTTTGCGGCCTATGCAGAAGAGATCGGCGGCAACGCGGTCTTTCGCATGAAGGAGTGGTGGTTCTACGCCAAATGCGCCTTCGCCGATCCCGCGACCGTTCACAAGCTCGTACGCAAGACCAAAAAGGTCGATGAATACCGCGCCGCTGTCGAGCGCGTCTTTCGCGAGCAGCCTTTGGCGCCAACCGCCCACTTTTTCGGCTAAATGTAGTCATTGGGGACGTTCTTAAACGACTAGCCGTTGGGGACGATCTTAAACGGCTAGTCGTTTAAGAACGCCCAACGGCTATGTTGCAAAAAGCTGCACGTCAGCACCCAAAGATGTCAAAAAATGTCGATTTTGGATGCTGACGTACATGTTTGGGTCCGGCGGGGGACTAGGCAATCATTGCATCGAGCGTGATGAGCTCCCTGAGTCGCTCCGTGCGTGTTTGTCCGTGACGCTTTGCTTTTGCGTCAAACGCTTCAAGAACCGACTCACCCACACGTGCCGATAAAACAACGCTTGGCTCATCGGAGATTGGCGGCCTTCCCAACTTGATGGTGTGGCCCTTTGGCCACTCATCTTTTTCGTATGCCTCTGCTGCCTTTTCCAGCTCTCCGGGAGCAAACCCCATCATCTTCTCGAGCTGCTTAGCGTCCATAGTGCCTCCTATCGATCGACCCCGATTTCCCTGAGCACCTTGCGCGTAGGAGGGACAAGGGCGTGGTAAATGATGTAGCCATCTCGATCGGGGCAACATCGAGCGATGAGTTCCATAAGGGCCTCTCTTTTTGTATACAATTTTGTAGACAAAAATACAAGTAACTAGTCATTGGGGACATTCTTTAACGACTAGTCATTTAAGAACGTCCCCAATGACTACATTGCTAGAGCAGGTGCTCCTGCGCCCACGTGATGATGTCGCTCGATTCGTAGAGTGGCGTGCCGTCAATGAACAGGCAGGGAACCTGGCGTTTTCCTCCGACGGCGATGAGCGTCTGCTCGG
>CABQHZ010000078.1 GCA_902464175.1 uncultured Collinsella sp. | reverse complement strand
GCTTCTGATATTGGCGATGACCAGCTGGTTTATAGGTGTTAAGGCATCGGTCATCTCTGGAGCGCCACTTTACTCCAAAAGCATCAGCTATTTGTTTCCCGTCGGTAAAAGGCAGGTTTTGTTCGCCAAGCGTTCTTATATATAGAGAAGTTCGGGTTCGAACCCGTGCATCGGCAACAAAAAAGCGACCAGCCGGAGCCGATCGCTTTCTATTCTATGCTGGAGCATCCAGAGGGGTGCTTCCGAACTCATTTTTTCGCTGCCATTCATGCTTTCGAAGCATCTTTCTGCAGCCCTCGTTGTCTATCCTCGCATCTCTCAGGTCTTCCGGAAATTCACAAGCAGTCTTAGGGTCAATTTGTTTCTGCTTTCAGAGACTTGTTTGAGAGTTTTTAAAGACAGTTCAAAACAATAAGTGAGACACCATAAAGCAGAGCAAGATGTGCCGGATAGAAAATGTAGAAGAAATATTTCAGCTTCAGCCCTCGCTTGCCATTATAAAGACTGATAAGCAGCAACGAAACGACCGCAGCAGCAACATCAGGATTAAATACATTAGCTGCAGCAAACTCAAATCCGCCGCCAACTATATGGCATGACGAAAGGAGCACTGCGCATACTGCAGCAAAGAACATCTTGGCCTTGCTGTCGTGGAATAAATAGAATGCAGCCACAAGCAGAATGCCATACACACCGCCATCTAGTTTAGTGTATTCAGCTGCCAGTGCTGTCAAAACAATAAGAGCAGTTTCTGCGATGTACCTTTTCCATTTTGAAAGACTTTGTATCTTTTCCAGAATAATCAAAAAGACCAAGGAAAGCAGGAGCTCACACATAACATTTTGTTGCCGAAGGTCAAATAGTTGCCCGGTTTGAACGAAATCGTATATGGGCTCCGCAATGATTGCGAAGACAAGCATATTTCGCAGGTACTTCTTTATGTCATGAGTATGCAAAAATCCCTCAACTATCAAAAAGCAAAATAAGGGAAATGCAATTCTGCCAAGAACATGAAGCACATCCGAAGCCTCGCTTAAAATCGCCCACTGTTCGTCCGATATCTGACCGTACGATGCGTGAGTCATGATTCCATTGGTCAGGACGATCCTGCTTACATGATCGAGAACCATCGAAATGGCTGCTATTATCTTTAATGTGCTGCCGCTAATTCCGTATCTATCTGTTTTCATTTTGTTTTCCTTTCTTTGGCTGGGCCGTCAGGGGTTCAGCCTGCTCCGCAGGCGGCCGCTGCGGCGCTTCGCGCCTTGCGCGCTGCGCTGGCAAACGCTCACGCGTTTCCTCAGCTCCGCGCCCTTTCGGGTTCGAACCCATGTCGCGGCAACAAAAAAGCGGCCGGCATCCACCAGTCGCTTTTCTATTCTATGGTGGGCCGTCAGGGGTTCGAACCCTGGACCTTGGGATTAAAAGTCCCCTGCTCTGCCAGCTGAGCTAACGGCCCGCGGGTGGCATTGTACCACGGTCTGGGACTATTCCCAACTCCATTGGCCGTTCTGGAAAATCACAACTTCACGTCCATCAGGCGTAATGCCCGTAATATCGATGTCGTCCGTGCCGATCATAAAATCGACGTGCGTGCTCGAGACGTTAACGCCATGCTCCAGGAGCTCCTCCTTGGACATGTCATACCCACCCTCGATGCATTCGGGGAAACCGACACCTAGCGCGAGATGGCAGCTAGCGTTCTCATCATAGAGCGTGTCATAGAACAGAACGCCACTTTCACGGATCGGCGTGTTCTTGGAGATGAGCGCGACCTCGCCCAGACGAGCGGCACCTTCGTCGGTGTCAATGATGCTCGCAAGCGTCGCCTTGCCCACGCGGGCATCGTAGTCCACTACGCGGCCGGCCTCGAACTTAATCCAAAAATCGTCAACCTTGTTACCGTGATGAATGAGCGGCATAGCCGAATACACGATACCGTCGGCGCGCATACGATCAGGCGAGGTGAAGACTTCCTCGGTGGGAATGTTGGGGAAGAAGGGGTGCCCATCGGGCGTCTTGCCCTTGCCGCCGGCCCACTCGTGACCTTTCGTCATGCCAATCGTCAGATCGGTTCCATTTGCCGAGGTGTAATGCAGATAGTCGAAACGATTGTCGTTCAGGAAACGCAGATTCTTTTCGAATGCGGCGTCATGGAGTTCCCAGTCGCTCTCCGGGTCCTGGCCATCGGCGCGAGCGGTGTGCAGAATCGCATTCCACAGCTTATAGATTGCAACCTCATCGGCGTCTCCCGGGAACACCTCGCGAGCCCAGGCAACGACCGGCGCGCCGGCGATGCACCACGGGTTGATGTTGTAGTCCAGCCCACGGCGGAAGACCTTGCACTGCGTATTCCTTGCCTTGGAAGCCGCGGCGGGCTTGGCGGGGTCAATGCCCTTCAGAGCCGCTGGGTCCGCACCCTCGATAAAGATAAAGCAGGCACCGTCCTGGGCCAGGGAATCCAACTGCAGGCGCTTCCACTCGGGCGTCTGCTCAAAATAGCTTTTATCGACATGCTCGTACGTAAGCCTTGTCACGGCGTCATCGGCCCAAATGACTGTCACGTGGCCAGCGCCGGCGGCATAAGCCTCCGCGACCACCACGCGGGCAAAAGGCGCGCACTCGACCGGAGACTGAACGACAACCTCCTGGCCGGGCTTGACGTTTACGCCCTTGCGGACAACCAGACGCGCATAGTTTTTAATCTTGGGCTCCAGGGCCTTCATGCCCTCCAGAGCTTCTTCGACCGTCAGGGCAGCTCGAATCATGTGCCACTCCATCTATCTATAGAACAGTAAAAAGGCGCGCCGCAAAAACGACGCGCCTTATATCTTAGCGATAAGTATGCATGCAAACGCTACTTCTTCTTGGAGTCCTTTTTGTCCTCCTCGGCAGCTGCGCGCTCGATAAGAGCGTTGAGCTTGTTCTCGGACATGCCTTCGGCCTGCGCGCGGTACATGTTGCGCAAGGGACGAATACGAGCGAAGTCATAGATAAAGTCACCCAGGATGATGACATAGGACACAACGATGCCAACCATCTGAACAGGACTGGACACCGTGCCGCCGGGAACGAAGTAGAACGAAGCCCAAATTGCCACGATGAACACCATGCCGATAGCGAGCACGGCCCACCAAATACGGCGGCGCTTGGTGTAGTCCTCATCCTGCTTGAGAAGGATATTCGACACCGTGTAGATGCGATCCTCGCGGGCGCGCTGCTTGGCCTTGCGGGCGCGCTTTTCCTCCTTGGAAAGGCCTTCCAGGTTTTCGCCCTTCTCGAGCTCTTTACGGCGTGCCTTGGATGATGCCGGCACGACGTGAACAGAGCTCGCTGCCTGACGGGCGGGCTTAGCGGATGCGGCGGACTTGCGCGCAACCCCGGTAACCTCGCGGGATTGCGTGCGCTTGTTCGTGGCGCTGCGGGTACTCACTTACGCATTCTCCTTCATGCTTGTGAACTGGGAGCCCGTGATGATTTGGAAGGCCTCGCGATAGCGCTCGGACGTGCCATCGATGACCTCGGCGGGCAGGTGCGGGGTCTCCCCCGTCATATCCCAGTTGGCCTTGAGCCAATTGCGGACGAATTGTTTGTCGTAGCTGGGCTGAATCTTGCCCTCCTCGTAGCTGGCGGCAGGCCAGAAACGGCTGGAGTCGGGCGTGAGGCACTCGTCGATCAGCGTGACCTTGCCATCGATGACACCAAACTCGAACTTGGTGTCGGCAATGATGATGCCACGGGTCGCGGCGTACTCGGCAGCGGCCTTGTAGATCTTGAGAGATAGGTCGCGGATCTGCGTGGCGATGTCCTCGCCAACGATCTCGCAGCAACGCTCGAACGAGATGTTCTCGTCATGGTCACCGATCTCGGCCTTCGTGGAGGGCGTGAACAGCGGCTCAGGGAGCTTGGACGCCTCCGTTAGGCCCTCAGGCAGCTGAATGCCACAGACGGTGCCGTTCTCGTCGTAGGTCTTCTTGCCCGAACCGGTCAGATAGCCGCGGACGATGCACTCGATAGGAATCGTCTGGGCCTTCTTGACCAGCATGGCGCGGCCGGCGAGGTAGTCACGATACTCAGCAAACTCCTCAGGGAAATCCGCCGGGTCGATGGAAACGAGGTGGTTGGGAACGATGTCGGCAAACTTATCGAACCAGAATGCCGAGATGCGGTTGAGCACCTCTCCCTTAAACGGAATCTCGTCGGGAAGAATGAAGTCGAACGCAGAAATGCGGTCGGTGGCGACCATCAGCAGGTTTTCACCGGCATCGTAGATATCACGAACCTTGCCACGGGAATCCGGACGACGCTCCATCGTTGTCACGTGAGTCACTCCTTACCAAAATACGACAGTAATGCGGGTTCTTTCCCGCACGTTTTCGCAAACTCGGAGCGGCAGGGACGAAACCCCTCCTTCACCGAATAGCGAAAAGCTAGTGCTCCATTGTAGTAGATGCCGCGTCCGCCGTGTGCTCGCGAGGCAGATGAATCGTAAAAGTCGTACCCTTTCCAAGCTCCGACTCCACGGATATGTAGCCGTGATGACGCTCGACAATCTGCTTGGTCACGGCGAGGCCCACGCCCAGGCCACCCGCCTCGCGGGCGCGACTGGCGTCGGCACGCCAAAAACGACCGAAGATGCGCGACAAATCATCCTTGGCAATACCGATGCCCGTATCCGAAACCGCGATATCGACGTGCTTGCGGTCGCTGAGCACCGACACCACGACCCAACCCCCCTCGGGGGTATAGCGCATGGCGTTACTCAAAAGGTTGATGACGCATTGCGTGATCATGTCGGGATCTGCCTCGACAACGTCATCGTGACCCTGCGTCTCATCCGCAAAGCGCAAGCGCAGGTCACGATCGGCAAACAGTCGCTCCTGGCCATTCACAATCGAACGCACAAACGGCACCATGTCCACCGGCTCCAGGTTGAGCGGCGCGGTACTGTTTTCCATGCGCGACAGGTCGAGCATCTGCTGCACCAGACGGGCCAGACGACGCGTCTCGGATGCGACTGTCTCCAGGTGTTCGTCATCGGTGGGATACACACCGTCTTGCATGGCCTCGACCGTTGCAAGCATTGCCATGAGCGGCGTGCGCAGCTCGTGGGCAACATCAGAGGTCAGGCGCTTCTCGTGCTTCATATCCTTTTCGAGTGAGGTGGCCATCTCGTCGAAGGTCTCTCCCAGCTGATCGATCTCATCATCGCCGCGCAAGCCCGTACGAGCGGACAGGTCTCCATCGCGGATCTGCTTGGCGGTGCTGGTAATACGATGAATCGGCTTGGTGAGCATGCGCGACACGAGTGATCCGATAACGACCGAGATGCAGACGGCCACAACCGCAGCAAGGGCCATGGCGTTAAAGGTCTTTTCTCTGAATGCTGAGTCTGCCTTGGTGAGCAGGGCATCGGAGCCAATCGCCCACAGCTTTACCTGTCCGACATGCTCCCCGGAAGACGTTATGATTTCGACGTTGGCAACGCTATCGGAGCCGGTGGGAGCCGACGAGACTGGACTATGCGATGCTTTTTTCCCGCTCGAGCTGCTCGACGGCGATTCGCTCTCGCGCACATCGGCGGTCGCGCTTGCCGAAGGCCATGAGTCGTCATAAACGACAACGCCTTTCTTGTTGACGACCTGCATACCCAAATCGTCGGACACCAAACTCGATGTCGCGACCGTACGTAGCTCGCCCGCAGTCCAATTGCCGTTTTCCTCATACGATGTCGCAAGCTTTTCGGCAGCGGAATTGGCAATTTCGACAATATTGGAGCGCGTGTAATCCGTAAAAACCGTGCCCCATACAACGGAGACTACGCCCACCAGCACCAATACCGTCATGAGCGATGTCAGGGCAAAAGCCAGGGCCATACGCGAGGGATAGCTCATCGTTGGCCGTGAATCGGAACGAGGCGTGTTCCAACTAGCCTTGGAACCCGCCTCGTTCTCCTGCTTATGCTTTTGCCCGATTTCAAAGCGCGCAGGTGTCATATGTGATTTCCTTTATTTCTCGTCCGACTTATCGGTCTTGGTCGGAGCCTCGAAGCGGTAGCCGACACCGTGGACGGTGTAGAGCCACTTGGGCTTCTTGGGGTCGTCGCCCAGCTTGGCGCGAAGGTTCTTCACGTGGCTGTCGATGGTGCGCTCATAACCCTCAAAGTCGTAGCCGAGCACCTTCTCGACCAGCTCCATGCGGTTGTAGACGCGGCCGGGGTGGCGGGCAAGCGTGGTGAGCAGCTTGAACTCGGAAGCCGTCAGGTCAACTTCCTTGCCCTCGACCAAAATCTTGTGGCCCGAGATGTCAATGACCAGATCGCCAAAGTCGAGCACCTCGACGGCCGGTTCATCGGCCTGGTGGGCACGGCGGAACAAGGCGCGTACGCGCGCGACAAGCTCGCGCGGCGAGAACGGCTTGATCAGGTAGTCGTCGGCACCGAGCTCGAGGCCGATAATACGGTCCTCGATCTCGCCCTTGGCCGTCAGCATAATGATGGGAACATCCGAGGTGTCGCGAATGGTGCGGCAAACGCGCTCGCCGGGAATCTTAGGGAGCATGAGGTCGAGCACGACCAGGTCGAACTGATGCTTCTCAAACTCTTCGATAGCGGACTGGCCGTCGCCGACGCCCACAACCCAATAGCCCTCGCGCTCGAGATAGGCAGCGACAGCGTCACGGATTGCCTTCTCATCCTCGACCAGCAGAATCTTTTTTGCATCTGAAGCCATAACACGGCCCCCCTGTCTCAATTAGCTAAGAACAAGCTCATTTTAACGCACCTGAGCCCACCGGGTATCGCATGGGTGCGATAGCTCGGCGGGCGGTACTCATAGTCACAACGCGCTTATTCCCCTGTCGACGCCTTTTTAACCCCTCGGAGACTAAAGAGAGAACAAGCGAGCGGTAACCGTCTCGGGAATTCCCTGACTGTTTCGCACCGTTGCGTACGTTAGGAACGAGTTCGATTTACCCGCCGTAGCAGGATAATCGCCATACTCCAGGGCTCGGTCGGGCGACAGAAGCGAGCCGTAGGTCTTAGCCGAAGTGTCAATCAAAAAATGCGACGCCTGGACTTTAACCAGGTATTTATTTTTCCTTCCCGCAGCGCACGCGAGCGGCTCACGTGAAAGGAAGAGGTACGGCCCGCCCTCGTTACCGATATAGGTGCCCATATTGCCCAGGCTACCCACACCGTTATACGTCGCCTCAATGGAGAACACGAAGGTGTCGCCCATATACACGGCCTCGAAAGGCGAAACCGACGAAGGAAGCACCAGCTGAGCTCGCTTCGTGTTGTTGCCGTCGGTCAGGTCGATCGCCGTCATACCGTAATAGACGCCCTCATCATTGTGCACGCGGGGCGAGATGGTCAGGATGCCGTCGCTCACACGCGGGGCGGATGCGAAGCGGCCCGTCGACTTCCAAATAGTCTCAGGCTTGGACTCGCTGGGCGACTGGCGATAGCAGTACGAATCGTTACTCGTCTTGCTGCCGCCGGACGAGGGCATCTTATACCAGATGACCGACGACCCATACGCTGTGAAGAGCGGCGGATCGTAGTTTTCGCCACCGCGGTCGAGCTCGACAGCGTTGCCGGTAAGGGAGGAGCCTGCAAGGTTTTGCGCATAGAGTTTCCAAGACGCATTGGCAAAGTTCATCTCGACCCACGCGAACACGCCATCACCCGCGCGAACGTCGTAAAACGCATAACCGGTTCCCTCAACGGGATCCTCGATAAGTGTGGTAAGCGAGCCATCGCCCAGGTTGAGCACACCAAGCGTATTGGCATGCAGGGCAGAAGCAGACGCCATCATCGCGGCAGCGTAGTCGCCATCACAGTAGTACAGCAGCGTGCCCAGCGGCAGCGTCCACGAGGCCGTGGGCTCAAGATCGATATCAACAGCTTCGTACTCATCAGTGATCGAGACAATCTTCGAATCGTCCTTGATAACCTGCGGCTCGCCGGCGGCATCGTCGCTGGTGCCCGTTTTTTTCGAGCAACCGGCAAGCACCGTGGCAGCGCCCGCGGCAGCACCGCCGAGCACAAAGCCACGGCGCGATATTCCATTCTTGATGTGGTCGGCGATACCCATTAGGCGATCTCGGCGCGAGCGGCCTCGATAGCGCGCGTAAGCTGATCGGCGCAAGAGGTCTT
>CABQHZ010000077.1 GCA_902464175.1 uncultured Collinsella sp. | reverse complement strand
GTGCAGGAAACGGTTGAGCTCAAGCCCCGCGGCCATGAGTTTTGGGGCTGCTGCCCGTTTCATGGCGAAAAGACTCCGTCCTTCCACATTATTCCCGCCACGCAGGTGTGGCATTGCTTTGGCTGCGGCGAGGGTGGCGACGTCTTCACCTATATCATGAAGCGTGAAAACCTTAGCTTTCCCGAGTCAATCCGTTATTTGGCCGATCGTGCGGGTATTGAGCTGCACGACACCGGAGATCGCCGCGAGCGCGGCACCAAGCGTGCCCGCATCTACGATCTGTGCGCCGAGACCGCCCAGTTCTACCACACCATGCTTATGCGCGGTAAGGATGGCCGTCCACGTGAGTACTTTGCCAGCCGCGGCATGGGTGGCGACGTCTGCCGCCGCTACTGCCTGGGCTTTGCACCGGGCCGCAACGCGCTGGTGTCGCACCTGTCCCAGGCGGGTTTTACCCCGCAGGAGATGATCGACGCCAACGTTGCCGTGAGTCGCGGGCGCGGGCAGCTTGCCGACCGCTTCTACGACCGCGTGATGTTTCCCATCTTTGACGAGCAGGGTCACAACATTGCCTTTGGCGGGCGCATCATGGGTGACGGCCAACCCAAGTACCTCAACACCGCCGAGACGAGCGTGTTCCATAAAAAGCGAAACCTCTATGGCTTTAACTGGGCCAAGGAGTTTATCGTCGCGCAGGATACGGCCATCGTGGTGGAGGGCTATACCGATTGTATCGCCTGCTGGGAGGCGGGGATCAAAAACGTTGTCGCCACGCTGGGCACCGCGCTCACGGAGCATCACGTCAAGACGCTCACCCGCTTTGCCAAGCGTATCGTGTATATGTTCGATGGCGATGCCGCGGGCCAGAAGGCCGCCCGTCGCGCGATTCAATTTATCGAGCAGGATTCGATGGACCTGCGCTGCGTGGTGCTGCCCGACGGCAACGACCCCATGGAGTTCATCACAGCGCATGGTGGACAGGAGCTTCAGGCGCGCATCGACGCTGCCGAGCCGCTCATGGACTTTGTCTACCGTTCGCTGCAGGAGTCGAGTGACATCACCACGCCGGGCGGTCGTGCCAAGGCGCTGGAAGATGCGCTGACGCTTATCTATCCGCTGCGCGATAGCTACATGATCGACACATACTTTATCCAGATTGCCGATCTGCTGGGTTTGGATCTGGAGACAGTGCGTGCGAGTTCGGGTCGCGTGTTTCGCGATGTCGCCAAGCGCGAAGATGCGGAACGACGTCGTGAGCAGAACTATGAACGCCAGCGGGCGCAACTCGAGCGCTCTGGTAGCGCGGGCGGTCGGACGTCTGGTTCGCAGGGGGCATCTCGCGGTGCTTGGGCATCGGGCGCGACGCCGCCGGTGTCCGCTCCGGTCGAAGAAGAGCCGTACGACTATGTCCCGCTCGATGCCTACGGTGCCGCGCCCGTGGAGGTCGTCGACGATCTTCCGCCGATCGACGTGCCTGATGGTATGGGTGCTGTGCCTGTGGCTGACGGTTCGGGCGCACCGGCTGCGGCGGCGCCGATGGTTCTTACTGATCTTGAGCGCAAGTCCTTGGCAGGGGAGCGCGAGCTGTTGACGATGCTTACGAGCTACCCCGACCTGTTCCGCACGTATGCCGACCGCATCTGCTCTATCGAGTGGGTTGACCCTCGTCACGAGTCCATCGCATGGGCCGTTCTGGCAACGCCGCCGGGAACCGATCCTGCGGCCTGCATGGATGCAGCGCGCTCGGTGTGTCCCGAGGCGGCAACGCTTGTGAGTGCCGGGCGCATCTCGGCGACGAGCAAGCACCCCACCGAGACGAACATCGTGTTTATGCTCGATACGCTCGAGCTCTACACCATCAAGCGCCGCATGCGTGCCGCACAGGCCAAGCTGCGCCAGGACCGTTCGCTCGATGATGAAGCCCGTCGCGCGCTGACCGTGCAGGCCGCGCAGGATTCGCAGCGTCAACGCGAGCTGCAAAAGTCGATCGGCGGCGTGGCGGACCCGTTCCGTTTGATCGGTCTGGAGGCCGCAGGCGCCGAACAGGCCTAGATGTTGTGGTCAACCAGCGTATTCTCGCCTATATCCAGTCCTCTTTTTGGGTATAGACGTCAATGTGTGTGCTAAAGTAATGAGTCCTGTGGACTATGAAGGGAGAATCTGTGCCAAAAAAGACTGAGAGCACGGGTACTGGGCTGGAATCCTACGTTGCAAAGCTCATGGGCAACGGCTCAAACAGGACTTCGGTAACCGAGGACGAGATTCAGGTCGCCCTGAAGGATATCGATGTTTCTGACGAGCAGCTCACCGCGGTGTATTCCGCGCTGCGCAACAGCGGCATCCAGATTATCTCCGCGAGCGGAAACGACGACGCCCCCATGGACGTCGACGATGACGATAACGATACCGATACTGACGATTTCGATGACGACGACGAGCACGATTCCGGCTCGCTCGACGATCACGAGCTCAAGATGGCCCGTCAGGCCGACGCCGAGATGGGTTCTTCCAAGAGCAAGAAGAAGCGCACCGTGCGCACGTCCCGTTCACGCTCCCGCGTGCGTGGCATCGATGCCTCCACGGTGATGCTGACCGGCGATCCGGTTCGTATGTACCTCAAGGAGATCGGCAAGGTCGACCTGCTGACCGCTTCCGAAGAGGTCGATCTGGCTATGAAGATCGAGGCCGGTCTTGAGGCCACCGAGAAGCTCGAGGCTGCCGATGCCGGTGAGCTCGAGCTCACGCGTGCCGAGATGCGTCGTCTTACGCGCATTGAGAACGTCGGCCTCGAAGCCAAGCAGGCACTCATCAGCGCAAACCTGCGTCTGGTTGTCTCCATCGCCAAGCGCTATGTCGGTCGCGGCATGCTGTTCCTTGACCTGATTCAGGAGGGCAACCTCGGTCTGATTCGCGCCGTCGAGAAGTTCGACTACCAGAAGGGCTTCAAGTTCTCCACGTACGCCACGTGGTGGATCCGTCAGGCCATCACGCGCGCTATCGCCGACCAGGCCCGTACCATCCGTATTCCCGTGCATATGGTCGAGACCATCAACAAGCTTGTCCGCGTGCAGCGCCAGCTCCTTCAGGACCTGGGTCGCGACCCGACCCCCGAGGAGATCGGTGCCGAGATGGACATGAGCGCCGACCGCGTCCGCGAGATCCAGAAGATCTCGCAGGAGCCCGTGTCGCTCGAGACCCCCATCGGCGAGGAAGAGGATTCTCAGCTGGGCGACTTCATCGAGGACTCCCAGGCAATCGTTCCTCCCGATGCCGCCAGCTTCTCCATGCTACAGGAGCAGCTCACCCAGGTGCTCGACTCGCTTGCCGATCGTGAGCGCAAGGTTATCGAGCTGCGCTTTGGCCTTGTCGACGGGCATCCCCGCACGCTCGAGGAGGTCGGTCGCGAGTTTGGTGTCACGCGCGAGCGTATCCGCCAGATCGAGTCCAAGACCCTGGCCAAGCTTCGTCACCCGAGCCGCAGCAGCAAGCTGAAGGACTACATCGAGTCATAACCTCGCAAGCAAGAAGCGCCCTCAAGCACATCCGCTTGGGGGCGCTTTCATGTGGTCATTGGGGACGTCCCCAATGACTAGGTCGGAAAAATTCTCAAAAAAGTTCTTGCCCTAAGCTGATTCGTCCGTATAATAAACTTCGTTGCTTGAGAGCACGCACCTATTCCTCGGTAGCTCAATGGTAGAGCACGCGGCTGTTAACCGCGCTGTTGTAGGTTCGAGTCCTACCCGGGGAGCCAGAATTTCTCAGCCCATTCCGCTGGGCTTTTAAATTCCTCGGTAGCTCAATGGTAGAGCACGCGGCTGTTAACCGCGCTGTTGTAGGTTCGAGTCCTACCCGGGGAGCCAGGTTGTAAAACCCGTCGCTTATGCGGCGGGTTTTTTCATGCCGCGACCACTTGACTCGAACGTTGCCATATCAACATTTCGTGTCGAGGATGTAATCCCGCGACCCACCACCTCAACATGGCGCGGTCGTTGTAGAATATTGCAATGATTGCTCCCACGACATGGTGCCGCGAGCACCAGAAAAGGAGATTCTTGTGTCTGAGACCATTAACGGCAGCCTGAGCGTCTCGAACGACGTAATTGCCGATATTGCCGGTTATGCCGCGATGACGTGCTACGGCGTCGTCGGTATGGCCGAGCAGCTCCAGGGCGCCGAGAGCGTGCGCCTGCTTGCCGGCCAGCGCCTCCGCAAGGGCGTGCTTGTCTCCGCCGACGAGAACGGCCTCACGGTCGATCTTCACGTCGTGCTCGAGAACGGCGTCAACATGAAGTCCGTCTGCCACAATCTTTCGAGCTCCGTTGCCTTCACTCTGCAGGAGATCGCTCAGATCGATCCCGCCAGCCTTAAGATCGGCATCCACATCGACGCGCTCAAGAGCCGTCTGAACTAGCATCCGAACACGGAGATTTCACCACTCATGATTGCAAAGACCATTCGCACCTGTTTTCCGATCGCTGCGGCTGCCGTTTCCGACAAGGCCGAGGAGATCAACAAGCTCAACGTCTTCCCCGTACCCGATGGCGATACCGGCACCAACATGTCGCTCACGCTCGCCTCGGTGACCAAGGAGCTCTCTGCGCTTCCCGCCGACGCCGACATGGAGGCCATCGCCGGCGCCATCACCCATGGCTCCCTCATGGGCGCCCGCGGCAACTCCGGTGTCATCACCTCGCAGATCCTGCGCGGTGTGGCCGAGGGTCTCGTTTCTGCCGATGAGCCCATTACGTCCGCCAACATCGCCTATGCGTTCCGCCGAGCCGTCAAGGTCGCCTTCCAGGCCGTCCGCAAGCCTATCGAGGGCACTATCCTCACGGTGCTGCGCGATGTCTCGACCAAGGCCGACGAGTGCGAGAAGAAGAAGTTCTCGGCCGAGGACGCACTCGACGCTATCGTCGTCGAGGCATATCAGTCTGTCGCCCGCACGCCCGACCTGCTGCCCGTTCTGAAGGAGAACGGCGTGGTTGACTCCGGCGCCTTTGGCTTTGCTATTTTCCTTGAGAACTTTGTTGCCGCCGCGCTTGGCCGCAGCACCGTTGTCGAGGATTTCTCCGCCACGTTTGATTCCGCTGGCTCTGCCCGCGACGCGGCCCTTGGTCGTGTTGAGATCGAGGCCAACGACGACTGGGAGGGCTCGGAGTTCCGCTACTGCAACGAGTTCCTCTTTAAGGCCGACGCTCCTTTTGACGAGGACGAGTGCCTCAAGTTCCTGGGTTCCATGGGCGACTGTGAGCTACTCGTGGGCGCATATCCCGACTACAAGATCCACGTGCACTCCAACACCCCCAACCTGGTGCTCGAGCACATGCTGCAGCTTGGTCAGATCTATGAGGTCTTTATCCATAACATGGAGATGGAGGCCCACGACCGTACCGCCAAGATCCACGAGGATCAGGAGAAGGCCGCCGAGCCCGCGAAGGCCCTGGGCTTTGTCGCCGTTGCCGCCGGTTCGGGCGAGGCCGATATCCTCAAGTCCCTCGGCGTCGACGTGATCGTGTCGGGTGGTCAGACCATGAACCCCTCGACCGCCGACCTGCTGGGCGCTGTTGACCAGGTCAACGCGACCTCGGTCATCATTCTGCCCAACAATGGCAACATCCGCATGGCCGCTGAGGCCGCTGCCTCAGCTTGCACCGACAAGAAGGTCGCCGTCGTTCCCACCAAGACCGTTCCGCAGGCCTTCTCCGCGCTGTTCGCGGTCCTGCCCGATTCCGAGCTCGAGGATGCCGTCGCCGCTATGGTCGACGCCATCAGTGAGGTTCGCGATGGCGAGGTCACCCGTGCCGTGCGCGATTCCAGCGCCTCCGACGGCTCGCCGATTCACTCCGGTGACGTCATGGGTATCATTGCCGGCTCCATCGATGTGGTCGGCTCCGACGTGAAGCAGGTCACGCTCGATTGCATCAACCGAATGCAGGAGGAAGAGGAGGGCGACGCGCTGACGATTCTGGCCGGCGAGGAGCTGTCCGACGAGGCCTTCCAGGAGATCGTCGACGCTATCGAGGAGGCTCAGCCCGATCTGGAGATCGACGCCCATCGTGGCGAGCAGCCGCTCTATCCCGTGATCTTCTCGATCGAGTAGGCAACTGCCCATGTCCGAACTGTGCTCCGTGCCGCGCGTCTCGGAGCGCTTTGCCCAGAGCAATGCGCTCGACGAGGATATCGCGCGACTCAAATATGTTTCGGGTAAACGTGAGGAGGCCCTTCGCCGTCTGGGAATTCGGACGGTGGGGGACCTCCTTCTCCATATCCCTCATCGATACCTGGACTTTACGCGCTCCTGGTCCATCGAGATGGCGCCCATCGGTACCGTGTGTACCATCATCGCCACGGTCGATCGTATCGTCCAAAAGCAGCCGCGTCCGCGCATGCAGGTGACCGAGGTCTCACTCGTTGACGAGACGGGCGTGCTGCAGGTCGCCTTTTTCCGCCAGCCCTGGATTGCCCAGCAGCTTAAGCAGGGCGACCGCCTGGCCGTAATGGGTAAGGTCGAGTTTGCCTACGGCTTTAAGCAGATGGCCTCGCCGCACTTTGAAAAGCTTGAGGAAGGGCGCGCCGCGGGCACTATCCTGCCGGTCCATTACGTGAGTGACGGCGTGAGTCAGGCATGGATGCGCCGTATCGTAAGTGGCGCGCTCGAGGTCGTCGGCAATCCCTTCGACCCGATTCCCGCACGCTTACGCGTCAAGCGCCGCCTGATGAGCAATGCCCGTGCGCTTCGATCGATCCATTTTCCCTCGAGCATGGCTGAGCGCGATATCGCGCGCGCGCGGCTTGCCTACGAGGAGTGCCTCTACCTGCAGCTGGCGCTGCGCCTGCGCAACGACGGTGTCTTGGTCGAAGTCGCTCCCTACGCCCACGCCGCGGGCGAGCACCTGGCCGCGCTCAAGCAGGCCCTGCCGTTTTCGCTGAGCGACGAGCAGGAGGCCGCGTTCCAAGACATCCTGCGCGATATGTGCGATGGCGGGCGCGTGATGAACCGCCTACTGCTGGGCGATGTCGGTACCGGTAAGACCGCCGTTGCCGCCTGCGCGCTGGCTGTGGCTGCCGATAGCGGCACACAGGCCTGCGTTATGGCGCCCACGGGCGTGCTGGCGCGTCAATATGCCGATAAGACCGGCCCTCTGCTCTCGCAGGCCGGCATGTCTTGGGCGCTTCTGACGGGTGCCACGCCGGCCGCAGAGCGCGAGCGCATCCATGCACAGCTGGAATCGGGAGAGCTCGACGTCCTCTTTGGAACCCACGCGGTCCTTTCGGATAACGTGGCGTTTAAGTATCTGTCGCTCGTAGTCATCGATGAGCAGCACCGGTTTGGCGTCGGCCAACGCAATGCCTTGCGCGCGAAGGGCCCCGGTGCCGATCTGCTCGTTATGACGGCAACCCCCATCCCGCGTACGCTGGCGCTTTCGGTCTACGGCGATCTGGACACGAGTATCATCCGCCATCGGCCCGTCCCTGGCGCTGGCGTGACGACACGCGTTCTCACCGAGTCGAGCCGTGACCTCGCCTATGGCGCCATCCGTAAGGCGCATGAAAAGGGTCATCAGGCCTACGTGATTTGCCCGCTCGTGGAGCCGAGTGACTCGGCCGATGATCTGGAGGACGTGCCCGGTATCGCCCGCGACGACGAGGGCCGCGTGACGGTCCCCGTGCCGCTGCACGATACGGCGACCGAGCTCGATCGCCTGCGTCTGGCGTTGCCGGGTCTTGCCATCGAGCGCCTTCACGGCCGCATGCCAGTGGGGGAGAAGGACCAGGTTATCGATGCCTTTAAGCGTGGCGAGATTGACGTGCTCGTCTCGACTACGGTGGTCGAGGTGGGCGTCGACGTGCCTAACGCCACCGTCATGGTCATCGAGAATGGCGAGCGCTTTGGGTTGGCGGCCTTGCATCAGCTGCGCGGTCGCGTGGGCCGTGGCAGTGTGTCGGGCACGTGCCTGGTCATGACGCACTCCAAGGGCAACGGCGGCGCTTCGGCAGCACAAGATCGCCTGCAATCGCTCGAAAAAACCTCGGATGGCTTTACGCTCGCCCAGATGGACCTGCGTCTGCGCCACGAGGGCGAAATCCTGGGGTACCGCCAGCATGGCGGAGTGACCCTGCGCTTTGTCGACCTGGATGCCGACGAGGAGCTGATCGAGTGGGCCCATTTGGACGCGGTCGAGCTCTTGCGGTATGCTTGCAACCT
>CABQHZ010000076.1 GCA_902464175.1 uncultured Collinsella sp. | reverse complement strand
GTGCTGCTGTTCGTGGCGTTTGCCATCATGTTTATCGACCGCGAGCGCGACTTGCACAGGAAATGGGCCCGCATCATAGCTGACTGGCAGACCGCGAGTCTTAAGCGCTAAGGTGCATGTTCGTAACAACATTCAGGAGCCAGAAAAACTATCTAGCTCCTGAATGTTGTTACGAACTGCTTTTTGCGATTTATTCGAGATGCTCTTCAATCCGAGCCCTAAGAAGGGCAATGGCTGTAGGTATTCCAATTGCGGCGGCTAATTCGGCTTTATCCAAAACCTGTATGCTAAAGCACGATTGTTTATCACATTGAAGGACGATAACTGAAGATAGCTTCACTTCCTGTTGGCTGAATATATCGTAATCTCCAAATAGGAAGTTACCTTTTATTGCGTAATTCGGTATGTTCGTTATGCACTTCATCTCAAGTCTGTTTAGGCCATAATCGAACACCGCAACTTCCTTGTGTTCGATGATGAGCGCAACCCTGGGCATGTTGCTAAAACCACCGTCGACGACAGTAAAGAGTTTTTCATTTGCATCGTCATAAACGGTATATTTAAGGTTCAATAGCTGTCCTAGTGGACCCGTGAACCCATATCTTTTGATGTTGAGGTTGTCTCCCGCTGGGTTGATGAGAGCCAGAGCATGCGGATAAGGGTTACCTTCAATGGAGATTCGATATTCGTTTGTACCCGTCTTGCTCGATTTAGGACCAGTAGCCATCACGCGTCATCGCCTCGATCGAATTGGAACCGTCTTCTGCTTCGTGCGGAGAATTACGCTGAACGTTGCAGCACATGCAGCCGCAATAACCGCATGGGCAATTTCCAACAAAATAAATAACGCTATTTGCTGTATGCATGTTATCTACTAAAATGTATCCTTTTATAAACGTATTGTCAAACATATATTGCTAAAACAGAAACAATTTATAGACTGAGTTGGTCGTATTCTTTGGGCGATTGCTCCTATAATCTAGCCTTCGCTGCTGTTGGGAGGGAAGGACTAGAGCTCCGTTATTATGTTGAAACGCTTTAACACTTTTGATGTTCTCGCGTGTTTTTTGTTTCAAAAGCGTTAGGATGGGAGCCATAGCGTGGGGCGTAATGGGTGCCCCGCACACGATGGGAGGCTATCAATGGCTAATCGTTTCGTTCTCAATACCATCTCTTATCATGGTTCTGGCGCCATCAAGGAGATCCCCGGCGAGCTCCAGCGTCGCGGCTACAAGAAGATTTTCGTCTGCTCCGACCCCGATCTGGTCAAGTTCGGCGTTACCGCTAAGGTGACCGACGAGCTCGATGCCGCCGGCATCGCTTGGAGCCTCTACTCCGAGATCAAGCCCAACCCCACCATCCAGAACGTCAAGGACGGCGTTGAGGCCTTTAAGGCTGCCGAGGCTGACGCTATCGTGACCATCGGTGGCGGCTCCTCCATGGACACCGCTAAGGCTATCGGCATCATTATCAACAACCCCGAGTTCGCCGATGTCCGTAGCCTCGAGGGCGTCGCTCCGACCAAGAACCACGCCGTGTTCACCATCGCCGTGCCGACGACCGCCGGTACCGCCGCTGAGGTGACCATCAACTACGTCATCACCGACCCCGAGAAGGTCCGCAAGTTCGTGTGCGTCGACACCAACGACGCCCCCGAGGTCGCCGTCGTCGACCCCGATATGATGGCTTCCATGCCCGCCGGCCTCACCGCTTCCACCGGCATGGACGCTCTGACCCACGCCATCGAGGGCTACACCACCAAGGGCGCCTGGGAGCTCTCCGACATGTTCCACTTTGAGGCTATCAAGCTGATTAGCGAGAACCTGCGCGACTCCGTTGCCGAGGCCAAGTCCGGCCAGCCCGGCTCCGGCCGCGAGGGCATGGCCCTTGGTCAGTATGTCGCCGGCATGGGCTTCTCCAACGTCGGCCTGGGCATCGACCATGCCATGGCTCACACCCTGTCCGCTCACTATGACACCCCGCACGGCGTCGCTTGCGCCATGCTGCTGCCGATCGCCATGGAGTTCAACAAGCCGGTTTGCGCCGAGCGTCTGGCCAAGGTTGCCGTCGCCATGGGCGTTGACACCACGGGCATGAGCACCGACGAGGCCGCCGACGCCGCCATCGCCGCCGTCAAGCAGCTCTCTGCCGACGTGAACATCCCGCACGTCTGCGAGGCCATGAAGGCCGACGAGATCGAGGTCTTGGCCAAGGACGCCATGGCCGACGCCTGCTTCCCGGGCAACCCGCGTGAGGCGACGCTCGACGACGTCATCGAGCTCTTCAAGAAGATCTGCCCGGCTGAGTAAATTACTCCCGTCGGCGGTCCCGGGCTTCCCTCCGGGCGCGTCCTCGGACATGTAAAAGGCCCCGCTGCGCGCGTTGCGCGGCGGGGTCTTTTACGTCCTGCGGAATGCGCCCGGAGGGAAGCCCGGGATCGCCTGCGTTCTTTTCTCAGATGCCGGGGTGCCGGAAAGGCGGGATGTGAGGGGCGCATTGTTGGATGGCGCCTTGTATCTGCTTATCGTGGCGGGCGCAGTTCTGGGGAGCTCGATGGGTCATCTCGCTAGGTAAAAAGATGGCTCGCGGTGGTATTGTTGCTGTGGGTTTAATTCGATATGAAAGGGTGACTTTGGTGTCCAAGATGGATTCTACGCTCTCCTATATTACTGACCAGTTGAAGGCGCTTACCTCGATTGCTTCACCTACGGGCTATACCCGTGCGGCGACTGATTATCTGATGGAAACGTTGCGCGATATGGGCTTTGGGCCCGAGCGTTCCAATAAGGGCAACGTGCTGGTTGAGCTTGGTGGCGAGGGTGAGCCGCTCGTGTTGGCGAGCCATGTCGATACTCTGGGCGCCATGGTGCGCTCCATTAAGGACAATGGTCGCTTGCGTCCCACGACGCTCGGCGGGCATCAGTGGTCTACGGCCGATGGCGAGAACTGCACCGTTTATACGCGCGATGGTAATGTCTACACGGGTGTGGTCCTCAATACCGAGCCTTCGGCGCATGTGGCCGATGAGCCGGTCAAGACCATCGAGAAGAACATGGAAATCCTGCTCGACGAGAACGTTGACAGCAAGGATGATGTGCTTGAGCTGGGCATTCAGACTGGCGACATCATCGCTATGGATCCGCGTACCACGGTGACGGAGAGCGGCTACATCAAGAGCCGCTTCTTGGACGACAAACTGTCCGCGTCGATTCTGCTGGGTTTGGCCCGCGCCGTTGCTGGCGGCGAGGTGACGCTTTCGCGCAAGGTGTCGCTGCTCTTTACCGTGTACGAGGAGGTTGGCCACGGCGGTGCCTTTGTGCCGGCCGACACGCGCGAGATGATCAGCGTTGACATGGGCTGCGTGGGCGACGACTTGGGCTGCACCGAGCGCATGGTGTCGATTTGCGCCAAGGATTCGGGCGGCCCCTACAACTACGATCTGGTGACCACACTGTCCAATATTGCGCGCGAGCTGGAGCTCGATTACGCCATCGACGTGTACCCGCATTACGGTTCCGACGTCGAGGCCACGCTTTCGGCCGGCTATGACATTCGCCATGGCCTGATCGGCCCAGGCGTGTATGCGAGCCACAACTACGAGCGCAGCCACATCGACGGTGTGCGCAACACCTACGAGCTCGTTCGCGCCTACGTCCAGCGCTAGGGAAGTAGTTTGCGACTCGGCTGACCAATCGCTAAGGCCCGATTTCTCGGGCCTTTTTTCGCCTTAGGTCGTTTAGTATTATGATGTATGTAATATGTTAACTAAACGCGTAAATTACTTAACGAGGTGATGCGGCATATGAATACATCTGAGTACTTATCTATGGGTGATGCCGCCCGCCTGTTGGGCGTTACGAAAGCCCGCATATCGCAACTTGCCGCATCGGGAACGCTCGCGTGCGATATTGTGGGCGGACGGAAGATGGTTGAGTATGATTCTGCGCTCGCTTATCAAAAGGTCCGCAAACGTGGACGCCGTCCTGCGGCCGATGTGGGGCGCAAGTTTACGCTGATGTCGGCCGACCATGAGGTCGCGCATGTCTCATTTGATCCGACGCGCGAGTTTCCCTTCGAAATCGCCGAGGTCCTCGATGCGCAACGAATGCCGTTTGGTACATGCTCGAGCTCTTCTCCTATGGTGAATAAACGGGAGCTCAACGTGTGGTGGAGCCATCGGTCGGTGCCTGACGTCCGCCCTGGACTCGCCTCGCGCTATCGTGAGCTGGGAGTTGCCAGTGGCATCGAGGTTCCGGTTTGGTGCCTGGGCTTATCGCTTTCGGATTGTTATTGGCTTCGTCCGGCAGAATGCGACGGGCTCGAATGGCAAAACCTCAATTACTTCGAGAATGATTTTGAGCGATCGGCGCCCGAGGGGCGTTCGGGTTGGCTGGAGGGCATCGGTCTTAAAAATCCCGACAACACATCCGAGGGCGAGCTTCCTAAATCGTGGATGATCCGAAACGGCATTCGCGTTTTGGCTAAAGGGTGCGAGATGGACGATCAGCGTCCCTTTAACGAGGCGGTTGCAACGGCTCTGCATCGTCGCTTGCTGTCGGAGGGCGAGTTTGTTCCTTATACGGTTGAGCGGATGTTCGATGGCCCTGTGTGTCTGTGCGACGACTTTCTTGACGGCCGCGAGGAATACGTTCCGGCTGTTTACGTTAAGAACGCCCTTGGCGGCCAGCGAGGAAGCTCGACGTACGACCGGTACTGCCGCTACCTTAGCAAGCATGGTGCCGATGAGGCCGCTGTGAGAAGGTCTATGTCGCAGATGATTGTCTGCGATGCCCTTTTGGCCAACAGCGACCGCCATTGGCGAAACTTCGGCATCATCCGCAATGTCGACACCCTGGAGATAAGGCCTGCACCGCTGTTCGATAGCGGCAACTGTCTGTGGTATAACGTGCCAACTGTCGTGCTCGCAGCTGGGGAGTTTGGGTTTGCCGCTAAGCCGTTTGGGCCCGACCCTTCCGTCCAGCTGGCGCTTGCGGACTCGCTCAATTGGTTCGATTCATCGCGGCTCAACGGATTTGTTGATGAGGCGATCGAGATCCTTTCGCAGAGCGAATGGGCGACGGCGGAGGGTCGACTCGAGGCCATTCGCCGCGGCCTCGAGCGTCGCGTAATCGAGGTGAATGCCGCTGTTGAAGTGCTTCGACACGTGCGGCGATAATCCCGCGGCTATTTGATGGCTGCCGTAACGGTGCCGCCGCCCAGGACGACGTCGCCGCGGTAGACGACGATGGCCTGGCCGGGGGCGATGGCGCGCTGCGGCTCGTCAAAAGTTAGCAGCATTTGCCCGTCTTCGTTACGCGTAAGGGTCGCTGCCTGGTCTTTCTGACGGTAGCGGTACTTGGTGCCCACGCGAATGCCGCCGGCATCGAGCTCTGCCTCCATGCGCGCGTCCGGTGCGCTCCAGATCCACTCATCGGCCGTGAGCGCCGCAGCGGTCAGGTCCTCGGCTTCGCCTAGATGTACGGTGTTGCTGGCGGCGTCGACGCCCGTTACGTACACGGGATGCGCCATCGCGACGCCCAGACCCTTGCGCTGGCCGATGGTGTAGCGCAGCGCGCCATTGTGGCGTCCGACCACGCTGCCGTCGCGCCATACGATGTCGCCCGGTGCAGCGGGATGTCCGCAGCGGCGCTCGATATAGCCCGCGTAGTCGCCATCGGGAATAAAGCAGATGTCCTCGCTTTCGGCTTTCTTGGCATTGGTAAAGCCCTGCTCGGCGGCAATGCGGCGCACGTCGCGCTCTTTGTCCAGGCCTGCCAGCGGAAAGATCGTGTGCGCGAGGCGTTCTTGCGTGAGCGAATACAAAAAGTAGCTCTGGTCCTTTTTGGGATCCTCGCCGCGGTGCAGCTGCCAGGTGCCATCGGGCGCTTGACTCGTCTTGGCGTAATGGCCCGTGGCGATATAGTCGCAGCCCATGTCCAGCGCGGCGTCCAGCAGCGCGCCAAACTTAATGTGGCGGTTGCAGATGATGCACGGATTGGGCGTCAGCCCCTCCTGGTAGGCGGTCACAAAGCGCTCGATCACGCTGCGGTCGAACGTCTGCTGCAGGTCGAGCACGTGGTGGGGGATGCCGATGCGCTCGGCAACGGCTTTGGCGTCGGCGATGTCGCGGTCGACTTTGCTCATGCCCGTGACAGGATCGGGCGCGGGGCAGGTGAGGCGCATGGTGGCGCCAACGCATTCGTAGCCCTGGCTTTTGAGCAGGTACGCGGTCACGCTGGAATCGACGCCGCCGCTCATGGCGACGAGCACGCGCTTGTTGTGCATGGGGAGGTTCTCCTTGGTGGCATGCGGCCAAAAAAAGAAAAGCGGCGCGGGAGGCTGGTTCCGCGCCGCAGACATTGTAGCAAGTTCGGGTGCTTCGTGGGACACCCTAACAAGATAGGCTCAGGCCGCCAGAAGAGAGGGGAGACCGGCTTGCCTTGGGCTCATCGGTTTGGCAGTAGGCGCTAGTCCTGGAAGAGTGCCGTGGACAGGTAGCGCTCGCCGGTGTCGGCCAGCAGGGCCACGATGGTCTTGCCCTCGTTCTCGGGGCGCTTGGCCAGCTGCAGCGCGGCCCACACGGCGGCACCGGACGAAATGCCCACGAGCACGCCCTCCTTGTTGCCCACGGCGCGGCCGGTGGCAAAGGCGTCCTCGTTCTCGACGGGGATGATCTCGTCATAGACCTGGGTGTCGAGGACGTCGGGCACAAAGCCAGCGCCGATGCCCTGGATCTTGTGCGGACCGGCCTGGCCCTTGGAAAGCACCGGGGAGGTGGCGGGCTCGACGGCGACGACCTTGATCTCGGGGTTCTGCTCCTTGAGGAACTCGCCCACGCCGGTTACGGTGCCGCCGGTGCCAACGCCGGCGACGAAGATGTCGACCTGGCCGTCGGTGTCGTCCCAGATCTCGGGGCCGGTCGTGGCCTTGTGAATGGCGGGGTTCGCGGGGTTCACAAACTGGCCGGCGATGATGCTGTTGGGGGTCTCCTTCTGCAGCTCCTCGGCCTTGGCGATGGCGCCCTTCATGCCCTTGGAGCCGTCGGTGAGCACAAGCTGCGCACCGTATGCTTGCATCAGCTTGCGGCGCTCGACGGACATGGTCTCGGGCATGGTGATGATCACCTTGTAGCCGCGGGCGGCTGCCACGGAGGCGATGCCGACGCCGGTGTTGCCGCTCGTGGGCTCGATGATGGTGTAGTCGCCGCCGCGCACGAGCTTGCCGGCCTTCTCGGCCTCGTCAATCATGTTCTTGGCGACGCGGTCCTTAACGGAGCCGGCGGGGTTGAAGTACTCGAGCTTGACGAGCACACGTGCCTTGAGGTCCTCGTCGGCCTCAAAGTGGGTGAGCTCCAGAAGCGGGGTGTGGCCGATAAGCTGATCGATGGACGTGTAAACCTTGCTCATGATGAACCTCCAAAGTGTTCAAGTTGCTGGTTGCCGGGTGAATGACGACGTTTCTTATTAGCTAAACCCATAAACCTTATAGGTTGTTCGTTTAGCTGTTGAAAAGCATAGTAGACACTAAAGCCTACTAATGCAATAGGAAAAAGATATTTATTGCAAGATGATTAACCCGCTGGACTGGAACGGGAGTTTTCAAAACCATTTTTTCGGCTAGAATTGCTTCGAACAAAAGACCGAAAGGCAGCACTGTATATGTTGGTTTCTACGAAGGGCAGGTATGCCCTGCGCGTTATGGTCGACCTGGCCGAGCACCAGGCGGCCGGTCGCATTCCGCTCAAAGAGATTGCGGCGCGTCAGGGTATTTCGGAGAAATACCTCGAGAACATTCTGGCGACGCTCGTGCGTGCCAATATGCTCTCGGGCATGCGCGGCAAGGGTGGCGGCTATGTGCTCACGCGCCCGCCTGAGCAATACACGGTGGGCGAGATCCTGCGCCTGACCGAGGGCAGTCTGGCTCCGGTTGCCTGTCTGGACGGCGACTGCAAGGGCTGCTCGCGATCGGATGAGTGTCCCACGCTCGATGTGTGGAAGAACCTGGATAAGCTCATCAACGACTATCTCGATGGCGTGACGCTCGACCAACTTGTCGCGCCCAACGAGGGCTACGATTACGTGATCTAGGGCTCTAACGTAATGTGACAGCGCGGGTCGACCTGTGGTGGGTTGGCCCGCGCTTTATGTCAATTGGACTATTCGCCTGCGACGCCGTCGAGGATGCTGCGCATGATGGACACCAGGATGCTGCCCATAAAGGCCGAGCCAA
>CABQHZ010000075.1 GCA_902464175.1 uncultured Collinsella sp. | reverse complement strand
GTCTTAAGCAGCTCGTCATGGTTGCCGATCTGCGCGATACGGCCGCCCTCCATGACGATGATGCGGTCTGCGTCCTGCACGGAGCTGATGCGCTGGGCGATGATGAGCTTGGTCGTGTTGGGCAGATAGCTTGCCAGCCCTGCGCGGATCTTGGCGTCGGTCTTGGTGTCGACGGCGCTGGTGGAGTCGTCCAGGATCAAGATCTTGGGGCGACGCAGCAGGGCGCGTGCAATGCACAGGCGCTGCTTCTGACCGCCGGAAACATTGGAGCCGCCCTGTTCGATCCAGGTGTCGTAGCCCTTGGGGAAACCGTCGACAAACTCGTCGGCGCAGGCCAGATGCGCTGCCTCGCGGACTTCCCCGTCGGTGGCGTTCGGGTCGCCCCAACGCAGGTTCTCGGCGATGGTGCCGCTAAACAGCACGTTTTTCTGCAGCACCATGGCGACCTGGTGACGCAGCGCGTCCAGGTCGTAGTCGCGCACGTCCACGCCGCCCACGCGCACAGCGCCTTCGGTGGTGTCGTACAGGCGGGCGATGAGGTTAACGAGCGTGGACTTGGCCGAGCCGGTGCCGCCGATGATGCCGATGGTCTCGCCGCTCGTAATGTGCAGGTCGATATCGTCGAGCGCCTGGCGCTTCGCATGCTTGGAATACTTAAAGCTCACGTGGTCAAAGTCGATGGAACCGTCGGCAACCTCGAGCACGGGCTCGGCGGGATCGGCGATCGTGGGCTCGGCGGCCAGCACCTCGGCAATGCGGTGTGCCGATTCGTCGGCCATGGTCACCATGACAAAGATCATCGACAGCTGCATCAGGCTCATGAGAATCTGGAAACCATAGGTAAAGGTCGAGGAGAGCTGGCCCACGTCGAACAGCGTGCCCTGGCTCGTGATGATGAGCTTGGAGCCCAGGTAGATGATGAGGACAAACGCGCCGTTGACGCAGATGTTCATCATGGGGTTGTTAAAGGCGAGCAGCTTCTCGGCGCGGGTGAAGTCCATCTGGACGTCGCGCGCGGCGGTCGCGAACTTCTCCTTCTCAAAGTCTTCGCGCACATAGCTCTTGACCACGCGCATGCCGGTGACGTTTTCCTCGACGGACTCGTTAAGGGCATCATACTTGTGGAACACGCGCGAGAAGATGGGGCGCACCTTATAGATGATGAAGAACAGACCAAAGCCCAGCAGCGGAATGATGACCAGGTAGACCATGGCGACGCTGCCGCCCATGATAAACGCCATGGTAAAGGCGAAGATCAATACCAGCGGCGCGCGCACGGCGATACGGATGATCATCATAAAGGCCTGCTGCACGTTGTTGATATCGGTGGTCAGGCGCGTGACGAGCGAGGAGCTCGAGAACTCATCGATGTTGGCAAAGCTGAACGTCTGGATCTTGTAGAACAGGTCGTGACGCAGGTTCTTGGCGAACCCGCAGCTCGCATGGCTGCAGGTGACGCCGGCCGCGGCGCCAAAAGCAAGCGACGTCAGCGCGATGAGCACCAAAAAGCCTGCGGTGGGAAGCATCTCGGCTACGGTGGCGCCGTCTTTGATAGCGTCGATCAGGTTGGCGGTGATAAATGGAATCAGCATCTCGCAGAGCACCTCGCCAAGCACGAGCAGCGGCGTGGCAACAGTGACTTTCATATAGTCGCGGATGCTTCCCATGAGGGTTTTAATCATCCAGTTCCTCCCAGGTTACGCGGATTTTATCGAGCATTTCGGCGAGGTCCTCGCGCTCGTCGTGGGTGAGCGCGCTAAAGGCCCGTTCTCTAAAGCGGATGCGGGCCGCCTGCTCTACGTGGGCCTTTTCCCATCCCGCTTCGGTCAGGCGAATGGTGAGCTGCCGCCGGTCTTTGGGATTGCGGCTGCGCTCGATAAGGCCGGCGCATTCGATCTTGGAGAGAATCTCGGAAAGCGAACCGGGCTTAAGATCAAAGTGCAGGCCTAGTTCCTGCTGTGACATCTCGCCGTTTGGCTGCTTGGCGAGCAAACAGACGATGGGGGCCTTTCCCGAGGCGCCGCCGCCGTGAAAGTGCAGAAAGTGGCCGCAAAAGCCCAGGCCGCTCAGGATGCGCTTGGCAAGCGCGTCTGATTGGGACTGTGCCGCGGGCGCATCTGCGGGGTCATGGGGGTCGCCGCCCGGCGTGTGGGGGCAGATGTCGATGTGGTCATCGCACATGGTGTCGCTCCTTTCTTTAGTTAGGTAGTGCAATTGTTTTGTGCCTAACTAATTTAGGAGTGCAAGAAATAAATGTCAAGGTACCAAACTTATTAAGTTACGACGTTTTACCAAACGCCGTAACCGCTCGACGCTGCAAATGCTCCTAAGCGGCAATCTGATCCCTGGGGGACGGAGGAAAAGGGATCACTTTGGGCTGCGATGACGCTTTTCGAAGCGGCCTTGTCAAAAACTATGCCTAATTACTACGATGAATCCAGCATCGCTGACCACAACAGCTGTTTCTGAAAAAACGCAAGCTATCTACCTGCGGTTTTGTTGGAGAGAAATTCGTTGTGGTTAGAGGCGGGCGGTTAAACGTAGTAAATAGGCATAGTTTTGAAATGGCGCTATATGAGTAGCATCAACTAGGCCGCCATGGAGCAAACAGCCCCCATTTCCGAAACCTTTCCGCAACAATTTGCCCTTCGTACCGCTCGCCTCCGCCCACAACGCCTCCTGCGCTACACTTAGTCGCACTGTGGCGCTGCTGCGCTGTGCCCGAAACAAGGGAGACCCTCATGAAGAACACTCAGCTGCTGCTGATCAACGATATGTGCGGTTACGGCAAGGTCGCGCTTTCCGCCATGCTGCCGGTGCTGTCGCACATGGGCTACCGTATCCATAACCTGCCGACGGCGCTTGTTTCCGACACGCTCAACTACCCCAAGTTCTACATCCACGACACCACGGAGTACGTGCGTCAAAGCCTCGCTATCTGGGAGGAGCTCGGCTTTGAGTTCGACGCCATCTCGACCGGCTTTATCGTGACCGAGGAAGAGACGCGTATCATCTCGGACTTTTGCCACCGTCGCGCGCAAAAGGGCACCAAGGTGTTCGTCGACCCCATCATGGGCGACAACGGCAAGCTCTACGCCGGCGTGCCCGAGTCCACGATCGGCCTCATGCGCAGCCTGCTCGAGTGCGCCGACTATGCGGTGCCAAACTACACCGAGGCGTGTCTGCTCACCGATACGCCCATTGCCGAGCAAATCACGCCCGATGAGGGCCGCGCTCTTGTGGATGCCGTGCGTGCCCTGGGCGCCAAGTCGGTGGTCATTACGAGCGCCGTGGTCAATGGCACGAACGCGGTTATCGGTTACGACCATGTAGTGGGGGAGTACTTTACGATTCCCTTTGAGCTCATTCCGGTCTATTTCCCGGGCACGGGCGACACGTTCTCGGCGGTGCTCGTCGGCCGCGTGATGGCTGGCTGGAGCCTGCAACGCGCGACGTCCGATGCCATGCGCGTGGTGGCCGAGCTTATCGAGCGCAATGCCGATCAGGAGGACAAGTCCGCCGGCCTTCCCATCGAGGCCTGCTTGGATGTGATTGACCATGAGTAGCGCGGGCGAGGACGGCGCTGAGGCCGCGGGCGAGGGCAAGTCGCTCGGCGCCCCGCGAGGCAAGCGCCCGCACATTCGCATTAGCTGCGTGGACCAGCTGGGCACGTGCCGCTGCCACCATGGCCACAAGCCCGGCGACGTCTTCGACTTCGACCGCGACCGCGGCAAGATGTGCTCCATGGCCTGCCACGTGGGCTTTCCCTATATCGACATCCTGCGCTACGGCGGCACCGTGCCCGGCAACGAGCCCGGCACGGCAAAGTTCTGCTGTCCCGAGGTCGATACACTGAACGTCTGGCTCGCCGAGATCGTCGACGAGTAATCGAGCGTGGATTTTCTCCCACCGAGATAATGAGCGTGGATAATCTCCCGTTTAGAGCGCCGTTTCGCGCTCAAAGTGGGAGATTATCCACGCTCAATTTGTGTGCGGGAGAAAATCCACGCTCGTTTTATGCCGAGGGCACGGCTCGTGCGTCTTCGTGCGCGCCTGTCTACAGCTGCTCGAGCATGGCCGCGCAACCGGCAAGCACGTCGCGGTACGTGGCATCGAAGTTGCCGGTGTACCACGGGTCGGCCACGTCGCCGGGGCGCTCGGTCCAATCGAGCAGGCGCGAAATCTTGCCATCGGGGTCGCTGCCGAAGATGCGGCGCAGACCGCGGGCGTTTTCGGCGTCCATATAGACGATGTGGTCCCAGTCGTCATACTCCGCGCGGCGCACTTGGCGTGCACGGTGCGCAACCACGGGAATCCCAACTTCGCACAGCTTGGCAACGGTGCCATGATGCGGCGGATTGCCAATCTCCTCGGTTGAGGTCGCTGCGGAATCGATGACGAACTCCGCCTCGCGCCCAGCACGACGCACCAGCTCGGTAAACACCGACTCAGCCATCGTCGAGCGACAGATATTGCCGTAGCAGATAAAAAGAATGCGTTGCATATGACGGCTCCTTTCCGGGCGGTCGCGCGGGGCTTACAGACTGCCCTTGAGGCAGTCTGCCCCGATAAAGCCCGCTGCGTACAAGGGTAGATGGCGCAGCTCGCGTCCGTCGTCGGTTTCGCTGCGGGCAAAATTATGCTCGGACAAAATGTAGGCATACGGCGACCGGGCTTTGTCCATAAACGACCCGAGGGTTTTCGCGCGCACGTTGCGTGCGGACTTTACCTCAACGGGCACGATCTCCATACGGTCGGTCTGGAGTAGAAAATCGAGCTCGCCGTTCGTCTTCCAAGAAGACGGCGGCATCCAATAGTACGTCTGCAAACCATTCCCCGAAAATGCCTGCATGACCGAGTTTTCCGCCAGGGCGCCGCGAAAGTCGGAAGACAGCGCCATGACGGAATCCTCCTTGAGGTCTAGCCAGAGCCGTGGGTTGATACCGAGTTTGTAGAACATGAGACCCGTATCGAGAAGATAGACCTTAAAGAAACTCCCGTCTTCGTCGTCAAAGGGGACGAGGGGAGGCGCGATGCCATCGGTCAGGTTGTTAACCGATATGATGCCAGCACCCTCGAGCCAATCGAGCGGTTCGATAAGCTTGGCGCGTCGGCCTCCGCGTTCGACCTCGGAGTACTTGAATTTCTTTGTGGACGATCGCAGCAGCTGGGACGGAATGGAACGCCAGACCTTGCGCGCTGCCACTCCGCTGATCCCGTTTTCGGGGTCGGTCATATCGGCGGTATAGGTCTCGTCGATTTCGCGCTGCTCGATGCGCGCATCTTCGATGGATAACGTCTTGCGATATGCGCTGACGGCGGCGGGCATGCCGCCTACGATCTGAT
Source organism: uncultured Collinsella sp. (assembly GCA_902464175.1). Lineage (GTDB taxonomy): Bacteria > Actinomycetota > Coriobacteriia > Coriobacteriales > Coriobacteriaceae > Collinsella. The sequence goes on along the minus strand of CABQHZ010000075.1, from coordinate 2,975 downwards.
ATCGATGAAACAGGCTGAGTGCGGCTTGGTGTGCGGCGTAAGTCTCGAGCGTGCCGGCGTGGGTGCGAACGGCATCGGCCATCTGCCCCTCATCGAGCGCCCAGAGAAACTCCTCGAATGACATGGGATGCATGGTCTCTTGACGAACGCCGCTGGGAAAAGGCAACTTGCGCTTGCGCGTGGCGACGCCGAGTTGGCTTCCGGTCGCGCATATGCGCCAGCCCGAACCCGAGAAAAAGCGAAGCGAGTTGAGCGCCCGTTCGCAGAGTTGCACCTCGTCAAACAGGATGAAGGCGGTTTCCTTGCGAATGGGGGTGCGTTTATAGTCTGAAATCCGCGCCACGATGGTGTCAACATCGTCTGTGGGGCAGTCAAACAGAGGGGCGATCAGCTCAAGATCGGTCTGAAAGTCGAGTTTGATAAACGCATCGCCGGCGATTCGCCTGCCGATTTCCTCGGCGGCGTATGTTTTGCCTACGCGTCGCGCACCACGGATGAGGAGGGGGCGTGAGGCGTCCTTTGTCGCCCATGATTCGATAACGGATTCGATTGATCTGCGCATGGGGCCGCCTTTCCGATTTCGTGTACTTCAGATACATAGTCTAGTACGATTTCGTGTACTTAAAATACACTAAATCGTAGAAAAGCGTGTATCTGAAGTACACGAAAACGAACTGCTAGAGCATTCACGCGGATATGCGCTGATCATGTCGGGCGGTTTTCACCGACCGCTTGCCACTCTGGGCTGTGCCTGCGTCCGTTCCCGGTCCCGCCTCTATGCCTGCGTCGAGGGCTGTGCTGCGTGGCGGCGGCGCTCCCAGCGGGCGAGCTTGATTGTCACCAAGGTGAGCACCCAGGCTACGAGCGAGAACACGGCTCCGACGGCACCCACGTAGGAGATGCCGATGCCGGTCACCACGGTGCCGCCCACCGCGGTGCCAAACGAGATGCCGACGTTAAATGCCATGGGCTCCACTGAGCTCGCGAGCACCATCGACTTGGGATGACGGCTGCGCGCCACGTCCATAAAGTGCGTGATGCACGACACCGAGAACAAATACATGAGCAGCGCCAGGCCAAAGACAAAGACGAGCGCGATGGGCATAGCGGCACCGGCAATAAACAGCCCGAGCAGCGCAGCCGCCTGCAGCACAAACGTCACAAGCAGCGCCTTCATACCAAAACGCGCGTCGATCCATCCGCCCAAGATGTTCGAGACCAGGCAGAACACGCCGTAGGCCATAAGCGTGGTGCTCGCCTGAACAGTGCCCATGCCCAGCACCTGCTCAAGATAAGGCGTCACGTAGCCGTAGAACACATAGACTGATCCCACGCCAAACAAAAAGATGAGCATGCCGGTGATGATGCTCGGTTCGCGTAGCAGACCCGCCTGCTCGCGGAAGGTAGCGGGTTCGTCGGTCTGTCCGGCGCGCGGCATAAACGCCACGAGCGCTCCGCAGATCAAAACGGCAAAGGTCAGCGTACCGTACATGGCCACGTGCCAGTCGAGCGTGTCGGCCACAAACTTGCCAATCGAAGTGACAAAGACCATTGCCACGGAAAACGCGCCGTACACCACCGAGATAACAAGCGAGGTCTGCTGCGGGGACAACAGCTCGGGGATATACGTCACGCCCACGGCAAGCAACGCGCCCGAGACAGAACCCAGGACGATGCGCGAGATAAAGAGCACCTGAAAGCTCGGAGCCAGCGCCATAACCAGGTTGCCGAGCACAAAGATGACGCTATAGCACACAAGCAGCTGATACCGGCGGAATCGCCCCGTGCCGAGTGCGAGCGCCGGTGTGGCGATGGCATAGACGAGCGCAAACACGCTGATGAGCTGGCCTGCGGTGGCAAGCGAGATGCCAAGCTCTGCGGCCAGGTCGCTCTCGATGCCGATGACCACGAACTCCGAACAACCGAGCGAAAATCCGAGTAACACGAGCAGTGCCAGGCAGAGTTTGGTGCGAGCGGGGGAGAGCGTGGATGCGGTCGTCAAAGCGGTAACTCCAATAATGGGAAAGGCTGGGTTTCGGGTTTCTGCAACTCTATCAGAACGCGGCAAGGTGACTGCCTCTTTGCCGCATTCCAAACCGTCCCAACATTCGATGAAAATCTCGAAATCGAGGAAAAGCATCGATTGTTGGGACGGTTTGGCGCGCTTGCCTGTATTGTCGCTATATAGGCGATGATGGTCGCAGGTAATTGCGGACGGCAGGAGATCCCATGGGTATGCACACGACAAAGGTTGCAGTGGGCGAGGGCAAGTTTGCGCTCGAGGCCCAGCTGACGGTGACGCCGCGAGGCATGGCGGTGTACGCCTGCTCGCCGGAGTTTGCGCACCTGGGCGCCACGGCGCAGGCCATTCCTCGCCCCGAGCCCGGCCGTACGGCGACGGTGAGCATCCTGGCCGTTCCGTGCCATCGAGACGAGATCCCGGCGCACGATATTGCGGCGGCGCTGGCCACGCGCTTTGGCGTGCCGGTAGTTGCAAGCACGGGTTTTCATGTGGAGAACGCGACCGCGGACGACTTGCGGCGCATGCTCGATACCACCAAGGAACTCATCGCCGCGCTCGAGGAGGCCGCAGCCCGCATTCTGCGCGCCGGCTGGGATGAGGGCGGCGCAGGCGCCGAGGTCGTGGCGGTTGATGCCGCGACCGGCGAGGCGCTTGGCCCCGTCGACCGCATCGAGGCCCATACCGGCGAGGGAATCCTGCATCAGGCATTTCTGACGCTTCTGGTCGAGGGCCAGGGCGAAGACGCGCGCCTGCTGCTCTGTCGTCGCAGTCCGCTCAAACGCCTGTGGGGCGGGGTGCTGGCCGATAGCTGTGCCGGCCATCCGCTCCCCGGGGAAGACGTCGCGGCCGCCACGGCACGTCGCATCAACGAAGAGCTTGGCATCACGCGCGAGCCCGATCAGCTCAAGCACCTCGGACACGTGGTGTACCGCGAGGACCACGGCGACGGCCG
>CABQHZ010000074.1 GCA_902464175.1 uncultured Collinsella sp. | reverse complement strand
TTTGGCATCGGCATGGTCGGCAACGTCAACCGCTGGCTGTCCGATCTGCCCGACTACACCGACGCCAACGCGTATCTGGTGAGCGAGCCCACCGAGATCGTCGACTGCAACGGCAACAAGATCGCGAGCTTCTACACGCAAAACCGCAAGTCCATCACCAAGGACGAGGTCTCCCCCTACGTGCTGCAGGGCACCGTTGACGTCGAGGACGAGCGCTTCTACGAGCACGGCGGTATCGACCTGTGGGGTATCGCGCGTGCTGCGGTGGCAACCCTCGGCGGCGGGCACGAAGGCGCCTCGACTATCACCCAGCAGCTGGTGCGCAACACCATCCTGCAGGAGGAGCAGTTCGACTCGACCATTGAGCGTAAGGTGCGCGAGGCCTACATCGCCATCAAGATGGAGGACATGTACTCCAAAGACGAGATCCTCATGATGTACCTCAACACCATCTATTACGGCCACGGCGCCTACGGCATCGAGGCCGCAGCCGAGACCTATCTGTCCAAGAGCGCCGCCGACCTCACCCTCAGCGAGGCCGCGCTGCTCATCGGCCTTCCCAACTCGCCTTCGCAGTACGACCCCACGGTCAATCCCGATCTGGCACTGTCTCGCCGCAACAAGGTTCTCGACAACATGCTGCGCCTGGGCCACATCACCCAGGAGGAGCACGATGCCGCACAGGCCGAGCCCATCACCCTCAACGTGACCGAAATCTCGGGCAGCGGCGTCGACGTTTACTCGCAGCCCTACTTTGTCTCCTACGTCAAGCAGCTGCTGGAGCAGGAGTTCTCGACCGACGTGCTCTTTAAGGGCGGCCTGACCGTCAAGACCACCATCGACCCCACGATGCAGCAGGTGGCAGAGAATGCCGTCCGCGAGCAGCTCGACACGCTCTCGCTTGACGGCCTGGACATGGGCATGGTCGTCGTCGACCCCAAGACCGGCTACATCAAGTGCATGGTGGGCGGATACGACTACAACGCCGACGAGAACCACGTAAACCATGCCACGGCCAAGCGTCCCGTCGGCTCCACCTTTAAGGCCTTTACGCTGGCAACTGCCATCCAAAACGGCATGAACCCCAACGTCACCCTCAACTGCAACTCGCCGCTCAAGGCCAAGGGCACCACAACCGAGGTACAAAACTACGCCAACCAGAGCTATGGCAACATCACGCTTAAGCAGGCGACGGCATACTCCTCCAACACCGGCTACATCCAGGTGGCGGAAGCCGTCGGCAACAGCAAGATCATCTCGCTCGTCAAAAAGCTCGGCATCGACCCCGCCAAGGACAACATCGAGGACGTTCCCGTCATGACCCTCGGCACCGGCTCAATCTCGCCGCTCGAGATGGCCGCCGCCTACGCGACGTTTGCCAACGGCGGCTACTATCGCCAGCCGATCGCCATCACCGAGATTGACTCTCGTACCGGTTCGGTGCTGTACCAGCACACCGACAATCCCTCACAGGTGCTTACCGAGGGCGAGGCCGCCGCGGTCACCGATGTTCTGTCCGGCGTCATGAAGGGCAGCGGTACGGGTGCTGCCGGCGCCCTGAGCGTCAACCAGCCCTATGCCGGCAAGACGGGCACCACCGACAACACCACCAACCTGTGGTTCTGCGGCTATACCCCGCAGCTGGCATGCGCCCTGTGGACCGGCTATTCCGCGGGCGAGATCCCCATCCAAAAGTACGGCACGGACCTGCTGGGCGACAGCACCAACCTGCCTGTCTTTAAGCGGTTTATGAACACCGTTCTGACCGGTACCGAGCGCGAGGAGTTTGCGACCGGAACGGCGCCCACCTACAAGAACAACAGCGTCTGGAAGTTCTACGGCACCAACAACACCAAGAAGTCGGAGAACGACGACAAGGACAAGGACGAAGACGAAGAGGAAGAGGAAACCACCACAACGACTACCACCACGACGACGACCACCGAGACCACGGGCGGCGACACCACCGGCGGCACCGGTACGACCGGTGGCTCGACGGGCGGCTCCACTGGTGGTTCGACCGGCGGCGATGGCGGCACGCCTACGCCCACGCCCACTCCCGACCCCTCGCCCACGCCTGACGATACGGTCGGCTAAGAAGTACGCGACTAAAGCCAACAAGGCCCCGAGCAGCTTATTGAACTGCTCGGGGCCTTTTAGTTTGAAGCGACCTGGCGGGCGGTCTTTATACCGGCAAACAAAAAGGGGTACCGACCAACGTCGATACCCCTTACAAGCCACTATGTCAGCGCACACAATGCCGAACGCACGACCCGCACGCCTACTTGCGAGAATTGCTCAACTTATTGATCAGCGCCTCGAGACGCTCGCCGTCCTCGGCCGTCTGGGCAATAACCAAAATCGTATCGTTGCCGGCAAGCGAGCCAAGCACATCGGGCAACTCTGCCGCATCAACGGCGGCGGCGATGCCGGAAGCCGTGCCAGGCTGAGCCTTGATCATAACCAGATTATCGGTACGCAGAACGCCCGTTACGAGCTCGGAAACCATACGTTGCAGGTGCAGGTCCTCTGCCAGAACATAGATGCCCTCAGGGAGCTTACGCAGCCCCATATCGGCAATATCGCGAGAGACAGTCGCCTGCGTGCAATCAAAGCCCATAGCACGGAGCTCATCGACCAGCACGCGCTGCGTGCGGACATCCTTATTGCGCACAATATCTCTAATGGCATCCTGGCGCCCATTGCGTTTTTTAGCCATACAAACCCTCTCTCCAAAAGATGGCGGAGACAATCAATCAGTGATTGAATAGTTTAACGCTATTTGAAGGCTTTTGTGTATAAGAACGCATTTCGAAACAATTCTATGCAAGTTTGTTTCGTAATGAGCCGTTTAGGCGGTTTTTGCGCCCGTCCGGTTAAGAAAAGCTGCCAGATGCGTACACATCACGCAGCGCGCGGGCTTAGCGCTGGCGATCGGCCCAAACAACAGACCGAGTCCCCGATGGTTGTCCTTGAGCGCGGCGACCATCTGACGGGTTCGAGGCGCCTCGAGCATATCACGCATGCGGGCGGAACGCTCGATTGACGACACCCCATGCGGGCTCAGACACAAATTCTCGATGCAGGCGACCAGTCCGACAAAGTAGAACTTTTGGCTTGCCAGCTTGAGCCGACCACCGCTATCTGCTTCCGAGAGTGAGTTCGCAAGCTCGTCGAGCGCTCGGGTGTCATCGGATACCTTGACATACATGGTGGGATCAAAGGCGTCTGTAAGCTTAGGCGCTACCGCGTGGAAACAAGCGTCGCCGCATCCGGAGACGCGCTGCGCCTGCGAGAGCGCGCATGCCATAAACCCAACTGTGCGAAACGCCTTGTCGCACAAAAGGCATGCCTCAAACAGCGGACGACTATACATCACGCCAGAGACTTGAGCAACCAAGCCGCCCAAAATCAACTGAGGCAGCCCGGCCACCATCGAAGATTTGCTATCAATGGAAATATGAGTAGCATCCAAGACGCGCGAATGGCGCTCTCGATGTGCATCATAGCGGTCGAGCGACACCGTGGGGAACACTATGTCTGCCGCAGTATCGCACGCGATATCGACCATCTTGGAAAGGGATTGCGGAGCAAACCACTCATCGGCGTTCATGGCGATGATTTGAGAGCCGCGCGAGGCAGCAAAACCGGCACGAAGACACGCGCCGCGCGTCGCGTCCTCGACGTCAATCAAATCAATATGGATGTCCCTGTCGGCAGCAACTTGAAGCGAATGGCGCACACCGGGCGCAGTATCGCGACAGACAACGACAATCTGCAAATCGTAGAGGTCTTGGTTCTGGATACTCTCGAGCGCACGCATCGCATAGCTGGGCGAACCTTCTACCACTAGGATCACCGAAAGTCGCGGATGCGAGCCACGTCGAACCAAATTATCCGTCCTCTCGACAGCAATGAATCAAACCGTGGTTCATGGTACACCCCGGCAATAAAAGCAATGAGACACCGGTTGCATTGCACGCCAAGAACAGATGTTGCACACGCGCAGCCCACAGATGACAGGTGTCGACGCACGACACGTCGAGCCCTCCCCTAGTCGAGCACGACAAGCTCGGCGGGATCGAAATCCACGCCCATAAACGTAAGGCCGCAGGCAGGAGCCGTGGGGCCCGCAGCGGTACGGTCGCAAGCATCGATAACCTCGCGCATCCACTCGGGTTCACGGCGATGCATGCCAATCTCGACAAGCGTGCCCACGATCGTACGGACCATCGAATGCAGAAACGCATTGCCCTCGATGGTAAACGTCAGGATGTCCTCGCCAAACGCAACCTCATGGCCAAATTCGGCACGCATCACGCAGCGATGCGTGGGCTTGCCAACGGCCGAGGCAACCTTGCAAAAGCTTTTAAAGTCCTGCTCGCCCAGCAGCGCGGGGCAGGCAGAAGACATAGCCTCAACATCCAAGGGATAGCGATGCCACCACACGGCACCGCGGGACAGCACGGGGCGCGCATCGCGATCGGCAATACGGTATGTATACATACGGGAACGCGCGTCAAAACGCGCAGAAAAGCCTTTACGAGCCTTGTAGACCTCGTTAATGGCGATATCTTTGGGCAGCAGGGCATCCATAGCCCGCAGCCACCTACGGCGCGTACAAGCGAGCTCAGCGTCCGTTACGGGCACGCTGATGTACTGAGCCACGGCATGCACGCCGGCATCGGTACGCCCCGCGCACGTCAGATCGATCGGGCGGCGAAGCAGCGTCTCGATGGCTCGACGTAGCTCACCCGCAACCGTCGTCTGTCCCGGCTGCTCGGCAAATCCGCTATACGACGAGCCATCATAGGCCACGCGAAATACGAGTGTGGCGTCAAGCTCGGAAATCGAATTGAAATCAGACGGCGCAGTCATGGGCGCTCCCAACAAACAAGCAACGGTATCGCGACAAAAAAAGAGGGGTACGCGAACGTACCCCTCGAATATAGCCTATGCAGACGGAATGTCTACTCAGCGGTCTCCTCGGCAGCAGTCTCCTCGACAGCCTCGACCTTCTTGGGAGCAGCGGCCTTCTTGGGGGCCGGAGCAGCCTTCTTGGCCTTAGGCGTGCAAGGCTCGGTGACAAGCTCCATGATAACGATGGGAGCGTTGTCGCCCTTACGGTTGCCGAGCTTCATGATGCGGGTGTAACCGCCGTTGCGGTCCTGCCACATGCCCTGAGCAGCCTTGTCGAAAATCTCGGCAACGAGCTGCTTATCGCCGAGCTTGGCGATAGCCAGACGACGAGAGTGCAGGTCGCCCTTCTTGGCCCAAGTGATGATCGGGTCGACGACCGAACGCAGCGCCTTAGCGCGGGTCTCGGTGGTCTTGATGCGGTCGTTCTCGAAGAGGGCCTTAGCAAGGCTCTTCTTCATGGCCTTGGTGTGGCTCGCATCGGTGCCGAGCTTCAGGCCCTTCTTAACGTTGTGACGCATGGTCTAGTTTCTCCTCAAATATGCGAAGCATTAAGCCTTCAGGCTCAGGCCCATGGACTCAAGCTTGTCCTTCACTTCCTCGATCGACTTAACACCGAAGTTACGGATGTTGAGCAGATCGTTCTCCGAGAACTCAACGAGTTGACGGACCGAGTGAATGCTGGCGCGCTTAAGGCAGTTGTAGGAACGGACGGAAAGGTCCAGATCCTCGATCTGCTTGTCCAGCTCGGCGTTGTCGTTGGTGACCTCGGGAGCGAAGATCGAAGCCTCCTCCTCGACCTCGGGGGTCTCGGCAAGGTTCATAAAGGCGGCCATATGCTGGTTGATGATATTGGCAGCCTGGACCACGGCGTCGCGCGGAGCGATGGAGCCGTTGGTCTCGATCTCGAGGACAAGGCGGTCGTAGTCGGTGTGCTGACCGACACGGCAAGCCTCAACGAGCTTGGCGCAACGGGAAACCGGCGAGTACAGCGAGTCGACGTGGATCACACCGATGGGATCGTTGTCGCGCTTGTTGGCCTCGCCAGAAACATAGCCGCGGCCATAGCCGATGCGCATGCTCATGGTGAGATGGCCACCCTCGGTGAGCGTAGCGATGTGCTGCTCGGGGTTGACCAGCTCAAACTCGGACGGAATAAAGAAGTCCGCACCGGTGACCTCGCAGGGGCCGTCAACAGAAATGGTGGCGGTCGCCTCGTCGGTCGTGCCGAGAGCCCTGAAGACAAGACCCTTGACATTCAGGACGATGTCGGTGACATCCTCGACCATGTTAGGGATGGTCATGAACTCGTGCTGCGCACCATCGATCTGAATAGCCTCGACGGCGGCACCCTCGAGCGAGGACAGAAGAACGCGACGAAGGGAGTTACCCAGCGTATCGCCGTAACCACGCTCGAGCGGCTCGACGGAGACACGAGCAGACGTCTCGTTGATCTCTTCGACCTGAACCTGAGGCCTAATGAATTCTGACATGTATTACCTCCAGCCTCAGCAGCCCGGATGGACTACTTAGAGTAGAGCTCGACGATGAGCTGCTCGTTGATATCACCGCTGATCTGCTCACGCGTCGGCAGAGCGAGCACGTTACCAGACAGCTTCTCGATATCGACCTCGAGCCAGCCAGGGACCTCAAAGCGCTCGGAGGAAATCAGGGCCTCCTTGATGGGGAGGAGGTCACGGAACTTCTCGCCGACAGCGACGACGTCGCCGGCCTTGACGCGGTAGGACGGGATGTCCACGCGCTTGCCGTTCACGGTGAAGTGACCGTGACGGACGGACTGACGAGCCTCTTTGCGGGTACGGGCGAAGCCAAGACGGAAGACGACGTTGTCGAGGCGAGACTCAAGGATGATCATGAGGTTCTCACCGGTGACGCCATTCATCTTGCGGGCCTTGTTGAAGTAGCCGTGGAACTGCTTCTCCAGAACGCCATAGATAAACTTGACCTTCTGCTTCTCGCGCAGCTGCATGCCGTACTCAGATTCCTTGCGACGGCGCTTGGGCTGACGGATAGATTCCTTCTTGCTGCTGTAACCGAGCTCAGCGGGATCGATCCCGAGCTGACGGCAGCGCTTAAGAACAGGAGTCCTGTCGATTGCCATATTGATACGATCCTTTCAGTTACACGCGGCGACGCTTCTTGGGGCGGCAGCCGTTGTGCGGGATGGGGGTCTTGTCCTGGATGCTCGAGACCTCGAGGCCAGCAGCCTGGAGGGAGCGGATGGCGGTCTCACGACCGGAGCCGGGGCCCTTGACGAAGACGGAAACCTTCTTCATACCGTGCTCCATGGCCTGCTTGGCAGCAGCCTCGGCAGCCATCTGGGCAGCGAACGGCGTGGACTTACGGGAGCCCTTGAAGCCCACCTGGCCAGCCGACTTCCAGGAAATGACGTTGCCCTGGGGATCGGTGATCGAAACGATCGTGTTGTTGAACGTAGAACGAATGTGAGCCTGGCCCACGGAAATGTTCTTACGGTCCGCGCGCTTCAGACGGGCAGCGCGAACGTTCTTCTTAGCAGTAGCCATCTATCTAGCGCTCCTTATTTCTTCTTCTTAGCACCGATCTGACGCTTCGGGCCCTTGCGGGTACGAGCGTTAGTGTGGGTGCGCTGGCCGCGGACCGGGAGGCCCTTGCGGTGACGAAGGCCGCGGTTGCAGCCGATGTCCATAAGGCGCTTGACGTTCTGGTTGCGCTCACGGCGGAGGTCGCCCTCAACCATGATCTGGTTCTTATCGATATAATCGCGGATGGCGTTAACCTCATCCTCGGTGAGGTCCTTAACGCGCGTATCCACGTTAACGTTGCACTCGACGCAGATCTTCGTCGCAGTGGTGCGGCCGATGCCGTAAATGTAGGTCAGACCGATCTCAACGCGCTTCTCACGCGGGAGGTCGACACCATTAATACGGGCCAACGTAGTCTCCTCTCTTAACCCTGACGCTGCTTATGACGGGGGTTCTCGCAAATGACGAGGACCTTGCCATGGCGCCTAATGATTTTGCACTTATCGCACATCTTCTTGACCGAAGGACGTACCTTCATCGTTCTTCCTTTCGGTAGCGCTCAAACTACTTCCCTACTATCTACTCGCCCAGCCGCAGGCGTTTAAAACTATGGCTGGTCTTCACACACAATCCGACCGTAGGTTGAGCTAAGCCTGCAGTCGGAAATGGAGTGCGTGTATGCGTGCCGCTATTTGTAGCGATAGGTGATGCGGCCGCGGGTCAGGTCGTACGGGGAAAGCTCCACGACAACCCTGTCACCGGGGAGAATACGGATGTAATTCATTCGGATCTTGCCAGAAATGTTGCATAGAACCGAATGACCGTTCTCGAGCTCGACCTTAAACATGGCGTTGGGCAGCGGTTCCTTTACCGTACCCTCGAGCTCAATTGCGTCTTCCTTCTTCACAAGCAATCATCTTTCTCTAGAAAACGACAGCGATTGAGTATTCTACAA
>CABQHZ010000073.1 GCA_902464175.1 uncultured Collinsella sp. | reverse complement strand
TGGTGAGCCCGATGGAAAATGGCGACTATCGCCTGGACCTCATTACCGAGGAGGCTATCAAGACCGGTACGTTTACCCAGGGCGGCGGTGCCCCCACGATTGACGAATTTTGGCAGGAGAAGACCGGGCGCGCGCTCGGCTAAGCGCGACGCGGCCAATAACATAGCGAGGGACGAACATGATGAACGAGATGACGATGAGCCGTGCGGCCTTTGTGGCGGGCGCGGGCGCGGCGGTTTGCGTGCTGGCTGGCTGCTCGGGCGGCGCGGGCGGCGCCAAGGCGGCGAGCACGGCGGACGCCGCCTGCGTGGACGACAATGCCAACGTGACGGTCTATGCCGCAATCAACCTGGGTGGTGCCGATCTGGTGCGCCTGCTCAAACATCAAAATTATGAGTGGCAAGGCGAGAACGTGGGCTACGGCGCCGTCGATGACGCGGGATTATTCGCCTTTACCTTTTCCAAGGTTTCGGACGATGTGGACGAACTTGCAAATAGCGCGATACCGCTTTCGGAGTCCGAGTACGAGGAGCTTGAACCGGGCGGCGGAGACGATAGCGTGGCGATCTTGCTTTCGGTGGCCGGTTATACGACGGGCGACCGCGCGCTTGCCGGCGCAATTGGCGATGCAGCGATGGTGCAGGAGAAGTGTACGGTTGACGATTCCGCGTATTGGCTGGTCAGGGCACTCGACGGCAGCCGCTATGTGATTTCGGCCTACGACACCGAAGACGATGGCGACAGCGCTCATGACATCTATATCTACAACGAGGCTTTTATTCGCACCGGCTACCTGAGCGGCGGCGACCAAATCGATATTGACGAACTCTGGAGCCGCCTGACTGCCAACTCGTAGCGCTGAAGCGGTAAACAATCCCATCCCCTCAATAACTTGCGGTGAAATACGGACTAATTACGGCCCCCAGGGGGCCAAACAGTCCGTATTTCACCGCAACTGCTGAGGGGATGGGGTCTGTTTCTGCGCTAGCGATAGTCTTTCCACAGCGGCAGGGGGAACAGGACATCCTCAAACTTCGCCCATTCTGTTTTGTAGTCGACTTCGTCCGGACGGGCGAGCCAGCGACCTTCGAGGCCATACATGGCGGCCAGGGCACACGAGAGCGTCTCTTCGGCGTCGACGCCTTCTGGCACCGACCACGCGGGGATCAGTGACGGGTGGATTGCCTCACGTGAGTAATCGTTGAAGTACTCGTGCATCGGGCTCTCGGGCGACATCGCCTCGGTGTTGAGGGTCTGAAACAGCATGACGAGTTCGGGCTGGTTGGCGTTTTCCGCGACAATTAGGCGCAGGTACTCGGGTATTTTAGGCTGTTGCCCCTCAAGCGCACCGCCAGGCGCGAACAACGTGAGATAGTCTTCGGTGGTAGAGCTGCGCCTGTAGTAATGCTGAATAACCTCCATCAAAAGGCCCTGCTTGTTGCCCACATAGTGAAGCACGCCTGCTTGGGTGATTCCCACCTCGTCCGCAACTGCCTGCAACGACATGCCGTTGTAGCCGCGTGCGTTAATAATCTTGACGGCGGCGAGAACGATCTGCTCAAGGCGCTCCTGCGCGGCATTGCTGCGCCTCGAGGCCGTTCGGACCGATTTCTTCCCTTGATCGTTGTTCATGAAAATCCATATCTCATGTATCGGTGCCCGTCGGCTCCGTACCGTCTTTGTCGTACTTGATGCTAGCCCAACTTGGCTCAAATGAGACGGCGCAACAGCCCTCTCAACAAAAGTAAACACCGTTTAAACGGCAATATCGACCGTTCGCCGCAATAAGTACTTACTAACCACTAAGTAACTGTTGCAAAGGATTACTATGCAAGCCGTAGAAGTTACTTACTATTTAGTAAGTAGACTTCGAGCAGTTCACGATGGGCGTACCCCAAATCGCGCTCGTTGAGGGGTGGCGTTTCGACCCCTTTTACGCCACCCCATTGCGCGGACTGCGCAGGCAACATCTTTGAAGGGAGAACTGTCAAAATGGCAACCCAAACGTCAACGGCGATCGATCCCAACGCCATTGCCCCCGACACCGGCAAGCCCATGACCAAGACCGAGACATGGCGCTTTATGATCGGCTTTATCATCTTCGGAATCATGTGGATGATGTCGGGCACGATCGGCTCCAACGTCTTGTTCCCCGAGCGCTTTAACGGCCTTAACATTGGCCAGCCCGAGGCAATTCTCGCAGCGATGAACTCGGTCGGTTCGATCTTCGCCCTGTTCTCGAATCTCGTTTTCGGCGCGCTTTCCGATCACTGCCACAGCCGCTTTGGCAAGCGTACGCCGTTCATCGTCCTCGGCGGCTTTATCTGCGGCTGCGCCTTCTGGAGCACTTCGGTCGCGACCACGCTTCCCATGATCGTCGCCTCCTGGTGCGTGCTGCAGATTGGCCTCAACTGCATGCTCGCTCCTGCCGTTGCCGTGCTTTCCGACCGCATCCCGCTTAACAAGCGCGGCACGCTCTCCGCGTTCTATGGCGGTGGCGCAACGGCCGGCCAGTCGATCGGCACCATCATCGGTACGCAGTTCCTTGCCAACCCGGTGCCCGGCTTTATCATCGGCACGGTCTCTTGGTTCCTGACCGGCATTCTCGCCATCATCATTTGGCCGCGCGAGAAGTCTGCCGCTCTTGCCGAGGGCGAGCAGTCCGAGAAGCTCAACCTCAAGTCGCTGCTGCTCATGTTCGTTCCGCCCACCAAGAACTGCCGTGACTTCTACCTGGCCCTCTTTGGTCGCCTGCTCCTCATCTTCGGTTACTTCTGCATCAATGGCTATCAGCTCTACATCCTCGAGAAGTACATCGGTCTTCCCGTGGCAGAAGCCGGCGCGGTCCTTTCGAGCATGTCCGTCGTGATCATGGTCGTGTCGCTCGTTGCCTCGCTTACCTCGGGTGCCATCTCCGACAAGATCGGCCGCCGCAAGCCCATCATCCTCGTCGCGACGATCATGATGTGTATCGGTATCGCCCTGCCCTGGCTGCTTAAGTCCGTTGCCGGCATGTACGGCTTCGCCCTGCTGGCCGGTCTTGGCTACGGCATCTACTCTTCCGTCGACCAGGCGCTCAATGTCGATGTTCTGCCCGATAAGGAGAACGCCGGCAAGGACCTGGGCATCCTCAACATCGCTAACACCATCGGCCAGATTCTTGGCCCCATCGTGACCTCGGCAATCGTTGTCGCCACCGGCTCCTACTTCATGGCGTTCCCGATCGCCATCGTGCTCATCGCTGTGGGCTATGTGTTCATCATGCTCATCAAGGGCGCCAAATAATCCGCCACTCCCTTTCCTTCCGTCGGGCTGCGTTCGCGCCGCCCGACGGGATCCGACTATTCAATCGCTTAACTTGGAGGCGTTATTATGACCACCGTCGAGCAGTACAAGGTGTTTAAGCTCGAGCTTGCGGGCACCGCGGCCGGCAATCCCTATGTCGAGGTCGAGCTGTCGGCGCGCTTCGATCGCGCGGACGGCCAGGACAGCTTTGAAGTTCATGGCTTCTATAAGGGCAACGGCCGCTACGGAATCAACTTTATGCCCGAGAGCGCCGGCGTCTGGAACTACACGGTGAGTTCTAACGACCCCGAGCTCGATGGCGCCGCCGGCTCTTTTGAAGCCACGCCTGCCACGGGCGAAAACCATGGCCGCGTGCTGCTGGCAAAGGACGTGCTCGGCCACGATGCTCCGTTTATCACCGATGAAGATTTCAACTTTGCCTACGAGGACGGCACGCGCTATCTGCCCTTTGGCACCACGTGCTATGCCTGGACCAACCAGGATCTTCAGCTGCAGGAGCAGACGCTTCAGACGCTCGCCGCGGCGCCCTTTAACAAGATCCGCATGTGCGTCTTCCCCAAGTTCTACGACTATAACGTCGAGGATCCGGCGATGTATGCCTACGAGGGCGAGAAGGGCAACTTCGACCACTACCGCTTTTACGAGCCGTTTTGGGAGAACCTCGAGCACCGCATTGAGCAGCTTGATGAGCTGGGCATCCAGGCGGACCTTATCGTTTTGCATCCGTATGACAAGCCCGAGGACTGGGGCTTCTCCCGCATGACGCGCGAGGAGGACATCTTCTACCTGACGTATGTTGCCCGCCGTTTCTCGGCATACAAGAACATCTGGTGGAGCCTTGCCAACGAGTGGGACCTTATGCCGTGGAAGCCGGCCGAGGACTGGGACCGCTATGCCCGCATCATCATGGCGAACGACCCGTATGGCCACCTGCGCAGCATCCACAATTGCCGCGAGATCTTCGACCACAGCCATCCGTGGATTACGCATGTGAGCTACCAGAGGTGCGATCTTAAGAACACGGCCGAGGATGTCACCATGCTGCGCGCGCAGTATAGCAAGCCGGTTTTGATCGATGAGGTCGGTTACGAGGGCAACATTAACTGGGGTTGGGGCAACCTTACGGCCCAGGAGCTTGTCCGCCGTTTTTGGGAGGGCAGCCTGCGCGGCGGCTATGTCACGCACGGTGAGACCTACGTCGACCGCGGCCCCAAGCTTTGGTGGGCACATGGCGGCAAGCTCTACGGCGAGTCGCCCGAGCGTATCGGTTTTTGCCGCCGTTATATGGAGACGCTGCCGGATGACTTTGATTGGGTGCCCGACGAGGTCGGCGTTCTTGACGGAACGTTTACCTGGGACGTTACCTGCATGTCAAACGACCATGGCCACGGGGCTGCCGATGTCGTTATGTACTTTGGCTTTAACCGCCCGGCGTATCGAGAGTTTGAGGGCGCCGAGGGCAAGCATTATACCGTCGATGTGATCGACACGTGGAATATGACCGTCGAGACGCTCGAGGGCGCCTTTGAGGGTACGTTCCGCATCGATCTGCCGAGCCGTCAGTACATGATGCTGCGCGTCCGCGAGGTGGAAGCCAAGCAGTAGAGACAATCTCAGACAAGACTAGCCGATGCCGAGACGGTTTCCCGTTCCGGCATTCGGCATTTGCAGATGCAGACAAGAGGAGTGGAACATGAAGGAATACTTTGGTATCGACGTGGGCGGCACGGCCGTTAAGTGGGCTGTTTTGGGCGAGGATTTTTCCATTCGCGCGCGCGGAAGCGTGCCGACCGGTTTTACCACAGCCGAAGAGACGGTCGAGGCGCTGATTGGGCTTATTGAGCCGTACCGCGACCGTATTTCGGCCGTAGGCGTGAGCGCCCCGGGTGGCATTTACGAGGGCGATCTTGATGGCACGATTCATCGCGGCGGATCGCTGACCTATATGGATGGATGCCCCTTGGGAAAAATCATGCGCGAGCGCCTAGGTGTGCCCGTCGCCGTTAACAACGACGGCAAGTGCTGTGCGCTGGGCGAATACGCGGCGGGAGCGCTGCGCGGTACGCGGTTTGGCGTTGTGCTCGCTATCGGCACCGGCATCGGCGGCGGCATCGTTATCGACGGAAAGGTCCTGCGCGGCGCGCACTGCTTTGCGGGCGAGTTTAGCTTCTTGCGCAACGACGTGACGCGTCCGGCGAGCATGGAGAGCACCTTTGCCGGTACGGGTGGATGGCGTGCGCTGCGCGATGCGGCCGTTGCCGAAAAGGGACTGCCGGAGGATTCTCCCGTAGATGGACGTCGAGTTTTCGAATGGATTGAGAGCGGCGACGCCGATGCTCAGCGTGCGCTCGATCGCTATGCGAGGACCTTCGATGCGCAGCTTGTTAACCTTCAGGCGGTGGTTGACCCCGAGGTATTTGTTATTGCGGGCGGAATTTCGTGCCATCCCGAGCTTATCGATGCCCTGCGCAAACAGATGCCCATCGCGCTTGCAGGGTACGAGGGCGGCCTCGCCGGCATTCCCGAGCCGCAGATTAAGGCTGCGGAACTCGGTAACGACGCCAACTTGGTTGGCGCGGTTCAAGAGGCCATGCGCTTGCAGTAGTTGCTGCGAAAAGCACCAC
The DNA here is from genome assembly GCA_902464175.1 of uncultured Collinsella sp. Lineage (GTDB taxonomy): Bacteria > Actinomycetota > Coriobacteriia > Coriobacteriales > Coriobacteriaceae > Collinsella. Next base: position 2,602 of record CABQHZ010000073.1, on the reverse strand, counting down.
GAAGGGGACAGGCGCCTTCGTGGTGGTTTTCGGCCGCGGGCTTGGCAAAGCATGTCGGCAGTGATGGGCTGGCTGCGCTAAACTGTGAAGCACGAACGCCTAATCGAGAGGAGCCCGCATGGAGGCTTACAAGCAAGAGTTCATCAAGTTTATGGTCGAGTCCGACGTGCTTAAGTTTGGCAGCTTTACGCTCAAGAGCGGCCGTCAGTCTCCGTTCTTTATGAACGCCGGCGCCTATGTGACGGGCTATCAGCTCAAGAAGCTGGGCGAGTATTATGCCCAGGCCATCCACGATAACTTTGGTGACGACTTTGACGTGCTGTTCGGGCCGGCCTACAAGGGCATTCCGCTGGCCGTCGTGACCGCGATTGCCTACCACGAGCTGTACGGCAAGGAGATCAAGTACTGCTGCGACCGCAAGGAGGCTAAGGACCACGGTGCCGACAAGGGCAACCTGCTGGGCTACGAGCCCCAGGACGGCGACCGCGTGATCATGGTCGAGGACGTCACTACCAGCGGTAAGTCCATCGACGAGACCTATCCTAAGGTCAAGGCAGCTGCCGATGTCGAGATCAAGGGCCTGATCGTGTCCCTCAACCGCATGGAGGTCGGCAAGGGTGGCGTGACCACCGCGCAGAAGGAGATCGAGGCCAAGTACGGCTTCCCCGTCGCGAGCATCGTCTCCATGGCTGAGGTCGTCGAGACCCTCTACAACCATGAGATCGACGGCAAGGTCGTTATCGACGACGAGCTCAAGACCGCCATCGACGCCTACTACGAGCAGTACGGAGCACGTTAGTTACGGCGTTTTACCAAACGCCGTAACTGCTCGACGCTGCAAACCCGCCAGAGCGGCAATCTGCCTTTCAACTTCGGCGGCATGACCAGAAGGTCAATGCCGCCTCGTTTCAAGGCACCTTGCTCGCTCTGGCGGGTTTTCGCTGTCGCTACCAAAACATCGGCGTTGCCAGAGTAGTCGTTGGGGACGTTCTTGTTTGACTAGTCGTTTAAGAACGTCCCCAACGACTACTCGGAAATGAGCGTGGATAATCTCCCGGTTTTGTCCTGTGTGTGGACTCAAAGCGGGAGATCGTCTACGCTCGTTATAATTTGCCCGGGCTGCGATGCTACCTAATCGGATCAGCGTCTTCCCTAAGAATCGAAAGATACTCTTCATATCCGTACTGTCGATATCTCTGTTTTGATTCATCGAGCGGACAAAGGATGTTCAATTCTTCAAATGATTTGACGAGTGAACTTGCGGTACTCCTGCCGATATCGAGTTGGGCCGCGATGAATGCGGTGTCGACGATAGGATGCTCTTCAAGAAGGCTCAGCAGTCTTTGCCCATTTGCGACAGCTTTTCCAAGTTTTTCGGTAATGACTGACGTCGAACGGTTGTGGAGGTCAACAAGACTTTTTAAAGACCCTACCGAGTCCTTCGCACTCTCGAGAAGACTGGCGCAGAAAAATTCTATCCATTCCTCGAAAGTGCCTCGTTCTCTTACGGATGTGAGTTGTCGGTAGTACTCGCTTCGATTTTTCTTGAACTGGAACGATGGATAGAACAAGCAGGAATGAAGAACACCATCATTGATGAGCATAAGTGTAATGAGAAGCCTGCCTAAGCGCCCGTTTCCGTCAAGAAATGGATGGGCAGTTTCAAATTGGTAATGGACGAGTGCCGCCCGCACGATCGGGTCCATTTCGACTTGAGGCTCATTGATAAACCGTTCGAGATCCTGGAGCGTATCGCTCAAATCTTCGACATTTGGGGGGACGAACGATGCGTTTGCAATGGTGCAACCTGAGGGGCCAATCCAGTTTTGGGAGGAGCGAAGCTCGCCAGGATTTTTCTCCGTTCCGCGCACTCCGTCCAGCAGGACCGCATGAACTTGCCTAAGAAGTCTCGTGCACAAGGGCATGTCTTTGAGCAGCTCTACGCCTCGGTCGACGGCGCGAACGTAATTCACGACATCTGCGACATCTTTATGATGGAGTTGGGGTTGTGATGGACTAAGCAGGTCGTCAAACGTGCACTGGGTTCCTTCAATTTGCGAAGAGAGGAGGGCTTCTTTGCGAACGTACATTGTCAGATACATGTCGGCATTGGGAACAAAGTAAAGCATGCCTTCGAGCTCTCCGAGTTTTCGCGAGCATGCGGAAAGCGTGCGATAGGTTTTCTCGGTGAGGTTCAGCTGTCTCAATGATTGCAAGGGCGTCGGCAAAAACGAATAGTACGCCAGTTTTCCCGATAGATTATTGCGGAGCGTCCCCTGCCCGTTCTCCTCAATTTGCATCGCGCCCTCCATATCTTTAGTGCCAGAAACTCGTTATTAGGCTTATCATATCAATTCTAATAACGAGTTTAAGGCGTAAATAGTTATTAGAATTGGTATGAGTAATCTAATGACGAGAAGTCGTGCTTACGGGAGCTACAGGGGCGCCGGAAAAACGTGCCGTCCAAAACGAGCGTGGATAATCTCCCGTTTTTGGCCTATGTGTGGGCTCAAAGTGGGAGATTATCCACGCTCGTGATTTGAATGTCCAAAAATCCACGCTCGTTCGGTCGGTGCATGTCTACGCAGCGTAGGTTGTCGAG
>CABQHZ010000072.1 GCA_902464175.1 uncultured Collinsella sp. | reverse complement strand
AGCGTGCCTAGCGCTTACGGATACCCCAGACCAGGGCTCCGACGCCAGCCATGGCAATAACAAATGCCATGAGCAGTGCAGCGGCCTGCTGGTCACCCGTGGTGGGCAGGAAACCCTTGACCGTCTTGACGATGTTCGTCACGGTCTTGGGCGTGCCGGGGTCGGGCGTCGGCGTAGGGGTCTCGGGCTTCTTGTACGTGTTGTTGAACACGATACCCTCGACGCTCTTGTCGCCCTTGGTAAAGGCGACGTTCGCCTTGAGGTTGCCCTCGCCGTCGTCGACCACGTTGACGGTCGCGGTAAAGACGGACTTGTCGTAGGTCATACCGGCCTCGTCGCCCTTGACCTCGCTGATGGTGTAGACGTACGTACCAGGCTCGTCGTACTCGAACTTGTCGAAGTTGATCTTGCCGTCGGCATCGTTGGTGACGGTGGACTCGATGTCCTCGCCAACGAGCTTAAAGCTAAACTCGTCCTTCTTGAGCTCGCGTCCCTCGAGCACCTTGATCGCGCCGATGGAGACCTGAGTGGGCATGGCGTGATACTTGTTGGTAAAGCCAGCGGACTCGGTGGTTCCATCGAGCTTGTGCGTCGCGGTCAGCGTGCCGTCGCCGTTGTCGGAGACGGTGGTCACGACGGTGTAGGTCGCGCCATCATAGGTGACGCCCTTGTACAGGCCGAGTGCGTTGGGGCAAGCCTCGCGCAGCGTGTACGTGTGCGTGCCGGGTGCCTCGTAGTGGATCGGGCTCAGCGTGACGGTACCGTTGGCGTCGTTGGTGCCGCTCGCGACAACCACGCCGTCCTCGAGCAGTTCAAACGTGAACTCGCCAGCTGCAAGGTCGCGTCCGGTCAGGCGCTTGACCGTCTTGACCTGGTCGGTCACCACAGAATCGGTGGGCGTCACGCTGTAGGTGTTGGTGAACGTGAAGGCCGCACCGTCGTCGCCCTCGCGCACGACCTTTAGATGTCCGGCGCCGTCATCAGTCACGGTGTAGGAAACCTTACGCGTGGCGTTGGCGTCGTTGGTCACGCCAGGGACGCTACCGGACTCGGTCACCGTGTAGGTAAAGGTATGCGAGCGCGGAGTAGCGGCGGCAGGCTCGTTCTCGTCCTCGGATTCATCAGCGTTAACGTCAACGTCGGCCTCGTCGGTCTCTGCCTCGTCGGCATTCGCCTCATCAGCGTCAGCTTCATCGGTTTCAGTCTCGTCGGTTGCGTCGTCCGTCACGCCCAGGGCGCGGTTGAGGTCCTCGAGCGTAAAGTGGATCTTGCCAAAGTCCACGTTGCCGGCCGCGTCGTTGGTTGCGGTCGCGTGCTCGGGCATCGGGGCGCCCGCCTCATCGGCGGTCACGGTGAAGGTGAACTTACCCGCGATGTCGGCCGGGGTCAGGCCTTCGGCGGCCTGGAGCTTCTTGGTGCCGGCGAGCGCGGCATCAACGGCATCGGTGCCGTAGACGTTCTCGAACAAGGGCTTAATGCCGTCGTAGACAGGCGTTGCCGTCAGGGTACCGTCGCCGTTATCGACAACAATGACCTTAAAGCTAAAGCTCGGCGTTGCGGCCGTGATGCCCTTGGCCGCGAGCTGCGGCGTGAACTCAAAGGCGGTGTAGCCGATGGTCCATGCAAGCTTGGCATCCGTATCGGTGCGGATGGCGCGTTTGGCGTTTACCAAGTCGGCGAGCATCTCGGTAGTGTAATGCAGGAAACCGAAGCTTACCTGCCCATTAATGTTGGTAGTGCACGTGCCCTCAATGGCTTCCTTCTCACCTGCGTAGGCGATGCCAAAGTAGAACTCGCCGTCGGCCATCGGGCGACCGGTCAGGGTCTTGGTGGCAACGACCTTAGCAGGGGCGCCACCAGTCGTGTTAGTCGTAGCGCTATAGCGGTTGACGAACGGGACCACAGCGCTCTCGACCGCAGCGGCACCAGTCTTGTACTCGGTCACCAGCGGCTTGCCCTCGGAACCGCCAGAGACAGTCGTCGTAGCGGTAAGCGTACCGGCGGTGTCGTCGGCGATGGCGATCGTCACGGTGCGGACAGCGTCGTCGTAGGTGTAGCCGGGCTGGCCGTCGTTCTTCTCGGCCACGGTGTAGGTAAAGGTCTTACCGGCGTCAGCCTGCGTAAACTTGACCTCATGGCCAGCCAGGATGTCAATCAGGCCGACCGTTCCCTCTGCCGTCGCGGGGGACTTGAATTCGTTGGCGACGGGCAGTAGGCCAAGCGCGTTGGCCGAAGCCTCGTCGGCGGGCGTCACGGTAAAGGTGAACTGGCCCTCGGTCATGGGACGTCCGGAGAGGGTCTTGCTGAGCTTGAGGCCGCCGGCCGCGGTGTAGTTAAGCTCAGAGCGATACGTATTGGTAAAGCGTCCGTTTTCCTTCTTGGTAACGTTGGCGGTCAGGTTGCCCTCGCCGTCCTCGGTCACGGTCACTTCGGCGGTCGCGACACGGGCGTCATACGTCATGCCGACCGTACTGCCCGCGTTCTCGCGGATCTCGTACTTGTAGGTTCCGGCAGCCGTGTAGCGAATCTTGCCGAACTTGATGGCGGCGATGCCGTCCTTCGCGTCGCGCTTGTTCACGGTTACGGTTGCAGGATTGGGCAGCGGGGCGCCATCGGGGGCGGTGATCGTAAAGCTGAACTCGTCCCCATCCGTCCACTCGCGACCGTCGATAGCCTTGCTCAGGCCAAAGTCGAGGTCTGCATCGGTCGGGGTCACGCTGTAAGTGTTCTCGAAGGTCGCAGGTTTGTCGCCCTTCAGCTCGTGCTTAGCGCTGAGCGTGCCGTCGCCGTTGTCCGTGATGGTGGTCTCGATGGTATAGGTCTTGCCGTCGTAGGTGATGCCGCCAGTCTTGCCCTTGACCTCGCGCAGCGTGTAAGTGTGCGTTCCGGGCTTGTCGTATTCGATGGGACTCATCGTGATCTTGCCGCTGGCGTCGTTGGTGCCGGTGGCGACGATCTTGGCATCCTTGCCCTCGACGAGCTCGAAGGAGAACTCGCCTTCCTTGAGGCCGCGCCCGTCCAGGACCTTCTTCGCGGTGATCTTGTCTGTGACGCTGGAGTCGACAGGCGTCACGCTATAGGTATTGGTGAACGTAAATGCCACATCGCCGTCCGGCTTGTGGGATACGCTCAGATTACCCTTGCCGTCATCGGTCACGGTGAAGGAAACCTCGCGCGACAGCTTGGCGTCGTTGGTCACGCCAGCGACCTCGCCGGACTCGGTCACGGTGTAGGTAAAGGTGTGCTCGCGCTTCTCGGGCTTCTCGCCCAGGGCCTTGTTAAGGTCGTCGAGCGTAAAGGTGATCTTGCCGAAGTCGACCTTGCCCTTGGCATCATTGGTCACGCTCGTGCTCGCAGGCATGGGCGCGCCCTCTTCGCCGGTCACGGTAAAGGTGAACTTGCCGTTGATGTCGGCCGGGGTCAGACCGTCGGCGAACTGCAGGTTCTTGATGCCCGCAAGCGATGCCTCGGCAGCATTCGCGGTGTAGGAGTTCTTGAACTCGATGCTCTTGACGTCCTTGGCGTCCTTCAGCTCGTGCGTAGCCACCAGCTGACCCTTGCCGTTGTCGGCAATGGTCGTCACGATGGTATATTCCGTTTCGTCGTAGGCAATACCGCCGGCGTCACCCTTGACCTCGCGCAGCTTGTAGGTGTGCTGGCCGACCTCTTTGTACTCGATGGCGCTGAACGTCACCTTGCCGTTGGCATCGTTTGCAACGGTCTCGACAGGCTTAACTTCCTTGTCCACGATCTCGCGCAGCTCAAAGCTGAACTCGCCGGCCGCAAGGTCGCGGCCGCTCAGGGACTTGGCCACGTCAATCTGGTCGGTAACGCTGGACTCAACAGGCTCCGCAGTGTAGACGTTCTTGAACTCGTTCTCGCCTGCTTCACTCCAAGTCACCTGCACGGCAGCGCTGAGCTCGCCCTTCTTGTTGGGCGTCACCGTCACGGTGATCTTCGCGACGTTCTTGCTGTAGGCAATGCCGTCAACCGTGGTCCCGGCGTTCTTTTCGCTGGCCTTGTAGACATACGTGCCGGGCTCGGCGTATTCGATCTTGCCGAAGTTAATGGCGGCCTTGCCCTTGTCATTCAGATCGTCCTTGGTCACGGACGCAAACACGGTCGCAGTCGCGGACTCGGGCATCGGGGCGTTGCCCTCGGACGTCAGCCCAAACTCAAACTTGTCCTCCTTCGTCCAGTCGCGGCCCTCGAGCACCTTGGTCAAGCCAAAGCTCGCCTTGGTGTCCACCGTTGCCGGCGTCATGTCGTACTTATAGCTGATCTTGCCGTTGTTGCCCAGGTAGGAGTTGACGTGCGTCGCGGCGGCCTTGGCGGACATGTTGTTCCACTTGGGGTTGAGAACGTCAGTCGCGGTACCAGTGTTGTTGCCGCCCACGCTCTCCTTGGTGGTATGGAGCTCGTCAATAAACGCTAGGCGCGCGGTTCCGATACTAAACGACAGGTTACCGTCCTTGTCAGCAACAATAGCGCCGTCGAACTTCGCAGCGTCGCCGCCGATAAACTCAATGATGTCGGTGGCGCGCTTGGTCTCGCTGTTCTCGCCCTGCTCCTCAAACTCATCCTTGTAGTAATAGGTGCCAGTATCTGTCAGCGAATTCTTTGCAGGCTGCTTACAGTCCTTATCCGTGTAAATAGGAGTCTGCTTCTGGAAGTAGTAGTAGCGGTTGGTGTCGGCCGGCTCAAAGGTCGCAACCGTATCACCCAGCTCGCCGCGGCTCCACTTGTTCGCGTAGAAATTCACGGTCTTGGCGCCGTTGGCAACAGTCGTATTGTTCTTGATGTAATCCTTGAGCCCCGTTACTTTCTCGGGCGTAAACAGGTTGTCGAGCGCAGCGCTCTTCACGCTCGAGGCGTACTTCACACGGATAGGCTGAGCGCTGTCGACCGAAAGCTTGCCGTCTACGGTCTTAAAGTGGCTCAGCGGAATCAACGACGCGGGAATGCTGACCGTTACAATATCGCCCTTTCGGGGATTTTTATCGTCGGCGCGCTGCACGGTGATGAGCAGGTCTTTTGCCTTGCCATCGAACTCGTACGTGTCGGTATTGGTTTCTTTGTTGAACATCTTGTTCGGCTTGGTAAACGACGTGCCGTTGATGACGACCTCGGTGAAGCTGTCGACCTGCATAAAGTCGCCCAGCTCATCGGTAAACGTGATGTAACCGGACTTGGTCTCGTAGCCCTTCTGAATTTCGGTCGGATAAGGCTTCTCCGACGTAATGGCTTGCGAGATGTCGTCGAAGACCTTCTTGAGCTCGTCGGCATTGGTCGCCGACTTGTAGAAGTCGAAGTTCTCCGCACGCGTACCAAGCTGATCGCTCGTATACGACGTGGCGCTGGGATAGTTACTCGACACGGCGTGCATGAACTTGTTGACGTCACTCGTTCCCTTTTTCGAAGGGTCGGCAGTGGGATCCGCTCCACTAAAGATGCCGATGGTATAAACGGTGGCCTTGCCGTCCTTCATCTTCTTGGCAGCCGTCACGGCAGCATTGGCGACGCCAGAATCAAACTCGCTGAAGCTCGTTGGCTTGCCGTCGGTAAAGAACACAACAATCTTCTTGGCGTCTTCGCGGCCAGAAGTGATATCCCCGGCCAGTTCCAGACCATAGTCGGCACGCGTGGCGCCGGCAGGTTTGATTCCAGCAATTTTATTCTTGAGATTGGTTGCCTTGCCGCCGGAACAATCGGTCAGGCCCTCCACTACCTGCGAGTTGTTGTACCAAAATTGCCCCTGCTTGTACTGGTCATTGCCGATTTTATCGGTCTTATCACCCGCAAACTTAACAATGGCAACCTTATGCTGTCTATCGACACCCTCGATACCTTCGTTTTGTTTGGCGATGGTGTCGATAAAGCTGTCCGCAGCGTCCTTCAGTGCATCGATACGCTTGGTGGAATCTCCGCCGCCCATAGGATCATTCATCGAGCCAGAGGCATCCAGCACCATCACGATGTCAAGCGGCGTGGTGACCGTCACGGTTGAATTGGATGTCGAAGACATAGCCGAAAGCGTAGTCAAGAAATCCGACTCTTCGTTTTCTCCGGTTGCCTCAACCGTCTTGTCGGTCCAGATTCGGCCGACGTTTTGAGTCGTCACCTTATTGCCGCTGTGGCCGGCCGCCCATTTTTCCCAGCGACCGCTGGTATCGGGGTCGACGACCTTTCCGGCCATTTCCGGTCCGTCCATTCCTGTGCTGGACCTGGCGTTGGCCTCGGGCAGCATGGCGAATGCTGCAGCCGGCAACACCAGCACTACAGCCAGTATCACCGCCAAGAGACCCCTCGCGTACTTACCCATCGTGTCTCCCTTCTCGCAGGATCAGACCTTGCATCAGCCTAAAGTTACGAAATGAGACACAGTTAGGGCAGGTGACACACGTTCCAGATTCGGTTTTGAGCGTGAGACAAATGTCTCACCAAAGTTGAGACACAGCGTTTTCGCAGGAAAACGGGTGCGACTCGAGATCGACTGGTCATAATGGCCCGTTTTCTTCCATCCCCAAGGGAGCAGTCGGTGGCGTCCGCCACAAAACTGGCCCATCTACTACGTTTAGCCCGGTACCCCCGACCATGCCACGTTTTTCGAAAAACCGCAGGCGTTCTACCTGCGGTTTTGTTTTCGCGTTATTCGTCATGGTTGAGGGTAGCCGCCCAAACGTAGTAGATGGGCCCATTTCATGGCGGACGGGTCACGCAGATGTCCTCGCGAGGCCAAAATGGTCCGTTTTCCTCCGTCCCGGGGGATCAAAGGCTGCTACTGATACGGTGCCATTTCAAAACTATGCCGGTTTACTACGATAAAAATGAGATCCCCGACCACGCGTGACTTTTCGCAAAACTGCAAGCCGTCTACCTGCGGTTTTAATTTTGCCAAATGCGGCGTGGTTGGGGGCAGGCGATTTATCGTAGTAATCCGGCATAGTTTTGTTCGCGGCGACTCCACCGCTCGTTTAAGCGCGGGGCCGGTGGGGCATTTGCCCCATCGGCCCCTATCCCAGCTCTATTCCGGTTTGGTTTCCACCGTGGGAGTCTTGTCCGCCGCGACTGGGGTGCGGGCGGTGTCCATAGTCAGGCAGTGTTTGGGGCAGCTCTCGATGCACTCGCCGCATACCACGCAGGCATACGGGTCAATCGACCACGTTCCTCCCTTGCGATCGACCGCGAGCGCGCCCGCCGGGCAGCGGCGCGCGCACATGCCGCAGCAAATGCACACGTCCATGTCGTTGACGATGTGCCCGCGCAAGCGCTCGGGCGCCGCCAGCTTCTCCTGCGGATAGCACACCGTGACCGGCTGCTTGACCATAGAGCCCAAGGCCGTCTTGGCAAATGTCAGTAAGCTCATGCCGCGCCTACCTTTCCGTGCAGCTAATGCAGGGGTCGATGGTCAGGATAATCATGGGCACGTTGGCAATGAGCACGCCCTGCAGCGCATGCGTCAGACCAGCCAGGTTTTGCGACGTCGGCGTGCGCACGCGAAAACGGTCCAGATTCTTGGTGCCGTTGCCGCGCACATAGTAATACGCCTCGCCGCGCGGTTGCTCAATCACAACCTCGCCGCGTGCGCCGTCGGCCGGCGTAAGCTTGGTGCGCCCGCCGATCCCGTCGTGCGGAATCTTGCCCACTAGCTCCTTGATGATGTCCATAGCCTGCGTGACCTCGGCGCAACGCACCTGACAGCGGGCATAGCAGTCGCCATCGGTAACGACAATTGGCTCAAACGCAGCCAGGTCCGCATAGGCACCGTCGCCGAACATGCGCACGTCGTAGTCCACGCCCGAGGCGCGCCCAAACGGGCCGACCATCGAAAGCTCCAGCGCGTCCTTCTTGCTGATCACGCCCACGCCATGCAGGCGCTCGCCGCAGCTATTGTCGTCCAAAAACGTATGCACCAGGGCTTCGTAGTCGGGGCGCATGGCATCGAGCGCCTGGACAATGCCCGCCAGCTCAGAGTCCTCAATGTCGTGTTTAAGGCCGCCGATTTCGTTGATCGACAAAATCACGCGGCCGCCGCACGTGCTCTCAAAGATCTTGAGAATCTGCTCGCGCAGGGTCCACGAACGATAGAACAGCGCCTCAAAACCAAAGGCATCGGCAAGCAGACCCAACCACAGCAGATGCGAGTGAATGCGCGAAAGCTCATGCAGAATGGTGCGGATATACTTCACGCGACCAGGCACCTCGATGCCGAGCATACGCTCGCAGGCGCTGGCGTAGCCGCAGCTATGGCCCACGGCGCAGATGCCGCAAATGCGCTCGGCGATGTAGCCAAACTGATGCATGTCGCGCTTTTCGGTAAGTTTCTCGAGTCCGCGGTGCACAAAGCCAATCTGAGGAATTGCCTCGATAACGCGGTCGTCCTCGAGCACCAGGTCCAGGTGAAGCGGCTCGGGCAGCACCGGGTGCTGCGGGCCAAACGGAATAACGGAGCGTTGTGCCATGGGCCTTACGCCTCCTTTTTCTGCTTGTCGCGGGCGGCCTTGGCGGCAAGCGCCGCGCGGACCTTGGCCGCT
>CABQHZ010000071.1 GCA_902464175.1 uncultured Collinsella sp. | reverse complement strand
AGGTTCAGGCCCGCACCGGCGCTTCGTCCACCACGGTGAGCCGCGTGTCCAAGGCGCTCAACGGCGAGTACGGCGGCTATCGCAAGATCCTCATCAAACTGGAGGATGGCGAGTAGGCCAGCGGCAAAAAACGAATTGCACAGAACCGTCCCTCCGGGGGCGGTTTTTTGGTGTGGGGCCATGTTGTCCGCGTGGGCGGGTAGGATGGATACATTGAATATTGCGAACGGTTTGAGTGGAGGACCATGCCTGTTCGAATCTATACCACCAATGCCGGCGCGGACTTGAGCGATGCCGAGGCCGCGCTGCTTGCCGACCTGGTTGCCCGCCACGGGCGCGCCGTGTTGCTGGCGCCTACGTTTGCCGAGCTCGATCTGTGCCGTCACGATGCGGCGGTGGCCGACGTCTCGCTGGGCGTAGACTACAAGACCCCCTCGTCGTGGCTTCGCTCGTTGTGGGAGCTGATGGGCGACGGACGCGGCTTCGTCGACAACCTGCAGCGTCAGATGCTGTTCTCGGATATGGTCGCCCGTCGCGACGATGCCGATCTACAGCCGCTTTCGCGCAGCCAGGGCACGGTGCGCATGCTCGCGCGCATGGCCCGCGATGTGCTTCCGGGCGTGGCGGGAACGGGTGCCGAGCGCCGCTGCGACAGCGTTTGCCAGCCCGAGCCCAAAAGCGACGCCGAGGCTCGTGTGTTTGAGCTTTTGCGTGCCTATGCGAGCGGCTTGGACCGCCGAGATATGGTCGAGCCCTGCGAGGCGGCCGACATGATGGCCGGTGCCTTGGCCGACAATCTGCCAACCTGCGCCCGCGCGGTGTTCGTGCGCGGCGTCACGTCGTTTGCGCATGGCCTGCTTGAGCTGCTGTCTGCCGTGGCGAATGGCGGGGGAGAGGTCGTCGTGCTGCTCGCCCGCGAGCAGGCGGCAATGCGTGAGGAACTTGCTGCGGCCTTTGATGCCCGCGGCGTGCTGTTTGAGGTCGCGCCGCTGGGGGAGGATGCTGTTGCGTCTAAGCCCGCCGCCCAGCCTGCCTTTCTAGAGGTGGCCGGTCCCCATGCCCGTGCCTATGCCTATGCGAATGCTATTGATAAGTTGGTAAAGGCGCGCGAGGGCGCCGTGCCGCACGATGGCGCTGCAGCGCCGGCCGATCCTGCGCGCGTGCTCGTGGTGTCCGCTCAGGCACCCCAGTTGTTCGGCGAGCTTACCGCCCGTTTGGCGGCGCGCCACATTGCGGCCGAGACAACCGAGTTCACGGCGTTTTCCCAATCCATCGCGGGCAGGCAGTTCACGGCGCTCGCCGATCTGATAGAGCGCATGAAGGCTGCCGACGAGGGCAATGCTTCCAAGATCGAGTGGTGGCCCGCCCCGGAGCTTACCGACTGGATCTACAGCCCGCTTTCGGGTGCCGACGCCGCCAGCGCGCGAACCTTCGATAAGAACATGCGCCTGTCGCGCAGCAAGACCATTGCGGGCGTGAAGAGCCTGCTGCAGAGCGTGCAGGGCCAGGTGAGGGGTGCGCGCAAGGCGGCCAGCGACCAGAACTGGTTTAAGACCGTGCCGTGCGTGGTCTCGGATGTGTTCCAGGCGCTATGGCGTGACAAGCCCGTGACGGCGCTCAAGGCCATGCTCGCGGTTGCCGAGGCGCTGCCCGATCGCGCGTTTGGCGGTCTCGACGGTCAGGCCCGTCGCCAGGCCGAGATGGCCCTGCTGCGCCATGCCATCGACATCCTTATGAACGACGCCCGCGCGCTCGATGTGTCGCAGGCGGCGACCGTGCCCGTGCTCGATGGCGTCCGCACCAAGGTGGATAAGCGCAGTACCGCTTACGATTACGAGACCTACGAGGTCGACCGCATACCGCGCGCCCAGGTGCGCTTTGTGTCGCTTGCCGATGCGGCAGCGCTGCGTCCCAACAGCTACGATGCGGTGCTGTTTGCCGATGTCGACCTGGACAGCTATCCGCTCTCGCATGAGGAGGGCCCGTTGGCCACGTTGACGGAAGAGTTGGGTCGCGACGGCGTGACGCTTGAACCCGCGGCCCTGCTGCGCGTGCGTTTTGGCCGTGCGATGCAGGCTGCGCGCGGCCCCGTTGTGCTTGCCCGCGTGACCCACGATCGCCTGGCGCGCGAGTGCTATCCGGCGGCCGTGTGGACTGAGTTGCGGGCGCGCGCCGAGGCCGCTGGCGCCGCCAAGGCCGCTGGCGCCGCCAAGGCCACGTGCGTGGGCGAGGGCGAGATCGTGAGGGACTTCGACCCCGCCGCCGGCGAAGGGCTCGAGCGCAAGCGGGTCGCATGCGAAGCCCCTCAGCATCTGAGCGCCGAGGCTGTGCCGTATCTGGTTTTGCGCCGCCGCGATGGTGAGGGCGAGGATGCGCCGCTCGTGCCGCGTTTAACGTCCGCCTCGCAGATCGAGGCCTATTCCACCTGCCCGCTGTGCTGGTTTGTGTCCTATCGCGTAAAACCCCAGTCTATCGATGCGGGCTTTGGCAACATGGAGAAGGGCAACTTTGTCCACGACGTGCTGGAGCACCTGCATGCTCGCCTGCCGCAGGAGGGCATGGAACGCGTGACGCCCATGAACCTTCCGCGCGCACAGGAGCTGCTGCGCGAGGTCTTCGACGAGACCCTGACCGAGCACGCCGGCAAGCGCGGTACCGAGGGCCCGCTCGTGCCGCTTTCTCCGGTGGAGGAGCGCCAGGTGGCCGAGATCTTGCCGCAGCTGGAGGGCGTGCTCGCCTATGAGTCCGAGGCGCTTGCGCCCTTTGCCCCGCGCTATCTGGAGTTTGCGTTTAACGAGCTTAAGGTCGAGTATGCCGGCTGGCCGCTCGGCGGGCGCATCGACCGCGTGGACGTGGATGCCGAGAACCGTGCCGTGGTGATCGACTACAAGCATCGTTCGGGCGTCGAGGAATATAAGCTCGCCGACCCCACGGTGTTCGATGAGAAGACGGGCGCGGCGCCCGCCGACGACCCGCGTTGGTTGCCGCCGCATACCCAGACGCTCATCTACGCGCAGGCCATGCGGCGGGCGCTGGACTTGAACACGCGCGCCGCGCTCTACTTTTCGACCAAGGGCGGCAAGCCGGCGCTGCGCGGCGCCGCGAGTGACGAACTGCTCGAGGAGGAGCGCGGCGACGGTCGTATTCCGGGCCTAAAGAAGGGATTTCCGGGCGAGGGCGGCAATATGGACTTCGACACCCTGCTCGACCGCGTGGAGGCCGGAATTGCCGAGCGCCTGCGCGAGCTCGAGGCGGGCGTCGTGGCTGCCGTCGATCCGACATCGCCGCAGGCAACGCACGCGCGCTGTTCGTATAACCACGAAGGAACGTTTGTAAGGAGGGACGTGTAGACCATGGATCTTTCGACTTTGATGCCGCAACAGCTGCAAGTTGTCAAAACGCTCGACCGCCCGCTGTTTGTCTCGGCGGGCGCCGGTTCGGGCAAGACCTTCACCCTCACGCGCCGTATCGTCTACGCACTCTCGCCCGAATCCGGTCCGTTCGTTGAGCATCTGGACCAGGTGCTCGCCATTACTTTTACCAAGGACGCCGCGGCCGAGATCCGCGACCGCGTGCGCCGTGCGCTTATCGAAGAGGGCATGGACGAGGAAGCCCTGACGGTTGACGATGCCTGGATTTCGACCATCCACGGCATGTGTTCGCGTATCCTGCGCGCGCATGCGCTGGAGCTGGGCATCGACCCCGAATTTACGGTGCTCACCGATACCGATGAGCTCATGGACCAGGCTGTCGAGCATGTGCTGGGCCGTGCGACGGCGCCCGACGCCGCTCCCGAGCTCGCCGCTTCGCTCAAAACCCTCTATGCCTGGTATCCCATGGCGGGCGAGGGCGGTCCCTTTGGTGGCGGAACCACCATCAAGGGCTTGGTGCGCGACCTGCTGGAGCTGTCCAGCCAGCTGCCGGGCGGTATGGACGACGTGTGCGTGCTTCGCGGACGCTCCGATACCTCGGCACTTGCCGATGCCTATCGTGCGGCGCTCGGCGCGAGCAAGGCCGCGACCGAGAAGGCGCAGGTGGCGCTCGATGCCATCGACGCGTTCGAGGCGAGCGACAAGACCATGGCGGATGTGGCGCGGCTCATGATGTCGTGCGGCATGCCGCGTGCGAGCAAGATGTTCCCCAAGGAGAATGTCGAGCTGCTCAAGGCAGAGGCTGCCGACACGTTTGTCAACATTGTGCTGGCTTGCGGCGATCAGGCGCTCGATGCGCTGACGGGACTCGCCCGTGCCGTAGAGGCGGAGTACCGCGCGCTCAAGGCCGACCAGTCCGCGCTCGATAACAACGATCTGCTGTGCATGGCATACGAGGCGCTGCGCGATTATCCCGCCATCCGAGCCGCCTACGAGGGTCGCTTTAAGATGGTCATGATTGATGAGTTCCAGGACACCGATCAGATGCAGGTCGATCTGATTCGCTACCTGACGGGTGCGGGCGAGCGTGCGCTGTGCACGGTGGGCGACGCGCAGCAGTCGATCTATCGCTTCCGTGGTGCCGAGGTCGAGGTCTTCCGCCGCCAGGAGCGCAAGGTGGGCGCTTCGGGTGCGGCGGTAGCTGCCGGAACCCCGGGCTCCGTCCTCGCTGCGTCCGGGGCACCGGCTTCGTCCGGGGCATCCGCCGGCGAGCTCGTCAAACTCGTGCGCAACTTCCGCAGTCACGACGAGGTCCTGCGCTACGTGGCGCGTGTCTTTGACGGCGACACCGGTGGTTTGATGCAGGGCTTTTTGGATCTTGAGCCGAGCGATGAGCGCGAAGACAAGCTCAGGGCTAAGGCTTCGCGCCGGCAGGCGCTGCTCGTTGCTGGCGGCAGTACGCAGGAGCGCACGCAGGCCAAGGCCCGTGCAATTGCCGAGCGGTTCCATGCGCTCGTCAAGGCGGGGCAGCCTCAGGGCGATATGGTGTTGCTGCTGGGCCGCATGACCAATGCCGACGTCTATGCCCAGGCGTTCCGCGACCAGGGACTCGACTGCGTCATCGCGGGCGGCTCGGTCTTTGCCCAGGCTGCCGAGGTACAGGCGATTCGCGCCCTGGTGTGCGCGCTTGCCAACCCGGCAGATACGGCACAGGGCCTTATGCCGCTGCTGGCCTCGCCGATGTTTGCGCTCGGTGCCCAGGAGTTCTTGGCGCTGGCGACCAAGCTCGACGAGCAGACGGGGGAGACCTCGCGCCGCAATATCGATGCGGGTATTATGAGCGACTACGACGTGCCCGGCCTGCAGAATCTGCCACTGGTGACGCGTGCCCGCGAAGTGCTGCGCTATGCGTTCCGTCGCGTAGGCCGCGATTCGTTTGCCGTTATCGCTCGCGATGTGGTCAACGCCTCGGGCTGGTTTGTGCGCCTGGCGCAGCGCGGCCCCGAGGGCAAGGCCATCGCCGCAAACGTGCTCAAGGCGCTCGATGCCGTGGCCGAGGCAGAGGCCGAGTTCGGCAACTCGCCGCGCTCCATTGCACTCGCCTTCGATCGTTTCTTGGCGGGTAAGGAAGCGCCGGGCGCGCTCAACGAGGAGGGCAACGGCGCGGTGCGCATCATGACGGTGCATGCGTCCAAGGGTCTGGAATATCCGGTCGTGGCGGTTTCCGAGTGCTTTGGCGTACGTAAGTCGACCGGAGCCGCCCAGATGGGGCGTGTCGAGGGCGGCGCGCAGGTTGTGGCGCTGCCGGCACGCTTCGATGGCGTTAAACTCGCGGACGGCACGTTCGTCAAGGGTGACGACGTCAAAAAGCAGTTTGAGCACGCATTTAAGGGCAAGGGTACGTCGCTGTGGCTTTCGCCGGAACTTATGGACGACGTCTGTGCGACGGGTTCTCCCGCCGAGGCATTTGTGCGCCTGCGCAACGACGACCTGCAACTTTCGCTCGAGGAGCGGGCCCGCTTGCTCTACGTCGCCATGACGCGTGCGCGCGAGCTAGTGATTCTGGCGATGGACGTCGCCGTGAGCCGCGGTAAGGTGCCGGCGCCGTCTTTCGACGTCGAGTCCGACCTGACCTATGACGTGCTGCGCCGTATTCTGCCTGGCCAGGGCCTGGGTATGCCGCAGCTCGATGCCGACCACTTGGTGTTCGACAATTCCCAGCCGGGCGACTATGAGCTTATCTCGCTGGCAAATTTTACCTTTGGCGAGCAGGCGTTTGAGGCTAACGCTTCGCTGGATGCCGAGGGAAGGCTTGTCCGCGGCGATGCGGAAGCGGAGGTTGTTGATGCGGGCACTCGCGTCGCCGTTCCCGGCCCTGCCGACCCCGAGCCCGATGCGTTCGAGCTCGTGTATCCCCAGGCCGTGGGCGTGCGTATGGGCACCTGTCCGTATCCGGCGCGCGATTCGTACAGCTATTCGTCGATTGCCGCGGCGCTGCATGCCGAGGCCGAGGACCATGCGGCCGAGGCCCGCGTGCCCATGGACGAGGCTGGCGACGATGCGGAGTTGGATGACTCTGAGATGACAGATGCAGACGTGGCTGTTGTCGAGCCCGCCGGCAACCCCATGGCGCTGGGCTCGGCGTTCCATGCCGCTTGCCAGTGGCTGATTGAGATGGGTGCCGATACGCTGCCCGTCGCGCGTGCCGATGCGCTGGCTCGTCTGTGGCATCTGACGCCGGAACAGCGCGAGCGCTTTGACGTTGCCCTGGACCGCTGGCTCAGGTCGGCGGTCCGTGCCGAGCTGCTCGCGTGGCCGTGTGTCCGCGCCGAGGTACCGTTCTTCTCGCTGGGCTGCGAGGACGAGGACATCGCTCGCTACGGTGCATATGCCGAAGGCGCCATCGACGTTTTGGCGACGAACCCGGCGGATTCGTCACGCGCGCTGGTCATCGACTACAAGACGGGCGGCACACCGGACGAGACGCCGGAACAGCTGCAGGAGAAGCACGCCCTGCAGGCGCGCGTTTACGCTGACGTTCTGCACAAGGCGGGCTTTGAGGCCGTGACCGTCAAGTTCGTCCGCGTGGAGCAGGCCGATCCCGCCAACCCCTGCGAGCCCCAGGTGGTCGCCTACAACCTCTAACCCTCAACAACCTGCGGTGGAATCTCTATCGATTCCACCGCAGTCTTTTTGGACGGGGCTCTTTTAGCTACTTTGGGCAAACCCACACGGCCGCCCCGGAATAAAGCCCTCAATCGTCCAAATAGCACCGCAACGCATGGGAGAGTCTGGGACGGTACAATAGCTCGAACGGTTCAAACGAATAAGGAGCTATCATGCAGCTCACCAAAACGCTTGAGGTGACGCCGGAGGAGCTTTTTGACGCTCTGGCGGGGTCCATCATGCAGGATATCGAGAACGCCACGGGCAAGTGTCCCAGCCGCAACAAGCTCAACGGCTATAAGTACGAGAAGCGCCCATACCGCAAAAGGTAAGGTGACTCTTCATCGGAAACCGTGAACACTTCGGGCTTCGAGTCAGTAGCGAACAGCCCGACAAAAAATGTTGTTGGAAGTGCCAAATGAATAAGAATGCCACTACGCAACTGCACATCTATTCCGCCTTTTTCGTTCTCGCGGGATTTGTTTTAAATCGGGGAGTGTTTCTACTTTTCCTTGCGGAGAAAGGAATATCTGTCACGGAAATCGCGCTTTATCAAGCCCTGTACAACATTGCAACGGTCGTCCTCGAGCTGCCAACAGGGCTGGTAGGCGATTTCTTTGGAAAGAAGTTCTCGATTCAAGTGGGCGTTCTGCTTCTTTTCTTCCATACGGCTGGCATGCTGTTGCTTTCAGGCCCCTTTCTCGTCGCGCTTTCCCTTGTTGAGGCACTCGCCTACTCCCTTCAATCGGGATCCGAACAAGCACTTTTATATGAAATTGCCCGAAATGCCGGTCAAGGAGAGCGCTTCCTCACCATCAACGCTCGGCTGCTTGCCGCGCAATCAATCGCGACGGGAGTGGCAATCGTACTTGGATCATTCATTGCCCAAGTATCTTGGAGTGCCCTCTACGCATGCGTTTCCGTTTTCTATCTCCTGCAGCTTTTCCTTCTGTATCCCATTGAGAGGATGGAAACGACCCATTCCAAAAACTCTGGGGAGGAAAGGTTTGACGTAGCCAAGATCTTCAGACGCGAAACCTGGTGCATTGGAGAATCCGCTTTTGCGGTGTTGCTTCTTCTAATCGGCACAAGCATGCTCGATGGATTCTATGGGAGTTATTACAACTTGAATCAGTTGGTATTCGACGCATTTGATGCTCCCGTCTCCATAATAGGAATCTTCTTCGGTGCATCCTATGCAGTAAATGCGACGGCCTACATTGCAGCAGATTTCTTCTCATCGCGTTTCGGGAAAAGAAATACCATGCTCGGCTCGATGCTAATCGAGGCTGGCCTTTTCATGATTCTTCCGTGGTTCGCTTCAAATCCGCTGTGTTTGTTTGGCCTTAGCATGGTGCTTTGTTTTCTCCCAGAAGTGGTGTACATCACTTCGGAAAACTTAATCCAAGACGCGATAGCGGACGATCTCCGCGCGACGATCCTTTCCGTCGCGTCTCTGGTAAGGGCTCTCTTTTCTGCAATGTTTTTCTCCATATTTGGA
>CABQHZ010000070.1 GCA_902464175.1 uncultured Collinsella sp. | reverse complement strand
TCCCCGCCACCTTGAATTGACTAGGACCTCTGCAAAGGGGTCCTTTTCTTTTATGCAGCCCCCACATGGAATCGAACCCCGTGAGGGCGCGGAGCTGAGTAAACGCGTAAGCGTTTGCCAGCGCAGCTCGCAAGGCGCGTAAGCGCCGCAGCGGTCCGTCCGCGCAGCGCGCGGACGCGATTCCCTTCCCCGCCACCTTGAATTGACTAGGACCTCTGCAAAGGGGTCCTTTTCTTTTATGTAGGGTTCTGCGGAAACTGCGTCCCAGAATAAGGGCTCAGAACGGGACACACTTTCCGGTGCCTGCCTCCGGCGCGCGTACACACCTCGTCGCACCATTCCGAGCCCGCCCGCCCCAGACATTCCTCCCACTTTCGCGTCACTTTACAGACCGTTCGGTCGCCTGTCCGCACACGCGGGTATACTCAAAACGATACTTATCCTATGCAATACGATGCGGGTTCGACCTGCATGATCCGAAGGGGGCAGTGATGGAGAGGATACTCGGCGTTAATCTCTCTGGCTGGTTTATTCCCGAGCCTTGGGTGACCCCGTCGCTGTACGCGGCGACCGGTGCATCCAACGCGGCCGAGCTACAGGAGGCCATGGGTACCGCCGCCTATAACGAGCGCATGCGCCGCCATTACGAGACGTTTGTGAGCGAGGACGATTTTCGCCGCATGGCGCAGATCGGTCTCAACGCCGTGCGTCTGCCGGTGCCCTGGTATGCCTTTGGTTCGCAGGAGTCCGATGCGTCCTACATCTCGGTTGTCGACTACATTGACCGTGCAATTGAGTGGGCTGCCAAGTACGACATCCGCGTGCTGCTCGATCTGGCAACTGTGCCCGGTGGCCAGGGCGATTCCAACGATTCACCCACCACGCCGGAGGCTGTCGCCGAGTGGCATTCGTCCACCAACGGCCGTCATGTCGCACTCGACGTGCTCGAGCGCCTGGCCGATCGCTACGGCGAGGCCGAGAGCCTGCTGGGCATTGAGCTGCTGGATACGCCGCAGATGAGCGTTCGCAAGAGCCTCTTCACCATGACGGATGGCATTCCCGCTCACTACCTGCGCAATTTCTATCGCGATGCCTACGAACTCGTCCGTTCGTATATGCCCGAGGATAAGATCGTCGTCTTCTCGTCGTCGGGGCATCCCAGCGAGTGGAAGCATTTTATGCGCGGCGCCAAGTACAAGAACGTCTACATGGACCTTCACCTGTACCATTACCGCGACGAGTATGCGCTCGACATCACGAGCCCTCGCGGGCTGACGACGGCGATTTCGCGTAACAAGCGCGAACTTAAAGAAGCGATTTCGACTGGGTTCCCCGTGCTGGTGGGCGAATGGTCGGGTGCGGCGATCTTTGCCAACTCGTCGGTTACGCCCGAGGGCCGCAATGCTTACGAGCGCGTGTTTATCGCCAACCAGCTGGCTTCGTTTGCGCCGGCTGCCGGTTGGTTCTTCCAAACGTGGAAGACCGAGAAGCGCATTGCAGCATGGGACGCCCGCGCGGCGCTCGGTACGCTCGAGCGCGGCATGATTGAATAGGTTGATATGACGCAAAACAGCGCCCATATGGGCAAACTCTATATGGTCGGCACGCCCATCGGCAACCTGGGCGACCTGTCCCCGCGCGTTGGTGAGGCTTTTGCCGCCGCCGATGCCATCTGCTGCGAAGACACGCGTGTGACGTCAAAGCTGCTGATGCACCTGGGCATTTCCAAACCGCTTGTCCGTTGCGACGAGAATGTGATCGCCAGCCGCGCTGCCGGCCTGGTCGACCGTCTGCTGGCGGGGGAGACCTTCGCCTTTGCCTCGGACGCCGGCATGCCGAGCGTGTCCGATCCCGGCCAGGCGCTGGTCGAGGCGGCGCGTGAGGCCGATGTGCCCGTCGAAGTTATTCCCGGGCCCTCTGCTTGCGTCACGGCGCTTGTTTCGTCCGGCATTCCCTGCGAGCATTTTTTCTTCGAGGGCTTTTTG
Organism: uncultured Collinsella sp.; assembly: GCA_902464175.1. Lineage (GTDB taxonomy): Bacteria > Actinomycetota > Coriobacteriia > Coriobacteriales > Coriobacteriaceae > Collinsella. The sequence goes on along the minus strand of CABQHZ010000070.1, from coordinate 6,597 downwards.
GGCCGAAAGCACGGCGACCGTGTGCGCCGTTTGCAGCGCCTTGCCGTGGTGCCCGGCGCACTCATCTTCTACGAGTCTCCACATCGCATCGTGGCGACGCTCGAGGCCGTGGCGGAGGTCTTTCCCCAGCGTGAGGTTGCCGTCTGCCGCGAACTCACCAAGCTGCACGAGGAGGTCTTGCGCGGGCCCGCTGACCAGCTTGCCGAGGAGCTGCGTGCTCGCGGCGAGGTAAAGGGCGAGATTGCGCTGGTCATCGCGCCGCCGAGCGAGGATGAGGAGGCCGGCATCGCGCCGGTTGGCGCTGCGGTAGCGGATCCCGACGAGGCCCTGCGCGAGGATATCCGCACCGCGCTCGAGGAGGGGGAGCCCGCCTCTGCGGTGGCCAAGCGCCTGTCTCAGAAGTATTCGCGCCGCAAGCGCGATGTCTATGCCATGGTGCTCGATATGCAATAGATGGAGGATATCCAGCCCTTGCGCTAGAATCATCCCCTGTATGCAACGTTTTTCTGGAGGACAAACCCCATGGATCAAAGCAAGCCTTCGTTCTTTATCACGACGCCCATCTACTACGTCAACGCCGATCCGCACCTGGGCACGGCTTATTCCACCATCATCGCCGACGTTCAGGCTCGCTATCGTCGCTCTGCCGGCTATAACGTCAAGTTCCTGACCGGCATGGACGAGCACGGCGAGAAGGTCGCCGAGGCCGCAGCCAAGCACAACATGACGCCGCAGGAGTGGACCGACAGCCAGGCTCCGCACTTCAAGGAGCTTTGGAGCAAGCTCGAGATCTCCAACGACGACTTCATTCGCACCACCGAGCCGCGCCAGCATCACGCCGTGCAGTATCTGTGGGAGCGCATGAAGGAGTCCGGCTACCTGTATAAGGGCAGCTATGACGGCTGGTACTGCGTGCCCGACGAGACCTACTTTACCGATACGCAGGTTCAGAAGGGCGACGAGGAGTACGGCAGCGTTGGCCAGCATCTATGCCCCGACTGCCACCGTCCGCTTGAGCGCGTGCAGGAGGAGTCCTACTTCTTTAAGCTTTCCGCCTTCCAGGACAAACTGCTCAAGCTCTATGACGAGCACCCCGACTTTGTCGAGCCCGCATTCCGCATGAACGAGGTGCGCAGCTTTGTCGAGGGCGGCCTCAACGACCTTTCCGTGAGCCGCACGAGCTTTGACTGGGGCATTCAGGTCCCGTTTGACGAGGGTCACGTGACCTACGTGTGGTTCGATGCGCTGCTCAACTATATGACGGCCGTCGGCTACGGTGTCGACAGCGATGAGGCGCGTGCCGAGCTGGCCTATCGCTGGCCCGCGCAGTTCCACATCGTGGGTAAGGACATTATCCGCTTCCACTGCGTCATTTGGCCCGCCATGCTCATGGCCATCGGCGAGGCCCTGCCCGAGCACGTCTTTGCCCACGGCTTCCTGACCGTGCGCAATGCCGAGACCGGTAAGGCCGAGAAGATGTCCAAGAGCCGCGGCAACGCCATCGCTCCGCAGGATGTTATCGACATGCTGGGTGTCGAGGGCTATCGCTACTACTTCATGACCGACGTGGTCCCCGGCACCGACGGCGCCATCAGCTTCGATCGCATGGAGCAGGTCTACAACGCCGATCTGGCCAACAGCTGGGGCAACCTCATCTCGCGCTCGCTCAACATGAGCGCAAAGTACTTTGACGGCTGCGCCCCGGCTAAACCGGCGTCTGCCGACGCGTTCGATAACCCGCTGGCAAAGATTGCCGACGGTTTGGTCGAGCGCTACATGGCCAAGATGGACGTGCTCGATTACGGTGGAGCCAAGGATGAGGTTATGGAGCTCATCCATGCCGCTAACCACTACATCGAGGACTCCGAGCCCTGGGCGCTTGCCAAGGACGAGGCTAAGGCCGACGAGCTGGCATTTGTGATCTACAACCTGCTCGAGGCCATCCGCATCGCCGCTCACCTGCTGATGCCGCTCATGCCCCAGACTTCTGCCGAGGCTCTGCGTCGCCTGTCTTGCGAGGACGAGGCCGCGAGCGACGACCTCAAGGGCATTTGCACTTGGGGCCTGCTTGCCGGCGGTCAGCCCGTCGAGAAGGGCGATCCGCTGTTCCCGCGTCTGGCGTAGAGACCGCGCGAGCGCCATATCGGCAATTTGCTGTTTAGCTGTAAGGGCATGGCCGCCACGGTCCATGCCCTTTTGTTTCAAGACGCCGCCATCATGCTAAGGAGGCAACCATGACAACTTCGCCTTTGGCAAACCCCACGGCCACCAGGGAGCTGCTGGAGGAGTTTGGCCTTGCGACCAAGCATCGCCTGGGCCAGAACTTTCTAATCGACAATCATGTGATCGAGCGTATCTGCGAGCTTGCCGAGCTTGCAGGTGACGAGCGCGTACTCGAGGTGGGTCCGGGTTGCGGTACGTTGACACTTGCGTTGCTGCAGGAAGCGGCGTGCGTTACGTCCATTGAGGCCGATCCCGAGCTTGAGCCGGTGCTCGATGCCCACGCCGCCGACTATGCCAACTTCCGCTTTATCATGGGCGATGCGCTCAAGGTGACGCCGGAGCAGATTGAGCAGGCTGCGGGCGGTGAGCCGACGGTATTTGTCGCGAACTTGCCCTATAACGTGGCGGCGACGATCATTTTGCAATTTTTCCAGACGATGCCGGCGCTCAAGCGCGCCGTCGTCATGGTGCAAAAGGAGGTTGCCGATCGCATTGCCGCAGTGCCGGGCAACAAGACCTATGGCGGCTATACGGCAAAGCTTGGCCTGTATGCGCAGGTAACGGGTCGCTTTGAGGTGCCGCCGCGTTGCTTTATGCCGGCGCCACACGTGGACTCGGCCGTCGTGCGTATCGACCGTGTTGACGGTGTGGTGCCCGAAGGACTCGATCGCGAATTTGTGGCCCGCGTGATTGACGCTGCATTTGCTCAGCGTCGCAAGACCATCCGCAATTCCATGAGCGCCAACGGCTTTGCCAAGGACGTGCTCGATGCCGCCTTTGAGGCTTGCGGTATCGCACCCACCACGCGCGCCGAGACGCTCGGCGTCGCCGACTTTGTGTGCCTGGCTCGGGAGCTTTCCCATGACGCTTAATGCCGAACGCGTGACGTTTACCAAGAAAAAGAAGACGGTTGCTTGTCCCGTGCCCTTGGCACCGCTTGCTGACACGCATGCGCATCTGCTTTCGTTTTGGGGGAAAGAAGTGCCCGAGACGCTCGTGCGCGCCAAAGCCGCGGGCGTCGACCTGTTGGTGACGATGCTCGACCCCATCGCCGACAAGCGCAGCGTGACGGACTATAGCGACTGGCTCGTGCGCGAAATTCTGCCGATGCGGGATATTCCGCAGATCAAGTATCTCGCTGGCGTTCACCCCTATGGCGCGCCGGATTATACCGATGACATTCACGCGCAGGTTGTTGCTGCGCTCGATGACCCTTTGTGCGCCGGTATCGGCGAGATCGGTCTGGACTACCACATGGATTACGACGACGACATCGCGCCGGCGCCCCACAGTGTGCAGATTGATTGCATGGCGCGTCAGCTCGAAGTTGCCGTGCGCCGCAATGTGCCGGTGGAGCTGCACCTGCGGCACGAGGACTCGGATGGGGAGCGCACCTCGCATATGGATGCGTACAACGTGCTGCGCGAGGTGGGTGTGCCTCAGGCCGGTTGCGTGCTGCACTGCTTTGGCGAGGACCGCGCCACGATGGAGCGCTTTGTGGAGCTGGGCTGCTATATCGCCTATGGTGGTGCGGCCACCTTTAAGCGCAACGACGACGTGCGCGAGGCATTTGCGGCGACCCCGCTCGACCGCATTTTGTTCGAGACGGATTGCCCGTATATGGCGCCGGAGCCCATTCGCGGTCTTGAATGCGAGCCAGCAATGATCTCCATTACGGCAAACGCGCTGGTTAACGACCGTGTCGATCGCACTGGTGAGGACGCCGAAACAATCGCGCATGCCGCTTGGGAAAATGCCTGCAAACTTTTTCAAAAATAGTTCTTGCGTTCGCGGTGGCGCTCCGTTATTCTAATTCCTGCACGCGGGCGTGGCGGAATTGGCAGACGCGTACGGTTCAGGTCCGTATGGGGGCAACCCCATGAAGGTTCAAGTCCTTTCGCCCGCACCATTAAATGAAAGAGCTCCCAGCAATGGGAGCTTTTTTGTTATGGGCCCATCGCAGGGACTTGAACCTGCGAAGGAGCGAGCGTAAAGAAAACGCGGAGCGTTTTTAGCGAGCTGGCGAGGACGCCGGCAGGCGGCCGAGGCCGGTGCGGATCCGCGAAGCGGATACGCGGACGTCCTTTCGCCCGCACCATGGATTGAAAGAGCTCCCAGCAATGGGAGCTTTTTTGTTATGCACGATCTCCTTGGACGGGTATCCTAATGCCAACGTGTGCCTATCAGAGGAGAGACCATGCTGTTTTCCGGTATCATCGCCGCCCTTACCAGCCTTTTGATTCCCATCATCATCCTGTTGTTGCTGCTCCCCAACGCCTGCTACGTCGTTGAGCAGCAGCACGCTGTGATCATCGAGCGCTTGGGTAAGTTCAATCGTATCGTCAACGCGGGCTTCCACGTGAAGGTGCCCGTGATTGACCGCAAGGCCGCCACGGTGAGTCTGCGCACCATGAAAAATGGTTTTGGCATCGACGTTAAGACCCAGGACAACGTGACCATTGGCCTTGAGGTCTCCGCTCAGTACCACGTGAGCTATGACATGGGCGCCGGCCCGGCAGATTCGGGCATCTACAAGAGCTACTATATGCTGCAGGAGCCCGTCGACCAGATGCGCGACTTCATCACCGACGCCCTGCGCTCCTCCATCCCCGTCTACACACTCGATGAGGTCTTTGCCAAGAAGGATGACATCGCCAAGGATGTCAACGCTACCGTTTCCGAGCAGATGGCCGCCTACGGCTTCACCCTCGTGTCGATGCTCATCACCAAAATCGCACTGCCGACCGAGGTTGAGAACTCCATGAACGACATCAACGCCGCCCAGCGCAAGCGCGCTGCGGCACAGGAGCTCGCCGAGGCAGACCGCATCAAGCGCGTCACCGAGGCGACCGCCGAGGCCGAGGCTATGGAAAAGGCGGGCGAGGGCATCGCCAACCAGCGCAAGGCGATCGCGCTGGGCATCAAGGACTCGCTCGAGATTATCCAGGAGACGGGTGTTGGCAACGATGAGGCCAACCAGCTGTTCATGTTTACGCAGTGGACCGAGATGATGACGGAGTTCGCACGTACGGGCAAAAACTCGACGGTCGTGTTGCCGAGCGACTTTTCGCAGTCGGCCTCGATGTTCGAGCAGATGCTGGCCGCCGGCAAAGTTCAAAACGATTCGAAGGAGTAGACGCGCGTGAAATACACCGTCGTTTGCGTCGGTAAGCTCAAGGAGCGCTTTTGGAAGGACGCGTGCGCTGAGTACACCAAGCGCCTAGGTGCCTATGCCAAGGTGGATATCCGCGAGGTGGCCGATATCGACCCGGCTAAGGCGGGCGGCGTGGATGCCGCGCGCGACAAGGAGGGGGCGGCGATTCTTGCCGCCTTGCCATCTCGAGCGCATGTGATCCTGCTGGCTATCGAGGGCAAGGAGCGCTCGAGCGAGGAGTTTTCGGCAAGGCTCGACGATCTTATGCTGCGAGGCAACAGCGACATTGCCTTTGTGATCGGCGGATCGGACGGCGTGAGCGATGACGTGCGCGCACGAGCCGACGAGATGCTCAGCTTTGGACGTATTACCTTGCCGCATAACTTGGCGCGCGTGGTGCTGCTGGAGCAGATCTACCGCGCCTGCAAGATTAGCCGCGGCGAGCCGTATCACAAATAGGTCAGCAATACGAAACAATGGCGTGGGACAATAGCTTTCGTTTTGAGGAATGTGTCTGAAAGGACTATGTGATATGAAGATTGGATTTGTCGGTTTTGGCAATATGGCGAGCGCTATGGCCGATGGCTGGATCGCTGCCGGTGTAGCTGCGAGCGACATGTGCGCCTGTGCGGGTCGCTACGACGCACTGGTTGAGCGCTGTGAGGCGCGCGGGATGGCCGCTTGCCACGATGCCGCCGAGGTTGTCGCCGCATCCGATATCGTGGTCGCTGCGGTCAAGCCGTACATGATCGAGAAGGTATTCGCCCCGCTCAAGGATGCTCTTGCCAAAAAGGTCGTTCTGTCGGTTGCCTGGACCTGGGACAGTGCCAAGTGGGAGCAGGTCCTGCCGGGCGTCGCGCATATCTCGACGGTGCCCAACACGCCGGTTTCGGTGGGCGAGGGTGTCATCGCCTGCGAGAAGGCTTCCACGCTTAGTGATGAACAGCGTGCCACGGTGCTCGGTCTGCTTGGCAAGCTCGGTGCGGTGGTCGAGCTCGATACGAGCCTGCTGTTCGTGGGCGGCACGGTGGGTGGTTGCGCTCCGGCATTTGTCGCTATGGCAATCGAGGCCCTGGGCGATGCAGCGGTCAAGCACGGTATCCCGCGTGCTGATGCCTATCGCATTGTGAGCCAGATGGTGCTGGGTACGGCAAAGCTGCAGCTCGCAACCGGTCAGCATCCCGCAGCGATGAAGGATGCCGTGTGCTCGCCCGGCGGTG
>CABQHZ010000069.1 GCA_902464175.1 uncultured Collinsella sp. | reverse complement strand
GCGATCCGCAGGTTGTGGGCATCACGGCCGCCACGCCCTACATCATGGGCTTTACGCCCGAGCTTCGCGCTGCCGCCGGCAAACAGTTTGTCGACGTTGGCATTGCCGAAGAGCACGCCGTCACGTTTGCCACCGCGCTCGCCCGCGCCGGTGCCAAGCCGGTCTTTGGCGTGTACGGCACGTTTTTGCAGCGTGGCTATGACGAGCTGTGGCACGACCTGTGCCTCAACGACGCCCCGGCGACCATCTTGGTATTTGGCGCGTCGATCTTTGGCACCACGTCCGAGACGCACCTTTCGTTCTTTGATATTTCCATGCTGGGCGCTCTTCCCAACATGCGTTACCTGGCGCCGGCCTGCATGGAGGAGTACCTATCCATGCTGAGCTGGTCGCTCGACCATCGCGAGCATCCCGTGGCGATTCGCGTGCCGGGCATTGGCCTGGTAAGCCGCCCCGATTTAGCGCCTGCCGAGGACGCCGACTATAGCCTCGCCCGCTACAACGTGGTGCGCGAGGGCCGCGATGTGGCCGTGCTCGCGCTCGGCGATTTCTATGAGCTGGGAGAGCGCGTGGCAAACCGCTTGGCCGCCGAGTACGGTATCGAGGCCACGCTCGTCAACCCACGCTTCGCGACCGAACTCGACCGCGAATTCCTCGACAGCCTTGCCGCCGAGCATCGTGTTGTCGTGACCATCGAGGACGGCATCCTGGACGGCGGCTGGGGCGAGCGTGTCGCGTGCTACTTGGCCTGCACGCCCGTGCGCACGCGCACCTTCGGCATCGCCAAGGGCTTCCCCGACCGTTACGATCCAAACGAACTGCTGGCTCAGAACGGCATGACGGTCGAGAACATGGCCGCTGAAGCCGTAAGGCTACTCAACAAGTAAAAAACCTCCGCAAGGGAAGCACCCCTGCGGAGGTTTTTATTTTTGAGCTCAACTATCTCGATCTGTAACATCTAGGGCCCGAATTCCTGTCTAACTGTTACAGATCTAGACAAACCGTCTTTGCTCCTGACCTTTGTCTCAATCTGTAACAGATAGAGACCTTTTGCCCGTCTAGATGTTACAGATTGAGACAAAGCAGCGAGACAGGCCACCACATCTGCAAGAACCACCACAAAGGTGCCCGTCCCCTTTGTGGCATGGTCGGCGCGAAAAACGAATAACCGTTCATACGCGATCTCCTTACTTATATATGTGTCGCGTTGCCGCCATTATAGCGACCGCCGCGAGCGACCACGCCGTCCGCAAAACGCTATCTCGGCAGCAATAACCGACGTTTGCCCAGATAAAACCTGCCAAAATAAACCTGTCCCTTTTTGGTAGGTAGAATTACCCATAAGGCAAGTATGTTTCTGAGTTATTTCGTGTTGACCCATTTGAGCGGGATAGGGTATAACTCTACTCAACCGCTAGGGATTTTATTGAGAAAGGTGTTCTCCCATGAGCAAGAACCTCTCCCAGCAGGTCGTTCTCGACCGCCGCGGCTTCGTTGCCGCCACCTTCGCAACCGTCGCCGGCCTTGGTCTTGCCGGCTGCTCCGACACCAGCGCCGAGGCCGACAAGGGTTCCGCCGCCGGCTCCTCCAAGAGCTCCAATGATACCGAGACTTCCACCACGCTCGACGCCAAGGCATTCGACAAGCTCGTCGACAACGGCCCCAAGGCCGATGACGACGCCATCGCCGCCAGCACCTGGGCGACGGCCGTCAAGGATGCCGGCGTCTTTAAGATCGGTGGCGTTCAGACCTCCACGCTCTTCTCCCTCCTCAACGAAAAAGACGGTCAGACCCGCGGCTTCGATGCCGGTATCGCACAGCTCCTGTCCAACTACATTCTGGGCGAGAACAAGGTCGAGATTACCCAGGTGACCTCGGACACGCGCGAGTCGGTCCTGCAGAACGGCCAGGTAGACGCCGTCTTTGCCACCTACACCATCACTGACGAGCGCAAGAAACTCGTCTCCTTTGCCGGTCCCTACTACTACACCCAGCAGGCCATCCTGGTGCTCGCCGATAACGACGACATTAAGAGCGTCGACGACCTGGCCGACAAGAACGTCGCCGTCCAGTCTGGCTCCAACGGCCCCGCCATCCTGGAGGAGTTCGCTCCCAAGGCCAGCCAGCAGGAGTTCAAGACCGACGAGGAGGCCCGTCAGGCACTTCAGCAGGGTCGCGTTGACGCCTACGTCATCGACAACAACATGCAGCAGAGCGCCCTGGTCCGTGAGCCCGGCAAGTACAAGATTGCCGGCAAGCCTTTCGGCAACAAGGAGCCCTACGGCATCGGCCTGCCGCTCGATTCCGACGGCGTCGCCTTTGTCAACGACTTCCTTAAGAAGATCGAGGACGACGGCACCTGGACCGAGCTGTGGCAGATCTGCATCGGCGACCGTACGGGCGACACCAATGTTCCCGAGCTGCCCGAGATCGGCGCCTAGGCAGGGAGCCTGGTAACGGCCGCAACGAAACCATATGGAAACGCACGATGCGCTTTATTGCGATAAACTGTTTCCTCACTGAGTTGTCGGGGCTTCCGTACACACGGGAGCCCCTTTCCTTACCGGCGGGAGGTCCGCATGAGTCTCTCCGAGCTCTGGTCGCTCTATGGCCAGAACTACATCGACGCGCTGCTAGCAACCTGGAGCATGACGCTTGAGTCATTTGCCATCGCCATGGTGCTGGCCGTCGCCGTCACCGTGATGCGCGTGTCGCCGCTCAAGCCGCTGCGCGTCTTTGGCGACCTGTATGTCCAGGTCTTCCGTAACATCCCCGGCATCGCACTGCTCATCATCGTCGTCTATGCGCTGCCGCCGCTCAAGGTCGTCCTGCCCTACCGCACCTGCGTTATCGTCGCCACGGTCCTTTTGGGCTCGGCCTTTGGCTCCGAGAACTTCATGAGTGGCATCAACACTGTTGGCGTCGGTCAGGTCGAAGCCGCACGTTCGCTCGGCATGAGCTTTAACCGCATCCTCGCCAAGATCGTGATTCCGCAGGCGCTGCGCTCGAGCGTACTGCCCATGACCAACCTCTTTATCGCCGTCATGCTCACCACCGCGCTCGGCAGTCAGGTGCCACTTAAACCGCAGGAGCTCACCGGCGTGGTGAGCTACATCAACACGCGCTCGCTTGGCGGCGTCGCCGCGTTCTTTATCTCGGTGCTCGGCTACCTGGGCACGGCCTTTGTGGTGAGCCACATTGGCAACTACATCGATAAGAAGGTGAGGATCCTCCGATGAGCAAGCATTACTCTCCCGCGCTCACCATGCGCGATGCGCTCTACGAGGCTCCCGGCCCCAAGATGCGCGCCAAAATTCGCATCGGCACCGCCATCTCGCTCGTTGCCGTGGTCGCGCTCGTCGCCGTCGTACTGCAGCGCTTTTATGTGACTGGTCAGCTTTCGGTCCACTATTGGTATTTCTTTACGCACCTCACCACCTGGAAGTTCTTGCTTGCCGGTTTTGAGGGCACGGTAAAGGTCGCGCTCACCGCAGGCGCCATCGCGCTGGTGCTGGGCTTAGCCCTCATGCTCGGCCGTACCAGCGACATCAAGCCGCTGCAGCTGGTCTGCCGCGTGCTCACCGATTTCTTCCGTGGCGTGCCGAGCCTGCTGTTCATCTACTTCTTCTTTTTGGTGCTGCCTCAGTACAAGATTTCACTGCCGTCGTTTTGGATGCTCACGCTTCCCGTCGCGCTCGCTGCGGCCGGCGTACTTGCCGAGATCTTCCGCGCCGGCGTCAACGCCGTGCCGCGCGGTCAGGTCGAGGCAGCCCAGGCGCTCGGTCTCTCCAAGGCCAAAATCACCTTTAAAATCGTATTGCCCCAAGCTATTCGATTTATCATTCCGTCGTTGATTTCGCAGCTCGTGGTCGTAGTCAAAGACACCACCGTCGCCTACGTGGTGAGCTACCCCGACCTCATGCAAAATGCCCGCGTGCTCATTACCAACTACGACGCCCTCGTGTCGGTCTACCTGGTGATCGCGGTCATCTACATCCTCATCAACGTCGCGATCAACAAGGCCGCTGTCTACGTTTCGCACAAGACCGGCGCGACCATCATCCGCTAACGCTTTACCATTTTGAGTCATAAGGAGCCGAGCACCATGGCACAGAGCACCTCTTCCACCGGCAATCAGCCGCTGATCGAGCTCAGGCACGTCGATAAGCACTACGGCGATCTGCACGTCCTCAACGACATCAATCTCTCGGTCGACCGCGGCGAGGTCGTCGTTGTGATTGGCCCCTCGGGCTCGGGCAAGTCGACCATGTGCCGCACCATCAACCGCTTGGAGACCATCGACTCGGGCGAGATCCTCATCGAGGGCGAGCCCCTGCCGCAGGAAGGCAAGGATCTTGCCCGCATGCGTGCCGAGCTGGGCATGGTGTTTCAGCAGTTCAACCTGTTTGCACATATGACGGTACTGCAGAACGTCATGCTGGGGCCGGTCGACGTGCTGGGCGTGTCCAAGGAGGAGGCTCGTGAGCGCGCCATGGATCTGTTGAGCCGCGTGGGCGTTGCCGAACAGGCCGATAAGGTGCCCGCACAGCTTTCGGGCGGCCAGCAGCAGCGCGTGGCCATCGCCCGTTCTCTTGCCATGCAGCCCAAGGCCATGCTCTTCGATGAGCCCACGAGTGCCCTTGACCCCGAAATGATCAACGAGGTGCTCGAGGTCATGGTGCGCTTGGCGCAGCAGGGCATGACGATGATCGTCATTACGCACGAGATGAACTTTGCCCGCCGCGTGGCCGACCGCGTCGTGTTTATGGCCGACGGCCAGATCGTGGAAACCGGCACGCCCGACGAGTTCTTCGACCATCCCCAGACCAAGCGCGCCCAGGACTTCCTCAACTCCATCAAGGGCCACTAACCCAATTGCCATGTTCGCTCGCCATGACCCTCCAAACTCGAAAGCAACACCTATGATCGGAACTCGCACTTCATCGTCCTACACCCCACATGTCGACGTCGCCCCCACCGACCGCCCACTCATCCTCGTCGCGCCGCGTTGGGAAGAGGCAAAGCCGTTTTTAAGCGAGACGCTCTCCCCCAACGAGGAAATCGCAAGTGTCTTTGTCGATGCCATCCTTGCCGCCGGCGGCCTGCCGCTGCAGATGTCCATCACCGAGGACATTGAGGTCATCCGTCATTACGTCGATATCGCCGACGGCATCGCCATTCCCGGCGGCCCCGATGTCAATCCCAAACGTTGGGGCGATGATCGACCCTACGACCCCACCCTCTGCTGTGAGATCCGCGATAGCTTTGAGTTTAAGCTGGTCGGCGAGGTGCTCCGCGCCAAAAAGCCGCTCTTTACCACCTGCCGCGGCACGCAGTTGCTCAATGTCGCCACTGGCGGCACTCTGTGCATGGACGTGCCGAGCCTGGGCGCTCGCGAGGGCCGCACACAGTGGCGCCATACCCACGTGCTCAACGATCCCGTGCACCCTGTCGAAGTCATGCCGGGCTCGCTGCTGGAGCGCGCGCTTGGCGGCCACAGACTGATCCAGACCAACTCAGCACATCACTGCTGCGTCGATCGTCTGGGTAAAAGCACGCGCTTGGTCGCCAAGGCAACCGACGGTATTCCCGAGTGCATCGAGGTCGAAGGCCAACCATTCTGTCTAGGCGTGCAATGGCATCCCGAGTACACGTGGAAGACGCTCGAAACCGACTTTAACCTGTGGAAGTCGTTTGTCGAGGCGGCGGCAAAGGTAAAGCAGGCCCGCTAGCTCGCGAACCACTCAGGTTAAAGCCTCCTAAGCCGGGGGGGGCGGACACCAGCTACGGTGCCCGCCCCCCTGTATTTGATATGCTCGGTATGATTATCCCTCACAAACAATCAGAGAAATCTCGACCGCAATCGGTCGACAGTAAAGCAAATGATAAAAACGCTTGCTACGTTTATGAGGCAGTCAATTAAAATCGAGATGCATTGACCATTCCCCAACGGGGTCACGCCGCAAATCCACATGAGCATCGAGGCTGGAAGCGGAAGCATGGAATTGGCCCCGATCTGTATGTAGATCGCTACGACGTTGACAAGCAACAGCATGCCAATCGGACCGAAGCCGGACCCAAAATAGGAAACAACGATTACGCAAGAAACCACGTATGCAAGGCAGGCAGCGGCAGCAAGAACAAGTCGATAGCAAAATACATGCAGGTTGAAATACTGCTGAGCATCCGAAACGATTGCGCAGTTAAGACAGTACAAAACGACACTCGACAGGACAAACGCGCCCAAAAGGGCAAAAGAAGATAGCACCACTCGCGCAACGATAGCGCACACACGCTTCCCTCCCCGAGCCTCCGACAACCCCCACGGTTCCTCGACAAAGCCCGAACTGACAAAGCGCGGCACAATGCAAGCCGCGATGAACGGAAAGAACAATGCATGGGCCAACGGGGCTACGTTGAACAGCAGACCGCGAAAAACCTCTGCATTGCCAAATAGAAGGACATCCTCCGCCGATAGCCGAAGCGTCGGGTCTGGGAAAAAACCCAAGAAACTGTTCTCACGGAGGCTACAGAACCACATCGGGAAAGAATTAAGCTGCAATATCACCATGTACGCATAAATTACCAGGATTAAGGCGTACGCCCATTTGCTCACATGCTTCAATTCTGACTGGATAAGTCTTTTAATCTGACGAGCCATTGAGCACACCCCCAGCGCGAAAGCTCAAGAGAGCGTAAATCAATACCGATAGACAGCTGGCTGCCACGCCATATCCCAGAAGCGTCAGCTGCCCCATATCGCTATACCCAAGGGCACATCCGACTCCAAGGTACGGCCCCGGAAGGAAGAAGATCCATCGCAAGGATGGTATAGGTGTCTGAAGGAAGGCTCCGTAGAGCGTCAAGCTCATGACAAATCCAACTATCACCACGGCCCCGCTCAATACAGCGCTGCCCGTTATCCGATAGATGGTCACCGTCTCCAGCGCAACCGATATCACCAATACGGCGTTGACTATCATTGCAGGCAAAAATACAGTTAGTATGTTGTGCGAGTAGTTATGCCCTCCACGTATTATGGCTATTGCAAAAAGAAGAAGGCAAAGCGCGCTATACGCTGCGCCAATTATTAAAGCAGACGAAAATGCATGGGCTAGAGCCCCATAAAAGCGGTTGAGACCTCTTGCCGAAGAAATTCGGTGCCCCTCTTTATAGCCATGCTCCTGTAAAAGCACCAAACAAACGATGAGTGGAACGAACAGGGATGTACCGGCAAAAGCGCTGCGCGCAAGGGACTCATCAGGCGCAGAAGGATCGATTGCATTCCAGAGGAAACCAATATCCTCCCCACAAACGCCATAGCCAAAGGCGAGCAACGTTGTTCCGTTTTTTAGAAAGATGCCGAAGAGAAGGCCGAACGCCAGCATAAGCGCAAGACCAAACTTCGCCGGAAATATCCTGTGCAAACGCATCATATCTGCCTTTATGGGATGGATCGCCCGCTTCATAGCGAGACCGCCTTCATCAAGCGCCTGTAATACTCTTTTAGGGATGGCGCCTCATCCCTTATGACGTCCATCGATTCCTTTTTTAGCAGTTCACCGTCATGAAGAAACAGGCAGCTTGTTGCAACCGATGCCAGCTCATCCAAGTCGTGGCTAGAGATAAGCATGGTTTTGCCCTGCTCCCGATTCAATCGACCGATAAGGGCCCATATACTCTCGATGCCCAACGGATCCAATCCATTTGCCGGCTCATCGAAAATTAGTACGTCGGTGTCGCCCAATAAAGCCGTAGCTATATCCAGTCGCCGTTTCATTCCCAGAGAAAAACTGCTCACGCTCTTTTTCTCATCGACGTCCAGCCCGACTAGGCCCAAGACGCGAGGAACCTCACGTTTCTCATCGAGCCCCCATTCCGCACATCGGATCCGAAGATTCTCAGCCGCACTGAGGGATTGGTATGCTCCGCAGGAATCTGGCACATAGCCGACACGCGTCCGCATCAGGCTCAGCTCTTTTTTCGACTTGCCTCCAAAGAGCTCCACGCTCCCCGACGATGGCTCACAGAGGCCCAATACGATTTTAATAAGCGTGCTTTTGCCCGCCCCGTTTGCACCAACAAGGGCGCAGAGCTCAGACTGATGTACCTCGAAGGAAACGTCATGCAAAACGCGGCGCCTCCCATAGCGCTTTGACACCCTTGATAGCCTTATCGTTGATACGTTCATTGGCCTCCCGTTCCGCTTGATAGCAAAACCGCTCATATCGTTCCTTCTTTACTTTATCGTTTTCCATAGTTGTTATTGTTTTTCGATAACTCATATTTGTCAAGATAATCTAAAAGAAAGAACCCGTGTTAGACACGGGTCCCTTCACGCTGATATTTCGTTTTAGTTGTTCGCCTTAAGCTACTCGTCGCTCAAATCGACAGCAAAGACTGATGTCGGAAGCGACGCCTCATTGCCTCCGCCGTCCCGCATCTGCCTCACAACGTTTTTTGCACGCTCAACAATAAGCTCCTCAAGCTCTTTCTCACTCACGCGCTGAATAATATCTCCCGGTTGACAATCAAGCTCATCACAGATATCGAGGAGCGTCTTTAGGCGAATAGCTTTTATCTTTCCGTTTCTAAGCTTTGAAATATTAG
>CABQHZ010000068.1 GCA_902464175.1 uncultured Collinsella sp. | reverse complement strand
CCAAAAATCCACGCTCGTTCGGTCGGTGCATGTCTACGCAGCGTAGGTTGTCGAGGACAATCTTCAAATGGATACTGGCTTTTGAGCCGGTTCGCTCCATTCCTTCAATCTGATTGGACATCCCATGAACCAGACACCGCAAAGCAGTGTCCCCCAAACTTTTTTGGCCGCGTCTGCCATCAAACGGCTGCGTGAAGAGCGCGGCCTCACTCAGCGCGCCTTGGCGGAAAGCCTTGGCGTGACCGATAAAGCTGTCAGTAAGTGGGAGTCCGGCCGTGGTCTCCCCGACATTTCCCTCGTTGAGCCTTTGGCCCAGAGGCTCGGTATAAGCGTGGCCGAGCTTTTGGCTGGTGACATTCGGGCTAATGCCAATCGCGCGGGCAACATGCTCAAAGGCATGTTTTATGTTTGTCCTATCTGCGGAAACGTGGTGCATGCGCTCGGGGAAGGCAGCTTTAGCTGCTGCGGTTCAACGATGTTTCCCCAGGAGGCCGAAGAGCCGGATGCGGACCACGCCTTTTCCATCGAGCGCGTCGAGGACGATTGGTATGTCACGCTCGATCATCCCATGACCAAGGACCACTACATTAGCTTTGTGGCATATGCGACTATGGACGGCATCTGCTTTAAGAAGCTCTATCCAGAGCAATCGGTGCAGCCGCGCTTTCATATCACAGGGCGCGGCAGAATGTATCTCTACTGCAACCAGCACGGACTCTTTGTTTTGCCGACGCCACGCAAGTAAAAGCCCGCTGTCCGCCCGATGCCCCTGCGCCAACGAGTTGCGGTGGAATAGTTCCTGAAAGTGCTGGTCTAGGGCCTAAACAGGAACTATTTCACCGCAATTTAGGGGGGCGCTCGGAGGCGCGGTGGGGCCGGATTGTTATTTGAGGCCCGGGAGGCGGGTGTAGGGGAACGAGCGCTCTAGGAACTCGGCGCAGCGGGCGTAGTCTTTGGCGAAGTAGCTGCTGTAGAGCGAATCGAGCACGTATTGCACGGCGATGTGGCTGGCGAACTGCGTGATACGGTGCGTCATGCTTTCGTGGTCGCTCACCGTGAGGTAAGCGGCAAAGCCGGGGTGGATGCGCGCGCAATAGGGCGTGCCGATGACAATGACGGGAACATGTCGGCTGCTGAGGATCGGCAAGATTTCCTTGAGGTTGGGCGCAAGGCCGCTGTAGGAGATGACGATGGCCGCATGGCCGGAACCCGAGGCGAGCGCCGTGCGCACCTGGGCCTCGACGCCGCTATAGCATGTGGCGCTCTTGCCGGACGAAAGCAGGCGGTCGCGGAACATTCCCGCTGGATAGAGGTTGTGCGACCCCGTGTAGATGTCGACCTGCCGAGCACCCGCGATAAGCTTGGCGGCGTGATCGAGCTGAACTGGGTCGAGCAGTTCCTGCGTCTCGGCTAGCGTGGTCTGGTAGAGACCCTCCATGCGCTCCATGACCTGTGCAGGCGTGGATGTGGCATCGAAGGGAAAGTTGATATCCACGTCGCGGCGGTTTCCCGCCTCGGTCGCCAGGCGGATGAGCTCGACCTTGAGGTCCTTAAAGCCCTCGAGGCCGAGCTTTTTGCAAAAGCGGTGCACGCTCGCGACCGAAACGTTGGTGCGGTCAGCAAACTCCTTAATGGACAGTCCACGGATTTCCTCGCCCATGGCAAGGGCCGAGATGCCGAGTTGTTGCTCGGTAGGGGTAAGGCCCTGTGCCTCGGAAATCTTGCGTTTGATATCCATGCGAACTCCCACACTCAACAAACCTGCCAAAAAGGGACAGGTTTATTTTGGCAGGTTTTGTCCGCGAAGGGTAACGGGACCGAGGATTCCGCTGGGTGCGATGGACTCGGTGAGGGTAAAGATGTCGGGGATCACGTGGTCGAGCGTGTTGATGAGATCGATCGTGAGCTCGTGCGTACCGGCGGCAAGCGGGCCGGTGGCGAATCGATAGGGCGGGCAGATTCGTGTGCCGAGCGGGCGTCCATCGAGCGTGAGCGTTGCAGTTTCGTAGACATCTCCCAGGTTGATCGCGGTGTCGGCAAGGTTGTCCGCCAACTCGAACGACGTGCGGTAGCGGTATGTGCCGCAGGTGCCGGCGAGCTGCTCGGCCGTGAGGTCGCACAGCTGCTCGAGCTTTTGCGGCTCGCCAAAGGTTCCGTCGCTGCCGGCGGGGGAGAGGGCGACGGTCCAGGAACCGTCGATATCGAGGACGGGCGCACCATCCGAGCTTGAGCTCGTGTCCGCGCTGCTATTGGACTCGACTTCGCCGTTTGTCCCCAGAACAACAATGCGGCTCTCGAAGGGCTCTAGCTCCAACGCGCCGTCAAACGCAACGGGCTCGGTGCCGTTCAGCAGGTCGAGGCGCGTGCCGCAAAGGCGCTCGCCTCGAGCAAGTGTAACCGTGCAGCGAATGCTCTCACGCGGATGCTCGTTGACTAGCATCACATAGGTCTCCCCGGCGCGCTCGTAGCGCAGTGCGCGCAACCAGGGCTGGGGCGTATCGGTCACAACGGTCTGCAGTCCCGCGGCTGCCAGCACGTCCGCCACGCCGGCAAGCGGCGTCGCCGTAAGCCCGTCCAGCTCGGCCGCGCCATCCGCGTCATAGAGCGCACTCGGCACCTTGTCGACGGCAAGCACCATAACGCCCGCGGCCATCATGCGTCTCGCCGCCTCCGCCGTAGCAGCTCCAGTAAACGACGCCCCGGTCATAACAAACGCCTGATAGCGGCAGCCATTAACGGCAAGCGTCCCATCGGCAATCGAAACCTCGTAACGGTCCTCATCCTCAAAAGCCTCGGCGGGCACAAAATCAAAGTCGATCTGCGCGCGCGTGAGCTCGGCAGCCACGCGCTCGATAGGCATGGCGCTGCCGGCCCACTCGGCATCGGCGTGGTACAGGATGGCGACGGGACGCGCGGCGCTGCCTCCCGAAAGCAGCGTTGCCGTACGGTTCATATAGCTCATGAGCTGGCCAAAGTGCGGCCATTGCGGATTGTTTCCGTGTGCGTAAAAGTGCGGCGGACAGTCCCAATCGGGGAAGGGCGCCATGCTAAACGCGTGTGGCGTAAACCAGTTAATACCGCGGACGAGCATATGGTCGGCAATCCATTTCATCTCGCGCAGGCCCTCGTGCCAGCCAAAGGCGCCAAAGACCTCGGCCATGCAACGCCCCTGCTTTTTGGGGTCGAGGCGCGCGGCCGAAGAGCCCAGCTTGGCGAGCGCGTACGTAAAGAACTCCATGTTCCACGCGCCGTGGAAATAGCTGTAGTGCCCACGGTCGACGCCGGGGACGAGCTGATTGATGACAACATCGATGCCCGCCATATTCTGCCCCGCGACCGCGCGGAAGTAATGTCCGGCGCCCTGACCCAGGCGCGTGTGGCAACTCTTGTCCTCGATCACGTGGCCAATGTGCATGACGCCGTGCGCGCGACACCAGTCGCCGATCTGCTCGTCAAAGCACGCGCGGTAGAGCTGCGTGGCAAAGTCCATATAGGCGTGGCGAACCTGGGCGCCGTCTGCCTCGCGTGTCCAAAGGCCGTGCAGTTTGGTGGGCCAGCCCTCGCCAAGCGCATCGTGCAGGCGGCGGGCAAGCTCGTCCGACCACGGCAGCGCTAGGTCGCCTCGCCCGATAAGGCTGCTGGTAGAAGCATCGTCGAGCGTGGTGCCCTTCTCGTTCATAAAGCCGGGCTCGTCGGTAAAGAAGCCCAGGATGGTCTTGCCGAACTCGTCGCCCAGATGCTCAAACGTGGGCTCGTAGACGGCATCGATCAGCACGCGGCACGAGGCGGCGTCGACCATGTTGACGTACTCGTCGCGAAAACCGGTCTTTTGGCTGGTGACGTACAGCTCGATCGTGGTGACGCCGGCGGGAGCGTCAAAACGCAGGCGGGCGGGTGTGCCATCATCGCCATGCTCGACAACGAGCGCGAGGTCGAGCGGCGCACCGGCGGCATCAAAAGCCGCTGCGCCCACATAACGCTCCGTGGGATCCATGAGATTGCCGAGCTTGATGGTCGTGGACGGTTGGGGGCCAACGATCGTTATCGTGCGATGCTTGAGCACAGTCTTCTTGAGCGCGGGATCGACGCCCTCGCCCTCAAGCGCGCCGTTGGCATAGCCTGTGGGGAAGTGCGCATCGTCGAGCAGCCAGATCTTCAGCCCCAGGCGCTTGCACTCGTCGACAATAAACCGCAGATCGGACCACCAGCCGTCTCGGCAAAAATCGGGATGCGTGCGCGACTCAAGGCAGACCTCGCGGATGTCCGCGCCGGCAATCTGCTCCAAATACTCGGTGATTGTCTCGCGCGCCTCGCCCCTGAGCCACAAGAACGGAAGCACATGGTTGTCATAAGTGCCGCCAAGCACCTGCTCAAAATACGCCGCCATATACGCTCCTCCAAAATCAACCTTTCAAACCCATTGACGCCAGAGTACGCCGAGCGTGCCGTCCTGCTAATATCAAAATCACGACAGAATATGACCGAATCAACGATGGTGATGTAATGGAAATCGCACGGCTGGACAACCTGCTACTCGAGCTGACCGACAGCGAGCGAGCCTATCACGCGGGTGCCCATTACGACTGGGGCGATGCACTCGGTCAAACTAATCAAGCAGATGTCGATGGTCGGCATATCCGTAAAATCGGCAACCCAACGCTCATCCTGCACCAAGAAGGCATGCCCGAGGGCCTATCGATTGTACGCAACTCGCGCTTCAATCCTGTGCCGGAACACGTGCATGATTATGTCGAAATCAGCTATGTCTATCGAGGACGAGCGCCGCAAATCGTTAACGGTGCGGCGCTCACGCTTGCTCAAAACGAGGTGCTCCTGCTCGATGCCGCCTGCCCGCATGCCGTAGGCGAGCTCGGCGAGCACGACATTATGTTGAGCGTCATCATTTCGCGGCCAATGCTCAGCCGCAGCCTGGAGCAAAGCCTTTCGCCCGCAAGCACGGTCTCGCGGTTCCTGCTCAACGCCCTTAACGATGAAACCGACCATCGCGGCCACGTGCATTTCCGTACAGGCAACAGCCGCCGCGTGCGCCGCTACATGCAGGAGATGCTCTGCGAGCGCCTGGAGCCAACACCGGCGAGCCCCCAGATTGTCTCGAGGCTGTTTGAGCTGCTGCTGGTCGAGCTCATACAAAGCTACGAGGCGACGCTGTTGCAGACAGACGAGCCCGCGCTGCCATCGGCGCAGGTCGCGGTTGCCATGGGTTACATCGAGCGCCATGCCCGCGACTGCGCCCTCGAGGACCTGGCCCGCCACCTGCACCTGAGTCCCAACTACGCAAGCGCGCTGCTCAAGCGGCAGACGGGCCGCACGTTTATGCAGCTGGTGCAGGAGCGCCGCCTGGCACGCGCGGCGACGCTGCTCGACGCCGGTGCTACCGCGGAGGCGGCTGCGCGCGAGGCGGGCTATGCCAACATGAGCTTCTTCTACAAAAAGTTTGCCGAGCGCTATGGTTGCACGCCGGCTGCCTATCGTCAGCGTTTGCCCAGATAAAAGCAACCAAAAATAAACCTGTCCCTTTTTGGCAGGTATCAGGAAGTGTCAGGGGCGGGGCGACGGCAGGGCGCCGCTGCGAAAAGAAGTGTCGGGTTTGGCGCCTCCGCCCCCGCATGTCTCCCGCGTGGGCGATACTCGGCTTATCGACCCACGATGCAAAGGAGATGCTCATGGCAAACATCAAGTTCCCCGAGGGTTTCTATTGGGGTGGCGCCACCGCCGCCAACCAGTTTGAGGGCGCTTGGAACGTGGACGGCCGCGGCGCTTCCGTCGATGACCACTTCCTGGGCGGCAGCTACAAGGAGCCGCGCCAGATCACGCTCGACATCGACTCCGATCGTTTCTATCCCAACCACGACGGCATCGACTTCTACCATCACTACGAGGAGGACATCGCGCTGTTCGCCGAGATGGGCTTCAAGATGTTCCGCATGTCCATCTCCTGGAGCCGCATCTTCCCCAACGGTGACGATGCGCAGCCCAACGAGGCCGGCCTTGCCTTCTACGACCGCGTCTTCGACTGCCTGCGCGCCCACAACATCGAGCCGCTCGTGACCCTCTCCCACTACGAGATGCCCTATCACCTGGTCGAGAAGTACAACGGCTGGGCGAGCCGCGAGCTCATCGGCTTCTTTGAGAAGTACTGCCAGACCGTCTTCGACCGCTATCAGGACAAGGTCAAGTTCTGGCTCACCTTTAACGAGATCAACTGCGGCACCATGGACATGGGCGCCATGATGGAAACTGGCCTGATCCAGGGCTTCGAGGGCCCGGCAAGCGCCATCAAGACCACCGCTCAGCAGCGCTTCCAGGCGCTGCACCACCAGTTCGTGGCCAGCGGCCGCGTGGTGCGCTACGCCCACGAGCACTATCCGCAGTTTAAGATGGGCAACATGGACTGCTTCATCCTGTCCTATGCCGCTACCTGCGATCCGGCTGACGTCTTTGCCACGCAGCAGCAGATGAACAGCATGAACTGGTACTGCTCCGACGTGCAGGTGCGCGGCAAGTACCCGTTCTACGCCAAGCGCTTCTGGGCCGAGAACGACATCGAGCTCGTGCTGGAGGACGGCGACCTGCAGGATATCGCCGACGGCAAGGTCGACTTCTACACCTTTAGCTACTACATGTCCGGCACCGTGGGCACCCACAAGGACCACGAGATGACCGAGGGCAACATGACCTTCGGCGGCAAGAACCCCTACCTGGAGTCCACCGACTGGGGCTGGCAGATCGACCCGCTGGGCCTGCGCATCGCCCTCAACGAGATCTACGCCCGCTACGAGATTCCGCTGATGGTGGTCGAGAACGGCATGGGCGCCTACGATGAGGTCGAGGAGGACGGTTCCATCCACGACCCGTACCGCATCGCCTATCTGCAGAGCCACATCAAGGCCATGGGCGAGGCCGTCGCCGATGGCGTCGACCTGATCGCCTACACCTGGTGGGGCCCCATCGACCTGGTGTCCGCCGGCACCGGCGAGATGCGCAAGCGCTACGGCTTCATCCACGTCGATAAGTACGACGACGGCACCGGCACCTACGAGCGCCGCCGCAAGGACAGCTTCTTCGCATACCAGAAGATCATCAAGTCCAACGGTGCCGAGGGCCTGGAATAATCGACAATATGAGTGCCACCGGGGAAAAGCGTTGGGATGGGCTCGCGATTCGAGTCCCCACCTTAGCATTTGAACCATTTGGCACTATAATCACCATAGGCATGCGCATAACGTTGCGCTTAATCAAGAGGAGAAAACGTATGGGTCTGTTTGACATGTTCAAGAAGAAGGCTGAGCCCGTGGCTGCCGCTGCTCCCGCCTCCATCTCTGCTTCTGCCGGCGCCGACGTGCTGTGCTCGCCCGTCAAGGGCAAGGTCATCAAGATGGCCGACGTGCCCGATCCCGTCTTTGGTGGCGAGGTTCTGGGCAAGGGTTGCGCCGTGTGGCCCGAGGACGATCTGGTCTATGCCCCCTGCGACGGCAAGGTTACCGTCACCATGGGTCACGCTGTGGGCCTGCAGTCCGATAGCGGCATCGAGGTCTTGGTGCACGTTGGCGTCGATACCGTCAACATGAACGGCGACGGCTTCGAGGGCTTCGTCAAGGCTGACGATGTCGTGAAGGCCGGCCAGCCCATGCTCAAGATCGACCGCGCCAAGATCGCCGCCGCCGGTTACAAGGACTGCGTCGTCGTGGCCGTGTCCAACACTGCCGAGTTCGCCGATGTCGAGCTCGCCGTCGAGGCCGACTCCGCTGTCGCCGCCGGCGATGCTATCGTCAAGGTTGTCCGCAAGTAAATCGCGGCATTCACAGGATGTTTTGGGGTGGTCGGATTGTCCGGTCACCCTTTTTTATTGCACGGTACCGATGTGCTTTATTGCACGCTGAGCGGACTCGCAGACCGTTCGGACGCTAAAACGAACCGACCGCGCTTTCGTGCTGTCGGGGGTGTTCATAAGTGGATAGTATGAGCTTACTTATTACAACGTGCGCCGTGTTGGGAAGCACGGTGCCGCTTATTGGGAGGACAACATGAAAAAGAAGCTGCTGCTTGCGCCCCTCATGGCCGTCTTGGTTGCATGCGTGGTCGTGCTTTCCGGTTGCGGAGGCCCCTCGATCGAAGAACTCATCACCGAGGACCTTACGACTCAGTTCGATGAGGTCAAAAACGGTGGCGACGATTTCCTCTCTGGTCTGGAAGAGGCTTCGGGCGATGAATTCGAGCAGCTGGGCATCGATCCCAAGGAGTATGCCAAGACCTATCTCGAGGGTTTTGATTACGAGATCGGCGACGTGACGGTCGACGAGGACAAGGGCGTTGCAACCGCAGAGGTCTCCATCACCTGCAAGTCCATGAACAAGATCGTCGAGGACTTCTCCACCCAGTATCAGGAGAAGGTCGCAGCACTCGATACGATGCCTTCCGATGATGAGCTGTACAAGATGGCCGGCCAGGTGATGGTCGATGTGACCAAGGCCACCGAGCCCAGGAAGACCACGGTTATCTTCAAGTACACCTGCAACGACGACGGCGAGTGGTCTGCTGACGACTCCGTCAACTCCGAGATGATGGATGCGATGCTGAGCTAACTAGTTACGCGGTTCTACGAACCGCGTAACTGCTCGACGCTGCGCGGGCACCAGAGCGACAACTTGTCATTCAAAGAGGACGGCATGACCAGAAGGTCTATGCCGTCCTCTTTTCATGCCAATTTGTTCGCTCTGGTGCCCGCTCGCTCATATGACCCAATCCGCTGTCAAGAGCCACAATGGCCCCGCCGACCGCT
>CABQHZ010000067.1 GCA_902464175.1 uncultured Collinsella sp. | reverse complement strand
TCGGCATCATCGTTGGCGCCATCTGTGCCCTTTTTGGTCGTGTGCTCCTGGCAATCGGCGCCTTCCGGGACGCGCACGTCGCGTTGCTGCTCCCCTTTCTCGCTCTTGCGGGCCTTGCCATCGTGTTTGCCTACCGCACCTGGGGCAAGGGCACCGACCGCGGCATGAGTCTGGTGTTCGACGTAGGCCACGGACGCGAGGACGCCATCTCCCCACGTTTGGTGCCGCTCATTATGCTGAGCACGTGGGCCACGCATCTCTTTGGCGGCAGTGCGGGACGCGAGGGCGTGGCCGTGCAGATCGGTGCAACCGTCTCGCATTGGATTGGCCAGCGTCTACCTTTCCGAGACCCCGGCAACACGTTTTTGCTTATCGGCATGGCCGCTGGCTTTGCCGGACTCTTTCGAACGCCGCTCGCCGCTACGGTCTTTGCTGTCGAGGTGCTGGTCGCCGGACGCATGGAATACCGCGCGCTGTTTCCCGCGCTTACGGCTTCACTTGCCGCAAGCATGACCTCGGGCGCCCTGGGGCTCGAGAAGTTCGAGGTCGCCGTTACCGCCTCGTATGCGCTCGACCTCCCCGGTCTTGGACGGCTGGCGCTGTTGGGCATCGCGTTCGGCATGGTGGGTGGCGCTTTTGCCTGGTGCCTTGCCCACGCCAAGACCCTTGCGGCGCGGCTGTTCCCCAACCCTTATATGCGCATTGCCGTTATTGGCCTTGTGCTGTCGGCGATTTTGTTCGCGCTGTGGCAAGGGCGATACTGCGGACTTGGCACCAACCTGATATCGGCGGCACTCAACGGTGACGGCAAGGTCGCCATCATGCCTTGGGACTGGGCGCTCAAATTCACACTCACCATCGCCACGCTTGCCGCGGGTTATCAAGGTGGCGAGGTCACGCCGTTGTTCTCCATCGGAGCCAGCCTGGGTGTCGTACTCGCCGGGATTCTCGGCATGCCCGTCGAGCCCTGCGCCGCGCTGGGATACGCCGCCGTCTTTGGCAGCGCCACCAACACGCTACTCGCGCCGATCCTCATTGGCTGCGAGGTCTTTGGCTTTGGCAATCTGCCCGCCTTCTTTATCGTCTGCGTCGTGGCCTACCTGTTCAACATGGACAAATCGATCTACGCCCTGCAAGAGCGAGCGTAGGAAGCCGCCCGGCAGATACACCGGGGCGCAGTTTCCGCTAGGCCCTCCAAGGGGAAAGCTCATCCCATTCCGAGGCGTCAAACCGGGACACAGTTTCCGCCCACAGCCTCCTCCGTCGACGTTTCCCCAGATAAAACCTGCCAAAACAAACCTGTCCCTTTTTGCAGGTTTTAGAGGCGGACGGTGAAGGTGATCTGATGGTCGTGGCCAGATACGGTAGCGGAGCCGCCATGGGCCTCGGCGATGGCGCGCACGACGGATAGGCCCACACCCGAGCCGCCTGTCTTGGAGCTGCGCGACACGTCCGCACGATAGAAGCGGTCGAACAATCGGTCCAGGTCGCCTTCGGGCAGCTCGTCTACAGCGTTCGATACGACAAGCTCTGCCGAGCCTTTGCCCGCACCGCGCGAAACGGCGCGCAGACTCAACTCGATCACGCTGCCCTCGCTCGCATAGCGCGTGGCGTTGTCCAGCAGCAACTCAACCACCTGCGTCACCGCCGCAGCATCGGCATGAGCGCGCACGCCGGTCGCGACCGACATCGACAGGCGCTTGCCGCGCGAGACCGCCACCGATTCAAACGGCGCGGCTGCCTTGTCAACTGCCTCCGAGAGATCGATCGACGCCATGGTAAAGCCCGCCGAGCCCTCGTCCATGCGCGCCAAAAATACCAGACGCTCCGTAAGTGCCGTCAGTCGCGCCACCTGCTCGTGAATGCTCTGCGTCCACTCACTCTCGCCGCTCTCAATCTCCTGTACCTCGTTGGCGGCATCGATCACAGCGAGCGGCGTCTTGATCTCGTGGCTTGCATCGGTAATAAATCGCTTTTGCTTGCTGTAGCTCTCGACCATCGGTCGAATCACGGCGCCCGATGCGACCGTTACAATTGCCAGCACCGCCAGCCAGCCAATGCAACTGATTGCCACGCTCGCGCTCAAAAACGAATGAAAGCTCGCAAGCTCGCGCGAACAGTCCACGAACACATAGGTTGTCTTGTCGCCCTGAACCGTAGCCGTATAACGGTAGTTACCAGAAAAGCCCGAAGTCCAGCCCTTGGAATCCAGCCCCATGGCAATACGGGAGGCACGCTTGGCGCCCACCGCGGCAATGCGGGCGGTATTGACATCGACCGCCTGTCCATCGACAAGCGTCACCGTAAAGTAGCGCGTGTCGAAGGGAGATTCCGCCGTCATACCTTCAAAATGCCCGGCGTGCACGGCCACCCGGTCACCTGCAGCGGCCTTACCGGCGCCCACATCCTGGCCGGGGTCGGTCTTAGACTCATCCCCCCAATCGATGCTGCCCTTGTCCGCCAGGATATAGCCCAGGCGCGCATCGGCCATTTTGCAGACATGCGAATAATTGACGATGTTGATGCCGGCGATGATGAGCGTGAGCACCACGGTCACGGCACCCATGGCAACGAGGATAAACTTGCGACGCAGACGGCGGCCCAATGCGTCAACAGAATTAGCCCGCCCCGTACTACTCGAGGCGGCGTGAAACCGCTCCGTCATGCGCTTGCAGCACGCGCGTACGCTCACGCCCGCTCGTCCCCTTCGACAACCTCAAGCGAATATCCCTGATTGCGCGACGCGCGGATGGCAACGTTGGCACCCAGCGCCGTCAGCTTTTTTCGCAGGTACGAGATGTAGACCCACACCACGTTGGCGCCTTCGGGCGCGTCCTCACCCCAAACCTCGAGCATCAGACGTTCGGTGGGCATGCGCGTGCCGGCGTTGCGCATAAAGAGTTCCATAAGCTGAAACTCGCGATTGGCCAGGTGCTCCTCGCCCAAAGGGCCAACGAGCGTGCACGATGCCGTGTCGAGGCGCACGTTGCCCACGCTGAGCGTCGTGGCGTCAATTGCCGTCGCGGCACGCGTCATGGCACGAATGCGAGCGAGCAGTTCCTTGGCGGCAAACGGCTTGGTCAGGTAATCGTTGGCACCGGCATCCAGGCCCTCGACCTTATCGGACACCTCGCTTTTTGCCGTGAGCATGATGATGGGCAGTCGCTTTCCGGCGGCGCGTGTACGCTTGAGCACCTCGATGCCGTCCATGCCGGGCATCATGATGTCCAGGATTGCGGCGTCGTAATCGTTGGTGAGTAGATTCTCGAGCGCCGTCAAGCCGTCGAGGGCGGTGTCGACCTCGTAGTCGCTATGTTGAAGAATCGCGGTGAGGGCGCGGGAGAGACCAGGTTCGTCCTCGGCAAGCATCAGCTTCATAGTTGCTCCTTTGGCGCATGGCTCTACAGGTTTCGATACTGCCGATGATAGCGTACCGTCAACCGCCTTAGCGCAGCCTTAGCTGCTCAACCTGCGCGTTTTTAAATACGCAGGATGTGGCTTAGCCAAACTTAAGGCGCACGTGTCGAGCGCTTTGACGCATGCCGGGCGCGAAGGGACAGTGACTCGTCCTTTCACGGCGCCCTAGTTATGCAAAGTGCTCGAGCGTTACTCCTCGTACGCGCCCTCAAGCCGAAGCAGCCACTCCTTGCGATCGAGCCCGCCGGCATATCCGTTGAGCGAACCATCGGCGGCAACCACGCGATGGCATGGCACGATAATCGAAATGGGGTTACGCGCAACCGCAGCCCCCACCGCGCGAGGAGATACAACGGGTGCCTCGTTTCCCGGCACATGATGTCGAGCCGCAACACGCTGGGCGATCTCGCCATACGTAGCGACCTCGCCACGCGGGACAGAAAGCAGCTCAAACCAAACCTCGCGCTGAAACGCCGTGCCAATCAAATGCAACGGCGGCGTAAACCGAGGCTCCTGCCCCGCAAAATAAGCATTCAGCCAAGCCCATGAACGCTCAAGCACCGAAGAGGCCACACCATTTGCCGGACTCACCGACGACATGCCACCGGTACCGGAAACCGCGTCGGCGCCTTCAACATGTTCGGAGTCTTCCCGGAGAAGCGTGGAACCAAAGTGCTCCTGCCCCTCAAACCAAAGCCCCGTCAGACCGCGGCCATCAGCGGCAAGCAAGATTTCGCCCAAAGGCGAGGCAAATGTCGTCGTGACCACCAGCGGCTCCTTTCAAAACTCCGCAACATAATACCGCGAATTGTGCAGACAACCCCAATCGACCCCAAAGTCACCCAAGGCAGCAGGCGCAAAGCGCCGAGGCCGCCGCCGGGACCAGGGCCTGCAACGGCCACGTGCCCCCACATCAGCCCAGCGGCCCCAACCAGCAACGGCCCCATCGCAGGCCGCTCGCAGCCGAGTCACCGCAGGCAGGGGCCGGGCTTGGTTTTCAGAACACTCCGCAGACCAGTGTGGCGCCTTGTCCGCGGCTCCGAAGGAGCAGGACAAGGCGCCACACATGGTCGAGGACGTTCTGAAAACCAAGCCCGGCCCCCGCCGGACAGGTCAACCGCTACTCGCAGAGCAGCTTAGCGATCTGGACGGCGTTGGTTGCCGCGCCCTTACGGATTTGGTCGCCGCAGCACCAGAAGGTGATACCGCGCACGGCCTCGGGGTTCGAGATGTCGCGACGCACGCGGCCGACCCAAATCAGGTCCTGGTCGGACGTATCCATCGGCATGGGGAAGCGATCGTGCGCATCCTCGGCGCTCATATCGTCAACCAGCTTCACGCCCGGAGCGGCAGCCAGCGCAGCACGGGCCTCCTCAACCGTAATGTCGCGCTCAAACTCGAGCGTAATGCTCTCGGAGTGCGAACGCAGCACGGGCACGCGCACGCAGGTGCAGTTCACGCGCAGCTCGGGCAGATGCATGATCTTGCGGCCCTCGTTTTGCAGCTTCATCTCCTCGGAGGTAAAGCCTTCCTCCTTGACACCGCCGATCTGCGGAATCAGGTTGCTCGCCAGCTGGGCGGCAAACGCGCGCGGCTCGGGAATCTCCTCGCCACGGCCCAGGGCGGCAAGCTGAGCCTCGAGCTCGGCCATACCGGGAGCGCCAGCGCCCGAAGCTGCCTGATACGTGGACACGATCATACGCTTCACGCCAGCAAGCTGGTGCAGCGGCCACGTGGGAACCAGGCCGATGATGGTCGCGCAGTTGGGATTGGCGATAAGGCCGTGATGCCACTTGATGTCGTCGCCATTGATCTCGGGCACGACCAGCGGCACCTCGGGATCCATGCGGAAGGCGTGGCTGTTGTCGACCACGACGGCGCCGCGCTTGACGGCCTCGGGCAGTAGCTCCTTCGCAATATCGTCGCCGGCGGCGCCGAGCACGATGTCGCAGCCCTCAAAGGCCTCGGGGCAAGCCTCCTCAATCACAACCTGCTCGCCGCGGAACTCGACGGTCTTGCCCGCAGAGCGCGCGCTCGCTAGCAGCTTGAGCTTGCCGACCGGAAACTCCTGCTCGTTGAGGCACTCGAGCATCTGGGTGCCCACGGCTCCCGTCGCGCCCAAAATAGCAACCGTGTACTGTTTCATGCTTCCCCCTTTAAAGGCTGTGGCTTTTGCCCGCACGCCGAGCAGGCCGATTATTGTTGCCAGTGTATACAAGAACAGGGCGGGCACGAAACCCGCCCCGTCGAAACGAAACCGAAACGAAACGCCCCGCCGTAGTTTTTGAGGCAAGTCCCAAAAAATCTACTGGGATAGCAGCTACTTGTGGAGCGCGGCCGGGGCGGGATCGACCGGCACGGGAGCCTCCAGGTCGGAGACCTTCACAATGCCGTTCTCGTCGGAGAAGGCGCGGTAAATGGTCCGAATCGCCAGATCGAAGTCCTTCTCCTCTACGCCGATAATGATGTTGATCTCGTCGCAGCTCTGCGAAATCATACGTACGCTCACGCCGGCCTGACCAAGCATGCCAAACAGATGGCCCGAGATACCTGCGCGGCCGCGAAGGTTACGGCCGACGGTCGCGATGAGCGCCAAACCCTCGACAACCTCGATCTCGAGCGGCTCGACCTCCTGCTGAATGTCGCCCACGAGCGAGTACAGCGAGTCGTGCACATCCCGCTCCTGCACCACGGCGCCAAAGCGGTCGACACCGGTGGGCATGTGCTCGACGGAGACGTCATAGCGCTCGAAGACCGAAAGCGCACGGCGCATAAAGCCGACGCGGGGCTTGGTGCGGTCGCGGGCAACGTTGATGGCGACAAAGCCGCGCTTGCCGGTCACGCCGGTAATGATGGGCTCCGCCTCGCCCTCGTCAGCCGTCTCGCTAATGATGGTGCCGGGGTCCTGCGGCGCATTGGTGTTCTTGATGACCAGCGGAATACCCGCCTCGCGCACAGGGAACACGGCCTCCTCGTGCAGGACGCTCGCGCCCATGTACGAAAGCTCGCGCAGCTCCTCGTAGGTAACGCGGGCGATGGGCTGAGCCTCGGGCACAATGCGAGGATCGGCAGAATAGAAGCCCGAAACGTCGGTCCAGTTCTCGTACAGGTCGGCACCAAGGCACTTGGCCAGAATCGAGCCGGAAATATCGCCGCCGCCACGGTCGAGCAGCTTGATCTGCCCCTCACGCGTCGCGCCGTAGAAACCGGGCATAACAAAGCCGCCCTGCTGGCCGTACTCCTGCACCAGCTCGGCGGTGCGGTTCATGCTGAGCGTACCGTCATGATGGAACGCCACGACCGTCGCGGCATCCAGGAACGGCAGGCCCAGGTACTCGGCCATCAGGCGAGCGGTAAAGTACTCGCCGCGGCTTACGAGCTCCTCAGTAGAGTAGCCACCGGAGCGAGCACGCTCGGCAAAGGCCGCAAACTCTTCGCGGATGGGATAGGTGAGCCCCAGCTCGTCAGCGATATCAAAATAGCGCTGGCCGATGTCCTCGAGCAGCTCCTCGCACGACACGTGGTACTTGACGTGCGCGTTGACCAAGTAGAGCAGATCGGTCACCTTGGTGTCGCCCTTAAAACGGCGACCGCAGGCAGAAACCACCACAAAACGGCGGGCCGGATCGGCATCGACGATGGCCTTGATCTTCTTAAAGTGTTCGGCGTCGGCGACCGACGAGCCGCCAAACTTGGCAATCTTAATCATGGGCTGGAGGTTACCTTTCTAAAAAGCCTCTGCGAACCTATTTTGCGCGCTCTGATACCATGGTTTCACCGATTGGGACCAAGGCATCCGAGGAGCAGTGTTATATGGGAACTTATCATAGTACACGAGGACGCACTTTATCGTGCTCAAGTAAGGTGGCAATCCGTACCGGCATCGCTCCCGACGGGGGTTTGTTTGTCTCGGACGAGCTCGGCACCCAGCAGGTCGATATCAGCTCGCTTGCAGATAAATCGTACTTTGAAATCGCTCAAGATGTGTTGGGAATGTTACTGAATGATTACACGACCGAAGAAATTTCGGCCTGTGTGAATGAGGCATACCGCGGCACGTTCGCGAGCGAAGAGGTCACGCCGCTCGTCAAACTCGACGCCGCACCGGGCGCCGACGCCCCGCAAACCTATGTGATGGAGCTCTTTGGCGGCCCCACGAGCGCCTTTAAGGACGTCGCCCTGCAGATGCTCCCCCGTCTGATGGCCCGCACCTCTGCCAAGGACGGCGGCGCCGAGCGCATCATGATCGTCACCGCCACGTCGGGCGACACCGGCAAGGCCGCACTCGCCGGCTTTGCCGACGCCCCGGGCACGGGCATCACCGTCTTTTATCCCGAGGGCAAGGTCAGCCGCGTCCAGAACCTGCAGATGTCCACGCAGGAGGGCGACAACGTCGCTGTCTGCGGCATCCGCGGCAACTTTGACGACGCCCAGAGCGCCGTCAAGCGCATATTTGCCGATAAGGAGCTTGCCGAGCGCCTGGAGGCCGCTGGCACCGTGCTTTCGAGCGCCAACTCCATCAATGTCGGCCGTCTGGTACCGCAGGTCGTCTACTACTTTGCCGCCTATGCGCAACTGCTGCGCGCCGGCGCCATCGAGGCCGGCGACGCCGTAGAGTTCTGTGTGCCCACCGGCAACTTTGGCGATATCTTGGCCGGCTACTACGCCAAGCGCATGGGTCTGCCCGTCGGCAAGCTCGTCGTGGCGAGCGACAAGAACAACGTGCTTGCCGACTTCCTGACCACCGGCGTCTACGACCGCAACCGTCCGTTCTTCACGACCATCTCGCCGTCGATGGACATCCTCATCAGCTCTAACCTGGAGCGCATGCTGTACTTCCTGTCCGATGGCGACTGCGAGCTCGTTGCCGGCCTTATGGAGCAGCTGGCACAGACTGGTCGCTACGAAGTTCCCGCCGACCTGCTGGCAAAGATTCAGAGCATCTTTGGCTGCGGCTGGGCCAGCGAGGCCGAGGTTCGCACTGCCATCAAGAGCTGCTGGGACGCAAACGGCTACGTGATTGACCCGCACACCGCCTGCGGCTATCACGTCTTTGAAAAAGTCACCCCCGCCGAGGGCGCCAAGGCCCGCGTGCTGCTTTCGACCGCCAGCCCCTACAAGTTCCCGCGCGCCTGCTGCGACGCTCTGGGCCTCGACGTTCCCGAGGATGATTTTGAGGCTATGCGTGTGCTCGAGCAGGCCACCGATACGGTCGCCCCGGCACAACTTGCCGAGCTCGAGTCCAAGCCCGTCCGCTTCGAAGACGTCTGCGACGTCGATGAGATGGCAAGCTACGTCGAGTCTGCAGCAAAAAAGATGGCTACCAACTAAACCCCTTATAAGGCGCCGGCGAAAGCCGGCGCACCTTCTTTCATCAGATAACCCCCGGGATGATGGCGAACGCGCACAGCGTGCCTGGCTGTTTAGTTCGTCGCGAGTTCCGCACGCAAAGGAAAGCACTTAATGTGCTTTCCGTCTTGCGCAGGACTGCCCGAGCAGCGAACTAAACAGCCAGGCACGCCAGGAGGACCCACATGATCAAAATCACCGTCCCAGCAACAAGCGCCAACCTAGGCATTGGCTACGATACCCTCGGCATGGCCGTCAGCCTCTACTCGCACTTCACCTTTGAGCGCGCCGACA
>CABQHZ010000066.1 GCA_902464175.1 uncultured Collinsella sp. | reverse complement strand
CGCCGTTCCTGCGCTATCGTGGGACAGCTCACGTAGATTAAGGCCCCATCGCGGGGCGCCCCATACATAGAAAGCGAGAACCCATGGCACTGACAGGAGCCCAGGTCAAGCAGCTTCGCAGCATGGCCCATCACCTCAACCCCGCCATCATCATCGGCAAGTCCGACGTCAACGAGGGCACCGTCGAGCAGACGGTCGCCTACCTGGAGAAGCACGAGCTCGTTAAGTGCTCCGTACTGGACGGCTCCAGCCTTTCCGCCCGCGAGGCCGCCGAAGAGCTCGCCGATCGCTGCCATGCCGAGGTCGTCCAGGTCATCGGCCGCAAGTTCTCGCTGTATCGCGAGTCCTCGCGCAAGGACATCGAGAAGATCAAGCTCGTCTAAGAGCCAATGATCCGGCGAGCCAACACATAGCAAGCTTACGGGCGCCCAAGTACTTCGGGCGCCCGTTTTTTATCGCTCGACCAGCACGCGATTGAGCCGCCCCTCCACCAAGCGCTCGTATAGATGCCGCGTCTCGGGCTCGGGTACGCCATTGACCTGTTCCCTCAGATGGTGCATATGCCCGCTGTATAGCTCGACGATATCGCGCCGCCGCCCCGCCGCACTGTAGACGCGCATGGCGCAGCGCACCATATCCTCACGCGCCGTTTCCTGCCGAAGCCCCGACTCCGCCAGCCAAATCGCCGACTGCAGATCGTTTTCTTCTAGAGCGGCATTTGCCCCCTTAATCATGCAATCGATGTACTTTGACTGCATAATGCGTCGCATACGCAAAAAGTAGGTGGGATTACAGCCATTGGGCACATACAGCGGTCCAGCATAAAGTTGCTCAATCTTAAGGCACAGCTCAACTAAATGGGGCCCGCGCGCACCCGTGCGATTTCCCAAAACTTCGCGGCTTATCTGATCAAACAACCGCACGTCGGTCTTAACGTAGTCGCCGTTGAGTCCGATGCATTCATTTTGGATGAGCACACACGACTTGCCATCCGGCGTCGGCCCCAAAGCCGACCGCAAGCGCGATATCGTCGAGTACAGGTTATTGCGGGCGCTATTGAACTCGGCATGGGGCCACAGCTCCATGGCCAACGTCTCACGATCGACGAGTGCATCCATGCCCAGCGCAAGCCGCTCGGCAAGTGTCGCCGCCTTCTTGCGGCGCCACATTTTGTCCGTGATGGGAAACCCGTCGCGCTCGGCGCGAAACGCACCAAACATGCGAATCTCGATATGGTCAATGGTATCAACGGCTTCAACCTCGCCGGCCTGGAACAGGCGCTCGCCCTCCCCTTCCAAATCGTCGCGCAGCGAGTACCGCGATAGCTCGCGCACGGGAAGCTTCTTGCGAATCCTGGTCGCCGGCTCGCCCAGACAATGCATGGCAAGGCGCGCAAAGAGCCGATACGATGGTTCCAGAATCCCCGCGCGATTCATGGACATCCAGGCCGCGAGATCGCTATCTCGCCCCGCGCAAGCCAAATGCAGCGCCACCATCCAGGCTTCTGCACCACCAACCTGCGTCTGGCTTATATCGAGCAACTCCGCTTCCTCGCGTACCGAAACCATCGAGGTGTTACGCAGATACGCCGCGCGCTCCAGCAGCAATGCGTTATCGCGCATGTACGCAATCGACTCCTCGGCAAGTTTGAGCACTTGGACCGCACGGAACTTTGCATTAACCGGCCGTCCCTCTGCCAGCGACTGCCAGCCTTCTAGCAACAGGCCAAACAGCTGAATCTGGTTGTCGCGCATACGCACGGCAAAACGATCGAGCTCGTTGAACGCCGCGTCGTCGGTTACCGGCAGGCCGGAAAGGAGCCGCCGTGCCGCCAACACCATGCGCACCCAGATAGCCATCGCCTTAAGCCCACGTACGTCGAGCGCCTCCCGCACCACCGTCATCTCGTCGTCGCGCTCGTCGGTTCCCGCAAACGACCCGTCAAAAAGCTCCACCAGCATGCTATCGGCCCGTATAACAATCCCCGCGATGTCGAGCTCACAGTCGTAGGCCTTGCTCGTTTTGAGCTGCTGTAGAACGCCGCCGTCATCTCCCCGCTCGGTCAGGCAGCGCTTGACCTCGATATGCGCGGACAACATATCGAGTGCGGTATGGGATGTCTCGATTTCTGGCACGGCCAGGTTCGCAGGAAGCCCAAGCCCGTTGTCCCCATAGCAAACAGCCGTCAGTGTCTGGGCCACCCTCCATGAAACAGGGTCTATTTCGCAGGCCGCCCGTTCGCCCCCGCGCTCGATAACCGATGCCATATAGCGAGCGAGCTTTGTATTGGACACGCTGACCGCTGCCAGATATACGCCAAGCGCCTCGGCAGGCGTTGGCTCTGGAGCCGGATCGTCGGCATCGATCGTGCCCAGCGCTGCTCGGCAGATATCGGCCCCGTGCCCCGTCAGAGCCAGATCGACCCCATACTGCCCAGCAAGTTCAAGGACCGCTTCACGGTCCAAAAAGGCGTCCGCCAGGCCCATCGCCGCATCGCATCTACCCGCCTTAAGCAAAATCCGGGCCGCCCTCGGAACAAGTTCGGGGCGAACCTCGGCCACCAACTTACGCAAACGCAAGCGTCCGTTATCCTCCGTGCCCAGACACGTAAAACTCCGCTCGGCGGGATCCAAGCCAAAGATCGGGTAGTCGCGTACAAAGTAGGACTGGTCGACCATCGACAGCCTCACCCCGCAAGCCTCGAGTTCTGCGATATTGCCCTCGCCCATCAAAATCATGAGACATGCCACGCAAAACAGCGCATTATTGTCGAGCGAAGCCAGATCGACAAGTGCCGCGCCATATACGTTGACAATCTCGTTTTCGAGCAGACCGGCTACGTCGCCTTGGCCATACAGACCCGTCTGCAATGCCGAAACGAGCTCGGGCACGCCCTGCGTGAGCTGATAAAAGTCGAGCGATGTGCTGATCGAAAACGCCGATGCCCACGCCGAATACTCATAGGCATGCACCTTGAGCATCTGCGCATTGATCTTAACCGAATCGCCCAGCCCATGAATCAGTTGACGATTTGAAGGACGGCAGGAGATAAAGACCCCTACCCCCATAGCGCGCAGGCCGCGAATCCTGTCGATGAGGTCTTCGGTATCGTGCTGATCGAGGTTTGGCACATTATCAATCGCGATAAGGGAGTGCGGTTTGTCTTTGAGTTCTTCGGTAACCACCTCGAGCTGCATAAACACCTCGCGCCCAGTGGCGCGATCGGCCTCGATAATCCGCACGGGGCCTCGCGTCGGGTCGCATTTAACCTCATGGGTGTACTGCAGCAGCACCGAGGTCTTCCCAAACCCATCGGGCGCATAAAGAACCACGATGCCGGCCTTTCGGCCCTTGGCGATAAGCTCATTCATCAAGCGTTCGCGTCGCACCATATAGCCTCCGCCCAGCGGCATCAGCTCGAGGTCGTCTATACTGCTCAAATCATTTACCATGCCCGCTCCTCAACTCGACCGTATGGACACTGTAGCCGCAAGACCATACAAGCCGCGCTATGAATAGAGCGACCTTGTGTTTTAG
The DNA here is from genome assembly GCA_902464175.1 of uncultured Collinsella sp. Taxonomy (GTDB): domain Bacteria; phylum Actinomycetota; class Coriobacteriia; order Coriobacteriales; family Coriobacteriaceae; genus Collinsella. The sequence continues at coordinate 5,747 of CABQHZ010000066.1, read as the reverse complement.
GTTGTCTTTTGGTACGCAAGCGGCAAGTTTTTGTACAGCGAGGGCCGATTCTTATTAATCCCCCGACTAATCGGTCTTTGAGCAGGTAAATGTGCTTGTCGGCTTGTCCCATCCCAGTGGCAGTGTAACGCATGCGAACATGGTTCACCCCTGTCATTCAACTCGCCTAGCACCCGCTACCGTCTACGACCTTTTAGTGGCATTTTTGCATAGAATCTGTTATGGAATGAATCAAGCTGTTTGACATCCGGCATTCGCCAAGCTTGCGGCAAGATTTTGGTCAAGCGGGCGGAAAGGGATAACAAAAAGGCCCCCGCAAAGCGGAGGCCTTAGGCAAGGCTATGTCGAGGTGCAGGATTCGCGCTACTCGCAGAGCGAAAGGGCAGCCTCGTCGGCAACGACAACGCAGTTGGTGTGCAGCTGCAGGATCGAAGCCGGGCACGCGGGCGTAACCGGGCCATAGCACATGTCATGCACGGCCTGAGCCTTGGCCTCGCCGTTGGCGACGACCAGGATCATGCGGGCATACATGATGGTCTGGGTACCCATGGTGTAGGCCTGACGGGGAACGTCGTCGATGCTGTCGAACAGGCGGCTGTTGGCCTGAATGGTGCTCTCGGTGAGGTCGACGCAGTGCGTGCCCTTGGAGAAGTGGTCATCGGGCTCGTTGAAACCGATGTGGCCGTTGTTGCCAATGCCGAGCAGCTGCAGATCCGGGTAACCGGCGGCGGCGACGATCTTGTCGTACTCAGAGCAGGCAGCGGCGGCATCGGGGTTGGAACCGTCGGGCACATGCGTGTTGTTCAGGTCGATGTTGATGTGATCGAAGAAGTTCTCACGCATAAAGTAGTGATAGCTCTGGGGATCGTCGTGCGAAAGGCCGCGATACTCGTCCAGGTTGTATGTGCTGACCTCGGCAAAGTCGACGTCGCCCTTCTCGTACCAAGCAGCGAGCTGCTTGTAGGCACCGATCGGGGTGGAGCCGGTGGCAAGGCCCAGCACACAGTCGGGCTTGAGGATAACCTGCGCCGAGATGATATTGGCGGCCTTGCGGCTCATATCCTCGTAGTCTTTAGCTTTAATGATCTTCATTACGCGTCCTTTCTCGTACAAGAGAGGCAAGGCTCCCCTTACAAGCACTTGCCCGCGGCCCGCGTCGGCCGCAACCAACGTGTGCGGCCACCAGGGCGAGGTCGCGTAATGTATGTGTCTCGTGTCTAGCCGCGTCGAGGCCCCTGCCCGTCCACGGTGACCCGAAGCCTTTTAGCTTCGGACAAATCCCATCTTGCCACGGAGGGCGTCCTCTTTCAAGGGCGCCCTCCGTAAACGTGTTTGAATTGTAGGCTAATGGCCACGCGCACTTGCTAGCGCTCGCGAGCAACGATGAGCTGGTCCATCTCTTCGACATGCACGCCAACGGAGCCCTTGATGCTCGAGAACTCAACAGAGTTGCACACCAAGATGGGAACCGTCACATCGTAGCCCTCGGCAGCAATTGCCTCGCGATCGAACTCAATGAGCACATCGCCCTTGTGGACGATGTCACCCACTTGCGCATGTACGGTAAAGTGCTTGCCCTCAAGCTGAACAGTGTCCAAACCAACGTGGATGAGCACGTCCAAGCCATCGACAGTGTTAAGCGCAACGGCGTGCCCCGTGGGAAAAATGGCCTCGACCTTGGCATCAGCCGGTGCAATCACACGCGTGCCGGTAGGCTGAATCGCCACGCCCTGGCCCAAAAGGCCGGTGGCAAATGTCTGGTCGTTTACCTCGGAAAGCGGAATGACGTCGCCCGAGATGGGAGCATCCAGCGTAAGGACTCGACCACGCATACCAAAAGACCTTAGGACTTTAGTGAACATGCTCCCCCTCGGACATACCAATCAATCAAAATAGCCTTAACAGTTTACCACTTGGCACTCGTTTTTGACCATTAGGGAAGTTCGCGCTTGACAACCTCGACGATGTCGTCGACAACGCGCTGGGTCAGCTCGTGCGTCTCGGCCTCGGCCATAACGCGGACCAGCGGCTCGGTACCGCTCGGACGTACCAGAATGCGACCGCGGCCGTCAAGCTCCTTCTCGGCAGCAGCGACGGCATCCCAGATGGGCTGGCAATCATCCAGACCAGCCTTGTTGTCGGAATGCACGTTGACGAGTACCTGCGGGTACTTCTTCATGATGCCGGCAAGATCGGTGAGGGTACGACCGGTGCGCTTGAGCACGGCCAGCAGCTGCAGAGCCGTCACCAGACCGTCACCGGTGGTGTTGTGCTCCAGGAAGATGATGTGGCCGGACTGCTCGCCGCCGATGACGGCGCCATCCGCGAGCATACGCTCCAGAACGTAGCGATCGCCCACGGCGGTCTGAACCATCTCGAAGCCCTGCTCCTTCATAGCGATGGAGAAGCCAAGGTTGCACATGACGGTCGAGACAATCTCGGAGTTGGCGAGCTTGCCGCGGGCGGCGAGGTCAGAACCGCAGATAGCCAGGATGTAGTCACCGTCGATCTCATTGCCCTCGCTGTCCACAAAGAGCACGCGATCGGCGTCGCCGTCGTGGGCCAGACCGATGTCAGCATGGGTGCGCAGCACGAGCTCGCGCAGAGGCTCGAGGTGCGTAGAGCCGCACTCGACATTGATGTCGGTGCCGCAGTAATCGGTGTTGATGGCATGGACCGTGGCACCCAGGCGCTGCAGCGCGGCGGGCGTAGTCTGGCAGGAAGCACCGTGACCGCAGTCGACGGCAACGACCAGGCCATCGAGCCTCAGGCCATCAAGCGTATCGATGGCGTGGTCGACGTATGCCTTGCGAGCGTCCTTCATCTTGATAATGTGGCCCACGCCGGCGCCAGTCGGCAGCGTATCGGCAGCCATGGCTTCCTCGGACATGACCCAGGCGCTGATCTCCTCCTCGACCGCATCGGGAAGCTTCATACCCTTGCGGCTAAAGAATTTGATGCCGTTGAACTCCGGCGGATTATGCGAAGCAGAGATGACGATGCCGCCATCGAGCTCATTCTGGACGGTGAGCAGCGCCACGGCAGGCGTGGGGATGACGCCGCAGCAGTGCGGACGGCCGCCCTCGGCCATGATGCCGGCGGTCAGAGCGCTCTCGAGCATGGTGCCCGAAAGACGCGTGTCGCGGCCGACACAGATATCCGGACCAAGGAACTTGGTCGCCGCGCGGCCCAGGCGAAACGCGAGGTCACACGAGAGGTCGGCATTGGCGACGCCACGGACGCCGTCGGTACCGAAGATGTTCTGGGGCATAGGATCGCTCCTTCCCTAGCAGGCGATATGCAACCGCCCACCCTAGTCGAAAAAGAAAAGCGGGACCCGCCGAGGAATCGGCAGGCCCCGCTTGTACATTGTATCTCGAAAGGAGATAAAACCTTAGCGCTTGGAGAACTGGGGAGCGCGGCGGGCCTTCTTGAGGCCGTACTTCTTGCGCTCGACCACGCGAGCATCGCGCGTAAGGAAACCGGCCTTCTTGAGGTCAGCACGGTAGTCGCCAGCGTTCAGAAGAGCGCGGGCGATGCCCAGGCGCAGAGCGCCGGACTGACCGGAGATGCCGCCGCCATCGCACAGAGCGATAACGTCGAACTGACCGGCGGTGTCGGTCACCTTGAAGGGAGCAAGGGCGTTCTCAACGAGCTGATGACGGCCGAAATACTGCTCGGCGTCACGCTTGTTGATGGTCACCTTGCCGGTGCCGGGGACGAGACGGACGCGGGCGACGGCGTTCTTACGACGGCCGGTACCCTGGTAGACAACGGTGTTCTCAGCCATCTTTAAGCCTCCAGCTCAATCTTCGTGGGGTTCTGGGCAGCATGCGGATGCTCGGCACCAGCGTAGACCTTAAGCTTGGTCATCTGGGCACGGCCGAGGGTGGTCTTGGGCAGCATACCGCGAACGGCGCGCTCGATGACCTTCTCCGGGTGCTTCTCCATAGCCTGGCGGAAGCTCTCAGCCTTGAGGCCGCCGTTGTAGCCGCTGTGGCGATAATAGGTCTTCGTGTCGGCCTTGTTACCGGTAAGCTGGACCTTATCGGCGTTGATGACGACAACGAAGTCGCCGCAGTCGCTGTTGGGCGTGAACTGGGGCTTGTTCTTACCGCGCAGGATCATTGCGATCTGGGTGGCAAGACGGCCCAGGACAGCACCATCGGCGTCGACGAGAACCCAGTTGCGCTGGACCTCGCCCTGCTTGGCGTAGTGAGTCGATTTCGAAATCACTTAGACTCCTCCATGTACAGTACGTGTTGTTACAGAGATTCACGGGGCTCTGCAAGTAACCCGTCCATATTACCCCGCTCGCCGTACGAGTCAACAGGTATTTTGGCTCCGACCAGAGTTTCTGCACATGTCATCCACGAGCCGTGACGTTGCAGCGCTAGCGCTCAACAAATGCCTCGATATCTCCCAGCAAGCGCTTTGCCTCCTGGCGGCCCTGGATATACAGGTCGAGAAGCTTGGCCGGATCATGCTCGACATGGCCGACCTCGACCGGCTTTTGCGGAGCGATGACCAGCGCGCGGCCCTCGCGCTCATACTTCCACAGGTGCATGCGCTGGAGGTTATAGCGGTCGTGGCGCGTCTCGATAGCCTCGAGCAGGTAGGGGTAGTCGGCATAGCGGGCGCGCGCGGCAGGCATAAACTCGTAGGGCTTTTTCTCGTACAAGCGGTCCTGCGTGACAATGACAACCGCGCGCTCGAAGCCGGCCTCCTCCAGCACATGCTCGATAGGAACCGAATCGGCTACGCCGCCGTCGACGTATTTGTGCCCGTCAATCTCGACCGGCGGCGTCACCAGCGGCAACGAGGTCGAGGCACGCACGGCGTCGAGGTCGAGCACGGCGCTTTTGACCGGCAGGTATGCGGCAGTTCCAAAGAGCATGTCCGTCGCGACGGCGTACATCTCGATGGGGCTCGCGTCGAACGCCTCGTTGTCAAAGGGATCCAGGCGGTCCTGGATATCGTTGAAGATAAAGTCGTAACCCACGATGGAGCCCGTGGATGCGAAGGATGCGGCACCCATGTAGCGGTTGTCATTGCAGAAGGTCAGGTTGATGCGATTGACGCGACCGATCTGGTGTGACTTGTAGTTGACGCCGTTGAGCGCACCGGCCGATACGCCGTACACCGCCGGAATTTCGACACCGGCCTCCATGAGAACGTCGAGCACGCCGGCGGTAAACTGCCCGCGAAAACTGCCGCCCTCCAAGACGAGCGCGACCTTGCCGGCGTTCTTTGCCTTATCTTCTGCAGTCATATTGACCTCCTGCGATTGCGTTTTGGCTTTCTTCTACCCAGTTTTGGGATGGAGGGCGCGCAGGTTTTTCGAGGCGGCAGGTGAAGCGGAAAGTGTGTCCCAGTTTGAGGCGGGATTACGGGATGCGCTTTCCGCTTGGACCGCCGTTGGGAAAGCGCGACCCGTTCTGAGCGCGGATTCCGGGATGAACTTTCCGCTTGAGGCGTCTTCCGGAAAATGAATCCCATTCCGAGCGTCGATTCCGGGATGCAGTTTCCGCTTGAGCTGCCATTGGGAAAGCGTGTCTCGGTCTGAGTCACTGAGGCGTTTTTCTTTACGCTCGCGCCCTGCACAGAGTTCGATTCTCCGCGGGTGGAGGGGATCCGTCCGCGCGGGACACGGCAGGCTGTCATCCGGTCGGCATCGAATCTATATCCAGTCGAGGCTTTGCGCGGAGAATCCGCGTATTTGCTTCGCAAATCCGCACCGGCTTCGG
>CABQHZ010000065.1 GCA_902464175.1 uncultured Collinsella sp. | reverse complement strand
ACGACGAGTTCTATGTGCTCGCCCGCGACCATCAGTACCACGACGAGATCAGCGTCTACTACAACACGATCAACTACGTCGATAGCTTTGAGGGCCTTGATATCGAGTCCAACAAGATTTCGATCTTCTTCCCCGCCTACGATGCCGAGCCAGCGTTTCGCGAGGACTACAGCCCCGAGTTCTCGGACAAACTCTACGTCACCAATGCGGGCCGCGAGTGGATCGACTTTATGAATCTGGGCGTCGACAAGGGGTCGGGCGTAGCACATCTCTGCGAGCGCCTGGGCATCGATATCGCCGACGCCGCTGCCGTGGGCGATACGTACAACGACATCCCCATGCTTGAGCGCGTCGGTCACAGCTTTATCGTGGACAATGCCGAGGAGCATATGAACGCGCATGCCAAGTGGCGTATTCCGAGCAACAACGACGGGGGCGTACTGACGCTCATCGACGCTATCTTGGCGGCTCGGTAACGTGGCACGTCGGACCTGGCCGGGCGGCGCGGATTAGTTTTTCGTTCGGTCAGGTCCTGGGCTCGCTCGGAAAGCACATTAAGTGCTTTCCGGCTCGTGCGGAATCTACGAAAAACTAATCCGCACCGCCCGGCCAGGTCCTAGGTTTACTTTCCTGCCGCCAAGATGGCGTCTTGAGTGTCTAGATACTTAGCTGAAATGATTTGAGCAGAGGGGAGTCCCTTGTTGGAAGGGGCTCCCCTCTGTTTTGGTTACTGTGGGACAAATTAATCAGTAGTGTTTGTCCCAAATCTTAAGTATGTGGGGGCTTGCGTCTTGGGCGAGCTTGCCTTACGGAGTGCTTCCCTATTTCGCGTCGGCCCAGGTTATGCCGGTGCTGGCTTCGGCGATCAACGGTACGCGGAGGTCTACTACGTGTTCCATGACGTCGCGGACCATGGTGGTTAGGCGCTCGACTTCGTTGACGGGGCACTCAAAGTCCAGTTCGTCGTGTACCTGCAAGATCATGTGGGCGGCAAAACCCTCTTCTTCCAGGCGGCGGCTCACGCGGGCCATGGCGATCTTGATGATGTCGGCCGCGGTGCCCTGCATGGGGTGGTTCATGGCCGTGCGCTCGCCAAAGCCGCGGAGTTGCGGGTTTTTGGCCTTGAGCTCCGGAATATGACGCCGGCGGCCGTACATGGTCTCGGCGTAGCCCGTCTGCTTGGCACGTGCCACCACGCTGTCGAGGAACGTACGCACACCCGGGTAGGCCTCGTAGTAGCGGTCGATCATGTCGCGCGCCTCGGCCATCGAGATGTGCAACGACTGCGACAGACCGTAGGCCTGCTGACCGTACACGATGCCAAAGTTCACGGCCTTAGCGCGGCTGCGCAAGTCGGGCGTCACCTCGGAAACCGGCACGCCAAACACGCGCGCGGCCGTCTCGGCATGGAAGTCTTCGCCCTCGTTAAAGGCGCGCACCAGGTGCTCGTCACCCGAAAGATGCGCGAGCAGGCGCAGCTCGATCTGCGAGTAGTCCACCGCCAAAAAGACGCTGCCCTCGCCCGCCGAGAACGCCGTCTTGACGGTACGCCCCAGCTCCGAGCGCGTCGGAATGTTTTGCAGATTGGGGTCGCTCGAAGACAGGCGCCCCGTCGCGGTGATGGTCTGGTTGTACGTGGTGTGCACACGCCCGTCACCACGGCGCAGCGGGCCCAGCGTGTCCAGATAGGTCGATTTAATCTTGGACTTCTCACGCCAGTCCAAAATCAGGCGCACGATCTCGTGATCGCGGGCAAGGTCGCTCAGCACCTTGGCGTTGGTCGAATAGTAGCCGCGCTTGGTCTTTTTGAGGCCCTTGGTCGGAAGTCCCATAACATCAAACAGCACGTGCGAGAGTTGCATGGGGCTGCCGATGTTAAAGGTCTCGTCGCCGGCCAGGTCGCGAATGCTGCGCTCGACATCGGCAATCTGGGTCGCCAGGCCCTCGGACAGACTGTGCAGGCGGTCGGGGTCCACGAGCATGCCCGCGCGCTCCATCTTGGCAAGCACCGGCACGAGCGGCATCTCGATCCCATCGAACACGTTGGCGGCGTTCTCGCGGGCCATGCGGTCACGCAGCGGTGCAACCAGCGCCAGCGTCAAGGCCGCCGTGCGAGCGGCGGGCGCAGGAGCGTCCTCGCCAGCACCCTCTGCGCCGCGCGCCGCAGGCAGCGCCATCTGCAGATACGTATCGGCCAGATACACCTCGTCAAACTCGGAGCGGTCGGAATCCAACAGGTAGGCGGCAACAACGGTATCGAAGATGCGCGTGGAATCGACTGCCAGCGGATCCATGAGCTCGAGCTCAGAAGAATCGATGGGCGAAAGCTCATGCAGCAGTGCCTTCATGTCCGGGCTCGCCACACGGCCTTCCATAAACAGACGCGCGAGCACGCCGGCAATCACGCCGTGGGCGAAGTTGAAGCCCTCAACCTCAGCCGCCGCACCGCTGTCGCCCTCCTCGAGCGCAAACAGGCCCTTGGACGTCGCCAACCACAGCGTGCGCGTCAGCCCAAAGAGCGCGCCCTCTTCCTTGTCATCGTCCACCACGGCGGCGACCCACTCGCCGGCATCAATCACGCGGGAGACCTCAGCCGCAACGGCACCAAGCGCGCCAGCATCGCCGGCGGCTGCGCGCAAAACGGCGGGAATCTCAAACGTGCTGGCAGCTGCCCCGCCCTCGCCGCCGATCAGCGCCAAGAAACGGTTCTGCATGGCGGTGATACCAAGCGTGCCCAGCGCCGCGGAAACCTCATCGGCGGAAAACGCCGGGAAGGACGTCGCCTCAAAATCGAGCTCAACGGGTGCATCGGTGCGGATGGTCGCCACCTTACGGCTCAGCAGCGCGTCGTCGATGTGTGCGCGCAGGTTTTCTCCCATCTTGCCCTTGACCTCGTCAGCATGCGCGATGACCTCGTCAAGGCTGCCGTACTGCGCGATGAGCGCACTCGCCTTTTTGGGGCCGATGCCCGGTACGCCGGGAATGTTGTCCGACGTATCGCCCTTCAGACCGTAAAAATCGGGCACGAGCGCCGGCGTGATGCCGTGATACAGGTCGTCCACGCTCTCGGGCGTCATGATCGCCACGTCGGACAGGCCCTTGCGAGTCGAGACCACGTTGACGTGCTCGGTCACGAGCTGATACATGTCGCGGTCGCCGGTCACCAGCAGCATGTCGCAGCCGGCCTCCTCGCCCAGGCGCGCCATGGTTCCCAGGATATCGTCGCCTTCCCAGCCCTCGGACTGCAAAATGGGCACGTTGAGCGCGGCGAGCAGCTCCTTGATCATGGGGAACTGCGCGTGCAGGTCGGGGTCCATGGGCGGGCGCTGCGCCTTGTACTGCGGCAGCATCTCCATACGCACGCGCGGCTTGCCCTTGTCAAACGCCACGACAACGCCGTCGGGATTAAAGGCATCGATCATCTTGAGGAACATGTTCAGAAAACCAAAGATCGCGTTGGTGGGGCGACCGTCCGGCGCGTTCATGGTCGGCGGCACGGCGTGGAAGGCGCGATGCATGAGCGAGTTGCCGTCGATGACGGCAAAGGTACGGCGCTTTTCAGACATATTGAATACCTCGCTTTGGGCTGGGCACGGTTTGCTCACACCAGTTTACACGCTCCCCGCCCCGCGGCCACCGCACATCAGGCTTCCCTGCCGCCGCGGGCCCGCGCGTGATACGATGGCTCACGGTACATCAACCAGCACGATCGATCCGAAAGGAGCCTGCGTCATGGAGCGTCCCTGCGCATGGAAAAAGTACACGCCACAGCAGATCGAGGAGCTCGAGGAGCTTTGCCGCGGCTATAAGCAGTTTTTGAGTGAGAACAAGACCGAGCGCCTGTGCGTCAAGGCCGGTATCAAGATGGCCGAGGAGGCGGGCTACGTCAATCTGGAGACCGTGATCGCCGAGGGCCGCGCGCTCAAGGCCGGCGACAAGGTGTACGCCGCCAACCACGGCAAGGACCTTATGCTCGTCAACCTGGGCACCGCCCCGCTCGAGCAGGGCTTTAACATCCTGGGCGCCCACGTGGACTCGCCGCGCCTGGACCTCAAGCAGAACCCCGCCTTCGAGGCCGGCGACATGGCTTATCTCGACACGCACTACTATGGCGGCGTCAAGAGCTACCACTGGGTCGCTTCCCCGCTCGCACTCGTGGGCGTCATCTGCAAAAAGGACGGCACCACCGTCGACATCAACATCGGTGACAAGGCCGACGACCCGGTCTTTACCATCTCCGACCTGCTGATCCACCTCTCGAGCGAGCAGATGGCCAAGCCCGCCAAGGACGCCGTCGACGCCGAGATCCTCGACGTGATCGTGGGCGGCCGCCCCGTCAAGTTTGACGAGGACGACAAGGACGCTCCCAAGGAGCCCGTCAAGCAGATGTTCCTGGATATCCTCAAGGAGCAGTACGACGTCGAGGAGGAGGACTTCCTCTCCGCCGAGATCGAGGTCGTGCCCGCCGGCCCCGCCCGTGACATGGGCCTCGACCGCTCCATGATTCTGGGCTATGGCCACGACGACCGTGTCTGCGCCTATCCGTCCATGCTCGCCCAGATCGACGTCGCCAACGTGGAGCGCACGAGCATCACACTCATCGTCGACAAGGAGGAGATTGGCTCCGTAGGCGCCACCGGCATGACGAGCCGCTTCTTCGAGAACACCGTCGCCGAGATCATGACGCTCGCCGGCGAGGACAGCCCGCTGGCCCTGCGCCGCGCACTCGCCCACAGCCGCATGCTCTCCTCTGACGTGTCCGCCGGCTTCGACCCGGGCTACGCCGGCAAGTTCGAAACCAAGAACGCAGCCTTTATGGGTCGCGGCCTGTGCTTTAACAAGTACACGGGCAGCCGCGGCAAGGGCGGCTCTAACGACGCCGACGCCGAGTATGTGGCCTTCATCCGCGACATCATGGACGAGGCGGGCGTTGACTTCCAGACCTGCGAGCTCGGCCGCGTCAACGCAGGTGGCGGCGGCACCATCGCATACATCATGGCCAAGTACGGCATGAACGTCATCGACTCCGGTGTTGCCGTCCTGTCCATGCACGCCCTGTGGGAGGTCGCTAACAAGGCCGATATCTACGAGGCCTATCGCGGCTACAAGGCCTTCATCGAGCGCGCCTAACCGACCCTTCATCAGTTGCGGTGAAATACGGACTAAACTGGCCCATAAACGGCAAAGCAGACCGTATTCCACCGCAACTTCCTTTTTGGCAGAGGAGAGTCCATGCTGCAGGTCATCATTTCGCCCGCCAAGCAGATGCGCGCGGCCCAAGATGCTTTTGAAGTCCTGGGCATTCCACCTTTTGCGCACGAGACGGCTCGCCTCCACCGCACACTGCTAGATATCGAACGAAATGAAGGCAGCGACAGCCTGCAGGCGCTATGGAACGTGAGTGACAAACTGCTGGGGCCTTGCCTCAACACCCTGCATGAGTTCGGGCCCATCCTGAAAAACGGCGATCTCGACAATCCCGCACTCGCCTGTCACCTCTCCCCTGCCGTCATGTCCTACCACGGCATTCAATACCAGAGCATGGCGCCCGAGGTGATGGATTCCGCGCAGCTCGCATGGCTGCAAAGCCACCTGTGGATCCTCTCCGGCCTCTACGGGTGCGTTCGCCCCTTTCATGCCGTCGAACCATATCGGCTGGAAATGGGCGCGAAGCTCGCCGTTGACGATGCCCGAGACCTCTATGCGTTTTGGAGTGACAAGCTCGCGCGGGCTATCGCCCCGGCAGGCTCAAACACCACGATCGTCAACCTCGCCAGCGTAGAGTACGCCAAAGCCGTTCTGCCCCATCTCGCGGGCGACGCCACGGTCGTCACGTGCCTCTTTGGCGAAGGCATCCGCAACGACAAGCCCATCCAGCGCTCGACCGCCAGCAAAAAGGCACGTGGTTCCATGGTGCGCTGGATGGCAGAAAACAAGCTCGAGGATGTAAGCGGGCTCACCGCGTTTGACGTTGGTTATCGTCACTTTCCCGAGCTTTCAAATAAGAACACTTTGGTTTTCATGAACGCGCAGGCACAATAGGCCCGCCGTTTCCAAACACCCCGTTACTCCGCCAAGCCATCGGCCTTTGCAATCCCGTTTGTCGAGCCGTCCTGATAGACAATCTTAACGTGCTCAACCTCGGACACCGCAACACCCGTCGGAGGCTCCAGACGCCATTCCGTCAGGGCGATATCCATGGTCGTGGGCACATCTCCTTGATCTTTGAGCTTCACCGTGAGCGTTTTGAGCGCTGCGTCAAACGTCACGCGTTCGATTTCTTCACCTGGAATGGACCCACCACTCAGCTGCAACTGCACAAACTCATCGCGCGGGTACCAATAATCGCCCGGAACGGCGAGCGTATTGGCATTACCGCCAGTACTCCTCACCGTCATAATCGGTAGGCTATCATCAGCCTCAAATTCCCAGACAGCGCCGCCGCGACCGCCAAACGTCCAAATACAAAAGGCAATCACCAGCACGGCAAGCACCGCAAAGCCAATCGCGACCAACCCATGGTGCGCACGGCTTTCCTCGGCCGATACATCCCATTGCGTCTCTCGATATAGATGCTTGTCTTCCATGTTCGCCTCCCCACAGGCACGCTCGTTGGCCCAATCGTACCCATTCAGGCTATACTTGAGCCCATGACATAACGGGGAGCTTGCAGGACGAGACGGCAGGCTGAGATTGGGCGCGCCCGCCCTGACCCGCAAACCTGATATGGGTAATGCCAACGAAGGGAGCCGTGCCAATGAGCACACAGACCGAGCCCAAGCTCGTCACGCAAATCGACTTCGCCCGCGCCGGGCAGATCACACCGCAGATGAAGGAGGTTGCCGAGCGCGAGCATCGCGACCCCGAGTACATCCGCGAGCGCGTGGCCGACGGCCGCATCGCCATTCCCGCCAACATCGTGCATATCAAAAAGGGCATGCGCGCCTTTGGTGTCGGCGAGGGCCTGTCCACCAAGGTCAACGTCAACCTGGGCATCTCGGGCGACAAGGCCGATGCCGCCGAGGAATGGAAGAAGGTCAAGATTGCCGAGGACTTTGGCGCCGACGCCATCATGGACCTCTCCAACTCGGGCAAGACGCGCCAGTTCCGCCAGCAGCTCATCGACGAGACGCCGCTCATGGTGGGCACCGTCCCCATGTATGACGCCATCGGCTACATGGAAAAGCCGCTGGTCAAGCTGACCAAGGACGACCTGTTCGAGGTCGTGCGCGCGCACGCCGAGGATGGTGTGGACTTTATGACCATCCACTGCGGCATCAACAAGTCGGTCACCAAGACCTTTAAGGAGACCGGCCGCCTGATGAACATCGTGAGCCGCGGCGGCTCGCTGCTGTTTGGCTGGATGGAGGTCACCGGCAACGAAAACCCCTTCTACGAGTACTTTGACGAGCTGCTCGAGATCTGCCACGAGTACGACGTGACGATTTCGCTCGGCGACTCCTGCCGCCCGGGCTGCCTCTACGACTCCAACGACGCCACCGAGACTGCCGAGATGATCGAGCTGGGTAAGCTGTGCAAGCGCGCCTGGGCAGCGGGCGTCCAGGTCATGGTCGAGGGCCCGGGTCACATGGCGCTCGACGAGATCGCTGCCAATATGAAACTGCAGAAGCGCCTGTGCCACAACGCTCCGTTCTATGTGCTGGGGCCGCTGGTGACCGATATCGGCGTGGGTTACGACCACATCACCGCTGCCATCGGCGGCGCCATCTCCGCCAGCTCCGGCGCCGACTTCCTGTGCTACGTGACGCCGGCCGAGCACCTGTGCCTGCCCAACGCCCAGGATGTGCTCGACGGCCTCATGGCTACTAAGATTGCCGCGCACGCCGCCGATATCGCCAAGAAGGTGCCACACGCCCGCGACATGGACGACAAGATGGGCCAGGCACGCCGCAAGCTCGACTGGGATGCCATGTGGAAGTGTGCTCTCGACCCGGTCACCGGCAAGAAACGCTACGAAGAATCCCCCGCCGCCACCGAGGGCACCTGCACCATGTGCGGCAAGATGTGCGCCGTCCGCACCGTCAACAAGGTGTTCGAAGGCACGACGATCGACCTCGGCATGGAGGACTAACTCGTCACCGGAGCCACAATCGGTAACATGGTGTTCGTCAATTGTTGACGTGTGAACATTTGCTTACATTTGCGTAAAGATTGCATCGCCCGCCCGGGTTCGACATAGAGTCGGCCCGGGCATCTTTATAATGCTGGCTTAAAGACCCATTTGATTCCGACCGAACAAGGGAGCAAACATGGATCGCAGTAAGGTACCTGCCGTCCTGTCCATCGCAGGATCCGATTCCAGCGGTGGCGCCGGCATTCAGGCCGACATCAAGACCATCACGGCGCACCGCCTGTATGCCGAGACGGCCATCACCGCCATCACCGCACAAAACACGCTCGGTGTCACCGCCGTGCAGAATATCTCCCCTGATATCGTCGCTGCGCAGATCGACGCCGTATTTGACGATATCCGCCCCAGCGCCGTCAAGATCGGCATGGTTTCCTCTGCCGAGATTATCGAGGTTATCGCCGACCGCCTGAGCGCCTGGAACGCGACAAACGTGGTCGTCGACCCCGTCATGGTAGCCACCTCGGGCGCACGGCTGATTGCCGAAGATGCCGCCGAGGCGCTCACCCGCCGCCTGTTCCCACTAGCAACCGTCATCACGCCCAATATTCCCGAGGCCATGGCCCTGCTCGACTACGAGGTCGACTCCGAGCGCACACAGCAAAATGCTGCCATGCTCCTCACCCGCCGCTTTGGTTGCGCATCCCTCGTTAAGGGTGGGCATCTTGTCAACGAGGCCAACGATGTATTGGCCGAACCCGCGCCACTCGATGACGAGGGCAACCATCTGGGCGATCCGCTCACCACGTGGTTCCGCCACAAGCGCATCGAGACCGACAACACACACGGCACCGGCTGCACGCTTTCGTCCGCCATCGCCTGCGCGCTGGCCCAGGGCATGGATCTTGCCGATGCCGTCAATGCGGGCAAGGCATACCTGACAGGCGCTCTGGCCGCCGGCCTGAACATGGGCAAAGGCTCCGGCCCTGTCAACCACATGTGGCAGTATTAAGATTCGCAGCCCAAAACCGCCGCAAAGGGGACAGGCACCTTTGCGGTGGCTCCCACAAACATCTCGATCTGTAACAGTAACTCGGCAAAATCGACCCTAGATGTTACAGATCAAGACAAACAGTCGATATCGACCTAAATAATCTTAATCTGTAACATCTAGCCCGTTTTCGGCCTTGGAACTGTTACAGATCAAGACAAACAAACGAAACAAGCCCCCGCAAGGGGAACTTTTGTGGTGACTTGGGGCCGTGCTACTCACCGAGCATCTCTTGGAGCTTGGCTGCCACGGCATGTCCCAAGCTCTC
>CABQHZ010000064.1 GCA_902464175.1 uncultured Collinsella sp. | reverse complement strand
AAGAAGAATCCGCTTGCCTAGATGTTTCACGTGAAACATAATGGATACTAACAACTTGCAGTGTTTCACGTGAAACATGGCGGTTGATATCGAATCGGAATGTTTCACGTGAAACATCCTCCGTTTGACGGCTTTAATATACACCAGGAGGGACCGTGGGATTTCGCGACGTTAAGCGTTCTAAGAACGCAAGAGACACGCGTATCATTGCAATCATCAATCAAAAAGGCGGCGTCGGTAAGTCAACGACGGCTGTAAACCTTGCAGCAGCACTGGGTGAGCAGGGTCGTAAGACACTGATTGTCGATTTTGATCCGCAGGGAAACAGTACCAGTGGATTTGGAATTGAAAAAGAAGACCTTGATCACTGCATCTATGATGCATTGTTGAATGATGTGCCGGCAGAATCGCTTGTTCTTGATACAAATTGCAAAAAGGTATTCGTAATTCCAGCTACGATTCAGCTTGCAGGTGCCGAAATTGAGCTCGTAAGCGCAATTGCTCGTGAAACCCGCCTCAAAGATTTGCTTGAGCCGATTCAGGACGAGTTCGATTTTATTTTCATTGACTGTCCTCCTTCGCTCGGCCTGCTTACTATCAATGCCTTGACCGCAGCAGATAGCGTTTTGATTCCAATCCAGTGTGAGTATTACGCACTCGAGGGCGTTACGAAGCTGCTTGAGTCAATGAAGATGGTCAAATCACGTCTGAACAAGGGCTTAGACACCTATGGCGTGCTTATGACCATGTATGACTCACGTACTTCTTTGTCGAATCAGGTTGTTGAGGAAGTTCAATCGTACTTTGGTGATAAGGCGTTTAAGACGCTGATTCCCCGTACGGTTAAAATCTCAGAAGCTCCGTCTTTTGGAGAACCGGTAATTACCTATGCACCTCAAAATAAGGGTGCAAAAGCGTATATGAACCTTGCAAAAGAGGTGATCAAGCGTGCCTAGTGCAAAGAAACGTGGTGGATTGGGACGCGGACTCAATGCTTTGGTCTCAGAGGCTGAGTATGAGACCGGTGGTTCTGCTGCATCTGCTTCAAATGCCGCATCTGAAACAAAACTACCTATTGAGGATATCGTTCCCAACCCTAATCAACCGCGAATTCACTTTAATGAAACTGAACTTCGCGAGTTGAGCGAGTCAATCCAAGAACATGGCGTTTTGCAGCCGCTCTTGGTTCGCAAGCATGGAAACGGCTATGAGATCATCGCTGGTGAGCGTCGTTACCAGGCGTCAAAGCTTGCTGGTCTTGAGGAACTGCCTGTCATCATTAAAGATGTTAATGATGAAGAGATGCTGGCTCTTGCTCTTATCGAAAATCTTCAGCGTTCTGATCTGAATCCCGTCGAAGAGGCTAAGGGCTATCGCCAGCTCATCGATGCTAGCGGTATGACCCAGGAGGCGTTGTCGAAGGCCGTAAGCAAGTCACGCTCTGCAATTACAAACTCACTGCGCCTTCTCGATCTCCCCGAAGTAGTTCAGCAGATGATTTTTGAGGGTAAACTTACTGCTGGTCACGCACGTGCGATTCTTGCAGTTCCCTATGAGGACGCGCGAATTCGACTTGCAGAGAAGGTTGTTGCAGAGGGCCTTTCCGTAAGAGCGACAGAAAATCTTGCTCCATTGTTTTCTGCCGGAGAGACACCTAAGACGCCGCGGCCTGCAACGCCTCAGTCTTTTAAAAAGGCTGCGCGTGTACTCCGTCAGGTATTTAATACCAACGTGCGTGTGAAGAGCTCGCGTGGAAAGAATAAGATTGAGATTGAGTTTAAAGACGAGGAAGAGCTCTCTCGTATTCTTGCTGAAATGATTCAGTTTGATCAAGGAGGCCAAGATGAGGAATAAGGTTTTTACTGCGATTGCATTGGTGACGACTGTCACAGCTGGTGCCTTTGCTGGCTATAAGATCGCGACAGACGATGAGCTTCGAGGTCGTTTGCTTCGTGGCGCGCAAGATATCGTTGATACATCCAAGAAGAAAATGGATGTTATGACAGAAGATGTTGCCATGCGTACTGCTCAGGTAACGAAGAATCCCAAGATTAATCAAGGTTGGGTTAGCAACCAATGGGAAAATGTAGGCTATTAGGTACCTAACAATTACTCAGCATATTCTAAGGGGCCCTTGTCTGATTCATGAGACAAGGGCCCCTTATTTTGGCCGTAAAAAATGGGGAAGCTAGCAGCGGTCCAAAATTGAGGTCAATAAATGAAACGGCCCCTGTTGCATATCCTGCAACAGGGGCCGTCCGATGTTTCACATGAAACGTTTTGGAGTGCGACTCCCCTATGCGCTCTTCTGAACTTTGAAGCGCTGTTTCAGCTGTCCGCAAGCGGCGTCAATATCGTTACCACGGGAGTTACGAATCGTGGTCTCGATGCCACGGGACTCAAGACGACGCTGAAGATCCTCAACCTTATGAATCGGCGATGGCTTGAGCGGGCTGCCCTCGATGTCGTTAAGTTGAATCAGGTTAACGTGGCACAGCGTTCCCTCGCAGAAGTCGCAGAGTGCCTGCATCTCGGGATTCGTATCGTTGACGCCTTCGATCATGGCATACTCATAGGTCGGGCGGCGGCCAGTCTTCTCGGTGTAGAGCTGAAGCGCTTCGTGAAGGCGAAGCAGCGTGTATTTCTTAACACCGGGCATGAGCTTATTGCGCGTCGACTGGATGGCGGAATGCAGGGAAACGGCAAGAGTGAACTGCTCGGGGATATCGGCAAATTTGCGAATACCGGGAATAACGCCGCTGGTAGAGACGGTGAGGTGACGAGCGCCGATACCGATACCATCGGGGTCGTTGAGGATACGCAATGCCTTGAGAACCTCGTCGTAGTTGGCAAACGGCTCGCCCTGGCCCATGAAGACAACGCTTGTGGCACGCTCGCCAAAGTCGTTGGATACATGAAGCACCTGGTCGACGATCTCTTGAGCGGTCAGAGAGCGCTTGAGGCCGTTGAGACCGGTAGCGCAAAAGGCGCAGCCCATGCCGCAGCCTGCCTGGGTGGAAACGCAGACGGAAAGTTTGTTACGACGGGGCATGCCGACAGTCTCGACGGAAATGCCATCGTGGTACTCGAGCAGATACTTGCGCGAGCCATCTTTGGAAACCTGCTTGGTGAGTTCAGTCGGCGTATCAAAGGCAAACGCCTCTTTAAGCTGCTCGCGGAAAGCCTTGGGAAGATTGGTCATATCGTCAAACGAACAAACGTTCTTCTCAAAGACCCATTCGATGAGCTGCTTCGCGCGGAAGGCGGGCTGGCCAAGTTCGGCCACGAGCTCGCGAATATCGTTTTGGCTCAAGTCGCGAATGTCCTGAGATTTAGTCCTGGGATTCATGGAAGCCTTTCGATTTTGGGGAAACGTAGAGGGTATCGCTACAATATGGTATCAGCTGCAGAAATTATAGAGGAGGAGTCTGCCCATGCCGGGTAAAAGCCTAGAGAACATGCACGTAGCGGTCTTGGCGGGCGGTCATTCCGCCGAGCGCGAGATCTCGCTCGATTCGGGAAAGAACGTTGTGGTGGCACTGAAGGAAGCTGGCTACACCTCGGTGGAGCTGCTTGACACGGCCGCTGATGACTTTATGGTAACCATGGCGACCGGCGGATTCGATGTGGCATTTATCGCCATGCACGGCGCCGGCGGTGAGGATGGCGCCATGCAGGGTGCCATGGAGACCCTGGGTATCCCCTACACGGCCTCGGGCGTACTTGCCAGCGCCTGCGGTGCCGACAAGGAGGTCTCTAAGCTCCTATACGCCAAGGCGGGCATTCCCATTGCTCCCGGCCTTGCGCTCGAGGTGGGCGATGAAGTCGATATCGATCATATCGTCGAGGTTTGTGGCGAGCGCTGCTTTGTGAAGCCGGCCGTCAACGGTTCCAGCTATGGCATTTCCCTGGTCCATGAGCCCTCCGAGCTGCCCGCGGCAATCGCCAAGGCGTTTGAGTACGGCGACAAAGTGCTGGTCGAGAAGTGCATCGAGGGTACCGAGATTACCGTCGGCGTATACGGCGAAGATGACGTGCGCGCCCTGCCGATTGTCGAGATTCGTAAGCCCGAGGACTGCGAGTTCTACGATCTGGACGTGAAGTATGTCGACCCTACGGACATCCATCGCATTCCGGCACAGATTTCACCCGAGAATTACGCTCGCGCTCAGGAGCTTGCCTGTGCCGCTCACAAGGCCCTCGGTTGCCTGGGTATCTCGCGCAGCGACTTTATTGTGAGTGAGGACGGCCCCGTTATCCTCGAGACCAATACCATTCCCGGAATGACCGATACGTCGCTGTATCCGGATGAGATCCGCCACACCGACGACATGACGTTCCCGCAGGTCTGTGACAGCTTGATCCGTATGGGCCTTCGTCGAGCGGGCATTGCATGCTAATCGAGGACGCGGTTTCGTCAGGAACGCCGCAGTTCGTCATCGACTCCTATGCCACGCTTGCCGAGCGCGCCAAAACGCAGTCCTTCGGTCTTATCGAGGAAGATGTGATTGTCCTCGATACCGAGACCACGGGTCTTTCGGTGCAGGACAACGAGCTGATCGAGATTTCGGCGGCCCGTCTTTCGGGCCGCGAGATCGTCGACCGCTTCGATACCTTCGTGCATCCCAAGCAGCTGATTCCCGCCGAGATTACCGAGCTCACGAGCATTACAAATACCGATGTGGCAGATGCCCCGTCGGCGGTTGAGGCCGTCGCCGCTCTCGCCGATTTTGTCGGTGGCTGCCCGGTGATCGCACACAACGCCACGTTCGACCGCTCGTTTATCGAGTCGGTCAAAGGCGGCGTCAACGTGAGCGATATTTGGATCGATTCGCTGGCGCTGTCGCGCATCGCGCTTCCGCGCTTGGCCTCGCACAAGCTGTCTTTTATGGCCGATCTGTTTGGCTGCGACTCGGTATCACACCGTGCCAATGCCGACGTCGACGCCCTGTGTGGCGTATGGCGCGTGTTGCTCGTGGCGCTCACCGACTTGCCCCAGGGCCTCATGGCGCGCCTAGCCGACATGCATCCGGACGTGCCTTGGTCCTATCGTCCTATCTTCTCATTCTTGGCAGGGCAGAACCCTGGTTCTATCTTCTCTCTCAGCGCCGCTCGTGCTGACGTTCTCAAGGCCGATCGCGCCGACGATCGGGTGGACGCCGATGAGCTGCCGGTTCTCAAGATGCCGAGTCGTGAGGAGATCGAGGCAGACTATGCGCCAGGTGGCCTAGTTAATCGAATGTATCCCACCTACGAGCCGCGTGATGAGCAGATCGCGATGGCGCTCGAGGTCCGCGATGCGCTGGTCACGGGCACTCATCGAGTAATTGAGGCAGGCACAGGCGTCGGCAAATCGATGGCCTATCTGGTACCTTTTGCCGAGGCAGCACGCCGTAGCAACATCACGGTTGGTATTGCGACCAAATCGAACAATCTTGCCGACCAGCTCATGTACCATGAGCTGCCCAAACTTGCCGAGCAACTGGACGGTGGTCTGTCATTTTGTGCTCTCAAGGGGTATGACCACTATCCGTGCCTGCGCAAGCTCGAGCGCATGAGCCGTGGCCAGGTCGAGATTACCACCAAGCGCGATCCGGCGGACACGCTCACGGCGGTCGCGGTCATTATGGCGTACGTCTGCCAATCAGCCGATGGCGACCTCGACTCGCTCGGCATTCGGTGGCGCAGTGTCAACCGTCCCGACTTTACGACGGCCTCGCGCGAGTGTGCTCGTCGCCTCTGCCCGTTTTTCCCTGATAAATGTTTGGTCCACGGCGCTCGCCGTCGTGCGGCGCATGCCGATGTGGTGGTCACCAACCATTCCCTGCTGTTCCGCAATGTCGCGGCCGAGGGCAGGATTTTGCCTCCGATTCGTCATTGGGTAATCGACGAGGCCCATTCCATCGAGCGCGAGGCGCGCCGTCAGTGGGCGCGCGTGGTGTCGGCGGATGAATCGCGCGTTCTGTTTGAGCGCCTGGGTGGCTCGAGCGCCGGTGCGCTGAGCCAGGTTTCCCGCGATTTGGCAACCTCGGAGGGCTCTACGCTCTATCTGGGCCTTACTGCCAAGGCGACGTCGACGGTTGCGCGCGCGAGCATGGCGATCGCCGGCGTGTTCGATGGCGTTCGCGAGCTCGGTCGCCGTGCCCGTGGGGGCTATGACAATGCCAATCTATGGATTGGCCCCGAGCTGCGCGAATCTGACGACTGGCATGATTTCTTACAGTCGGCCTACGCTGCCATCGGCACATTGGAACAAGCTGACAAGAGCGTCGACGCGCTGGTACAAGCCGTCGCCGCCGACAAGCCCGAGGTTGTTGTCGACCTGGGTGATATCTCGCGCCGCCTGCACGAGCTGGCCGAGAACCTCAAGCTCATCATTGACGGCACCGATGAACACTACGTGTATTCGCTGCAGGTCAATCGCAGGCTGCGTGCCGGCGGCGAGTCGATGACCGCGGAGCGCATCGATATTGGCGAGGCCTTGGCAACCGAGTGGCTGCCCGAGGTTCACACGGCTATCTTTGCCTCGGCGACCATGACGGTGTCCAAAAGCTTTGAACACTTTAACCATGCGGTCGGCCTCGATCGCATCGGTGCTTCAACATCCTCATCGCTGCACTTGGACTCGAGCTACGACTTCGATTCGAACATGGCTGTAGTCGTTGCGGGCGATATCCCCGATCCGCGCGATCGTGAGAGCTATCTTACGGCGCTCGAGCGCGTGCTGGTCGACGCTCATCTTGCCATGGGCGGCTCGGTGCTCACGCTGTTCACCAACAGGCGTGACATGGAGGAGCTGTACGATCGCGTCGAGCCCAAGATGGCTCGTGCGGGCCTGGAACTCAACTGCCAGCAGCGCAACTCATCTCCTCGTCGCCTGCGCGACCGGTTTATCAACGAGCCAACCTCATCGCTTTTTGCGCTTAAGGCCTTCTGGGAGGGGTTTGACGCCAGCGGCGAGACGCTGCGCTGCGTCATCATTCCCAAGCTGCCGTTCTCGAGCCCCACGGACCCGCTCTCGTGCGAGCGCAACCTGCGCGAAGACCGCGCTTGGGCGCGCTATTCGCTGCCTGAGGCAGTGCTCGAGGTCAAGCAGGCGGCCGGCCGCCTTATCCGCTCGTCGACCGATTGTGGCGTGCTGATTCTGGCCGACCCGCGCCTGGTGACGAAGGGCTACGGAAAGAAGTTCTTAACGTCGCTGCCCACGAGCTCCTACCAGCGCATCGAATCGGCGCAGATCGGGCACTATCTACAGCTGTGGCGTGCACGCCACGAGCGGCGGCGCTAAAGCGGACAGACGAGGGTTTTTGCCATATCGCACAGACGCTTTGACAGGGCGGGGTCATCCAAGATGCGGATGGCTCCGCCCGCTGCGATTATCTGGCTCAGCAGCCAACGCTCGGAGCCGTAATGTACGGTTACCGTTGCCATGTCTGTCCCGCTGCGTTCGATTAGGGTGATGCCGGCCCAGTCCAGATGCTCCGCCATATCGAATGGCATCAAGAGCTTTGCGCTACGCTGCGTCCGGGCAAGGGAATCGTGGAGGGATGCAACGTCCGGTGCGTGAGGCACGACGGAGTCTTCCGTCAAGGCGAGTCCCTCGATTTTATCCATGCGATAGGTGCGCTGCTCATCGACCGCGATGTCCCAGGCAATCAGATATGTTTGGTCGCCGTTTGCTGTAATGCGCAAGGGGTCGACCAGACGCTCGCGTGGCCGCGCATCGTCCATCGAGCGATACGAGATACGACAGCGAACACCGTCCTGAATGGCGCAGCTCAGCTGCTGCCAGTGCGACCCGTGGTTGACGGTGTCAAAGACGTGCTGGTTATAGCCGAGCTCTTCGGGTAGAAGAGCATGTCGAATTCGAGCCGCCGCCTGGGGCTCGATCCCCAACGATTCAAGTTCGTGGTTGAGCACAGCGCCCTCGGCGGCACTCAGGCGCAGCGGTAGTACACGCCCGGCGTCACCGGTGAGGACCACGCGCTCGCCGTGGCATTCGCAGATGATACGCGCACCCGATTCTCGGTCCGCGAGCGTCGAGACGATCTCGAGAATCTCGTCGAGCGACGCCCCCGTGATGTCAAAGCGACTGCAAATCTCGGTTCGTGTCATGCCGCTCTCGCCGGCGGCGTAGACGGCCTCCATGATGTCGATGGCGCGCGAGAGTCTCTGCTCGCTGGTGAGTTTACGCACGGGCATGCTCGTGCACCGTCCTTTCAATGAGGTGGTTCCACGCCTGCTTGAGCGATTTGGGGGCCATGGGCCTCATGCCGTCCATGGCGTGGGCCATGCAAAATGAGGCGGCGGCTTCAAGATCGCGCACGTCAACGGTCCAAGTCCATCCCGAATCGGTGTGTGCGAGCTCACCTCGCCCGCGCGTGAGGCCGTTGATCATATCGATCTGCGTCTGCGGGGCGAACGAGAACGTAGCCGCAACGGGCGGGCGGTCGGCAAAATCGAATTCAAAGAACAGGTAGTCGTTGAGATTGAAGTCTGCAGGGATGGCGTAGGCCTTCGAAGGACGCCAAGCGCGAACGATACGGTCGCAGCGGAATGTCCTGATGTCGTCGGTGGCATTGTCGAGGCCGCAGAAGTACGCAACGCCCTCGCGCTCGAACATGCCGTAGACGCAGACGGTACGCTCTTTCTGCTCACCGCGTCCGTTCTGATATAAAAATCGCAGCGCGCATCGCTCGGCAAAGGCGCTCCATACCGCATCGACGGTGGGAGAGCGGCGGATCGGTGCTTCGTCCGCCGTCGTCCTGCCGGTGAGGTAGGCAATCTTGGAACGAATATCGGCAAGCGGCGCGGCAAAAGTGGATGAGCCGGCCGCTATTGTCTGGTCGATAGCGTTGAGCAGGATATCGGCGTCGTCTGCGGTGATGAGGCCGC
The DNA here is from genome assembly GCA_902464175.1 of uncultured Collinsella sp. GTDB lineage: Bacteria > Actinomycetota > Coriobacteriia > Coriobacteriales > Coriobacteriaceae > Collinsella. The sequence continues at coordinate 543 of CABQHZ010000064.1, read as the reverse complement.
CTGCCGCAAACGTGTGCTCGCGGTCGATTGTCCATGAGCTTTCCTCGGTCTCCTGCGCGCCGGCGGGGCGAACCTCCTTGATTAAGATGCCGCGTTCGAGCAGTTTGTCACGATCGCGCCGAAACTTGCGCTTATCCGAGTCGATATTGCCCGAGCCATATCCCAGGTCAGAATCCAAGACGATCTGCTCGGTCGTCAGCGGTTCGGGGGAGCTGTTGAGCACAAAGAAAAGATTGAGGATGCGCTGGGCCGTTTTATCGAAACTGGGCTCCGAATTCCCCTTTTTAATTGTCGCGGTCGCGTCGCTTGCCGTCATAGAGTCCTCGCATGAGAAGGTGGTTTGCTGCCATGATTTTAGTCCGATATGGAGATTAGGCTATATCCTTGTCCGCTCGGGGCGTTAAGATGGCCCGAATTCGGTCGTTTGCGCTCGCTCGGGGTATACTTTCGACTATATACGGTTCTAATGTGCATGCATTGGGCCTATTTGTCGGATTATGGATGTGGAGCGCACATGGCGAACACCCAGAACTATATTAACCA
>CABQHZ010000063.1 GCA_902464175.1 uncultured Collinsella sp. | reverse complement strand
CTCGAAAAACTCTTTTCAAAATTCTTGAAAATTGGGGCTTGCATCGCGTGGCGTTCCTTGCAATAATAGTCGAGCGCGAAGCGCACAGGACACGGTGGGTGTAGCTCAGTTGGCTAGAGCGACGGGTTGTGGTCCCGTAGGTCGAGGGTTCGAGTCCCTTTACCCACCCCAGTTCTTGCTTCGTGTTGATATCGGGTCGTTAGCTCAGTTGGTAGAGCAGGGGACTCTTAATCCCAAGGTCCAGGGTTCGACCCCCTGACGGCCCACCACACGATATCTCCTCTAAAGTCCGCCACAACGGACTTTAGCTTTGGGTCGTTAGCTCAGTTGGTAGAGCAGGGGACTCTTAATCCCAAGGTCCAGGGTTCGACCCCCTGACGGCCCACCAAAGATTGTTAAGACGGTCAACTTCGGTTGGCCGTTTTTTGTTAACAGTACATGGGGTCGAACCCGTAAGGGCGCGGAGCTGAGGAAATGCGCGAGCATTTGCAAGCGTAGCGCGCAAGGCGCGAAGCGCCGCAGCGGCCGCCTGCGCAGCAGGCTGACCCCCTGACGGCCCACCAAAGTATGTTAAGACGGTCAGCGAAAGTTGGCCGTCTTTTTTTGTTGACCTCGCATGTGGTCGAACCCGAAAGGGCACGGCCGCTTTCACAGATCGAGTCTACCCTGGGGATCGGTAAAACCGTCAGTACCTTCCTTGAGTTTCTTCTCGTCTGCCTTCACGCGACGCTCGAGCTTTTTGTATCCTCGGCAGGCGGCAGGTTCTCGGGGACAATTCCGCGGTCGATGAGGCTGCCACGCACGCTTGTGTTGTTCTCGACGTGCTCTTGCTTGATCTGGTCCAGACCGTACAGGTCGTGTTCCTCGGCGTTGAAGGCCGTCATCGAGTTCGTAAGGTCCTTTGCTTTGATGAGGACATCGGCTAACCTGTCCGCCAATGCCGCGCTCTTGGGTATGCCGAGCTGCTGCTTCATTTCCGCCGTGCTTCTGCCGCCGAATAACGCTTCATCGCCCTTCGACTTGATGATCGCGAATCCTTTGGAGTCTACGCCGCGTTTGAATGCAATACCCGAGAGCTGTTTCTCTGAATCGGATAGCGAGTGGCGCGCCTGTAAGCGCTGAATCTCTGCGAAGCGCTGCTCTATGAGCTCTTGGCGGCGCGTCTGCACGGCAAAGTATGCCTGGGCGAGCGCAATCTCTGGCTTGTTTGAATCTCCGTTCTGGGCGATTAAATAGCATGCATAGCGCGTAAGTTTGTAGTCTTTAACCGCGCGAGCGGCGACACCGGCATTTACCATTTTCGTGGTGTCACGAAAATGGGAATCAACTGGAGTTTTGTTTGTTTCGCACGAGACTTTTGCCCTCTTAACAACTTCGGCGAAGTTTTCCATCGCGTGTACCCCATGGGTTCCATTAAATCTCGTGCGAGCCAATACTCAACGCCGTCTTCCACATTGGCGTAGCTATCAAGTTCGACACGCCACTTCTCGATATCTCTACTGTCCATATCTTCTCCTCGCTGGCCTATTGTCTATGCGGGCTTTGCCCGCTCCGTATTCAGAATAAGGATACGCTGCCGTACGGACACGAATGGGCCCCGTGCCATTTCGAGCTCACGGGGCCTATAGATATCGATTAGCTGTGTTCTGTTTTAGATGGGTGTTCGACTTAGTCCGCTCGATAGTGCGATCCGAGACTTTCGGTGCGTTTGCGCATGGCTTTGACCATTTTCTGTGCTAGCTGAATCTGCGACTGTATGCGGGCGAGCGCAGCGATTTCGCTGTCGTTGGCATGCGGCTTATTTAGAGCTGTGGCATCATCTTGAATGTTTTCAAGCTCTTGTAGCGCCTTGGAAAGGCCAGCTTCGGTCCTGTTGATCATGCAATAGGTGCTCATCGTGTGCTTAAGGCTGTGTGTCAGGCGTTTGGCATCTGTTGTGGCAATGCCATACTGGGGGAGGGCGATATCCATCGGTGCGGCCCCCTCAGGAGCGTCCAGCGCTGCTTGGGCTGCCGATGCGCCCGCAATGCGCCCGAACACGATGCCATTGGCACTCGACAAGCCGCCGATGCGGTCGGCGCCGTGCATGCCGCCTGTTGCCTCACCGCAGGCGTAGAGGCCCTCAACGCCTGCGTACGCGGTCTTGTCGATTTTGATACCGCCGTTGGCGGCGTGGGCATACATCGCCACGCGCATCTCGTCGGTCGGCGCGATGCCGTGCTCGTCTTGCAGCCAGGTGGCAAAGGTCTGCACAAACTCGGGGATGTCCTCGCGGGGGAAGTCGTAGTGGAGTGCCAGGCCCTCTGCACCTGCTTGATCGATGGCAAGATCGATAGCACGGGAAGCCAAGCGCGAGGTGAAAGGACCATATCCAGAGCGCTGCTCAAGCAGATCGTTTAGCTTGCCGTCGGCAATATCGACCGGCTGGTCTACATGTACGTAGCGCCAGGTCTTTTCGTTAAAGACAAGGTTTTGCTTGGGCTCGATGAAGCCGGGCATCATCTGCATGAATTCTATATTAGTAAGCGATACGCCGTGCGCCAGCGCGATGGCCTGCGAGGAGCTGAGCACATCAGCCGATGTAAGGCTGCGCTCGAACAGGCCGCCAGTGCCACCGGCTGCGATGATCGTGGCCTTGGCAGCAAAGGGCACGATTCGATCTTTGGTGAGGTCGTAGAGCACGGTTCCGGTTATTCTGCCGTTCGTGTCCTCAACAAGGTCGATAAACTCATGGCGGGGGAGCAGGCGAATGCCGAGCGACTCGATCTGGGCCGTCAGAGCGTCCTCAAGGGGCTTGCGGGTGAGGCCGCGCCACATGCGCGTCTTGTGGTCAAAGCAGGGGATAAACTGCTTTTGCCGAGCGCTCTCAGCGCTTTGCGGACGCTGGAGCTCAACGCCCAGGTCTTGCTCGAGCCATTCAATTGCCTGGGGAATGCCGTGGACAAATGTCTGGACAAGCTCGGGGTCGGCGACGCCGCCACCAACGGTCTGGATGGTGTCGATGAGGTCTTGTTCGTCGTCTTCGTTAACGGGTCCGATAAGCCCCAAGCCCCAGGTTCCGGGGAAGAAACTCGATCCACTCATAGTCTTGCCGGCGCTTGCCACAGTGACGGTTGCACCCGTGCGTGCCGCTTCGATGGCGGCGCAAAGGCCCGCAATGCCAGATCCAATTACCAGTACATCAGTCGATTCCATCGGATTCCTTTCTCGTCCGGCGCATTGTCGCATGGGCGATTGGCAATGGGGCCGGAAAGACTCGGCAAATCGGTAAAGGGCACATATGGCAGGTGGGCGTCATGGACGCTCTGACGTTTCATCTCGTCACATCTCGTATTTCGCCCCAACTGATATATCGGCATTCGCTACCCTGCGATAGCGCAAACAAAAAGAGCCGCTACCTCGAAAGGTAGCGGCTCTAAAGCTCAACTATATGAGCATCGCGCGGGCGCGATTAGGCCTTGAGGGCCTCCTCGACGGCGACAGCGCAGGCGACGGTGGCACCGACCATGGGGTTGTTGCCCATGCCGATGAGACCCATCATGTCGACGTGCGCAGGCACGGAGGAAGAACCGGCGAACTGGGCGTCGGAGTGCATACGGCCCATGGTGTCGGTCATGCCGTAAGAGGCAGGGCCGGCGCCCATGTTGTCCGGGTGCAGGGTACGGCCAGTGCCGCCACCAGAAGCGACGGAGAAGTACTTCTTGCCAGCCTCGAGGCGCTCCTTCTTGTAGGTGCCAGCGACGGGGTGCTGGAAGCGCGTGGGGTTGGTGGAGTTGCCGGTGATCGAGATGTCGACGTTCTCGTGCCACATGATGGCAACGCCCTCGCGGACGTCGTCGGAGCCGTAGCAGTTAACGGCAGCGCGGGGACCATCGGAGTAGGGGATGGTCTCGACGACCTTGAGCTCGCCCGTGTAGTAGTCGAACTGGGTCTTCACATAGGTGAAGCCGTTGATGCGGGCGATGATCTGGGCGGCGTCCTTGCCCAGACCGTTCAGGATAACGCGCAGCGGCTTCTTGCGAGCCTTGTTGGCGTTCAGAGCCAGGCCGATAGCACCCTCAGCGGCAGCGAAGGACTCGTGGCCGGCCAGGAAGGCGAAGCACTCGGTGTCGTCGGAGAGCAGCATAGCGCCCAGGTTGCCGTGGCCCAGACCGACCTTGCGGTCCTCGGCGACGGAGCCGGGAACGGTGAAGGCCTGGATGCCCTCGCCGATGATGGCGGCAGCCTCAGAAGCAGTCTTGGCGCCACGCTTGACAGCGAGAGCGCAGCCGAGGGTGTAGGCCCACTCGGCGTTCTGGAAGGCGATGGACTGGGTGTTGTTGACGATCTCACGCGGGTTGAAGCCCTTGTCGGTGCAGATCTGCAGAGCTTCCTCGAGGGAGGCGATGCCGTTGTCGGCGAGGCACTTGTTGATCTTGTCAGCGCGGCGCTCGTAACCTTCGAACGTAACAGTCATAGTTATTTCCCTCCCTTTCTACTCGTGAACCGGGAACACGCTGGCGACGGAGTGAGTCTCCTCGTCGGTGCGCGGGTCGATGTACTTGGCAGCGTTCTCCCACTGACCATAGTGGCCCATAGCGCCAGCGATGGCCTCCTCGGGGGTCTTGCCGGCCTTGACGGCGTCGGTGAACTTGCCGAGGTTCAGGAACTCGAATGCGATGATCTCGTTCTTGTCGTTGAGAGCCATGCGGGTGACGTAGCCCTGAGCGAGCTCGAGGTAACGAGCGCCCTTGGCCTTGGTGCCGAACATGGTGCCGACCTGAGAGCGAAGGCCCTTGCCGAGGTCGTCGAGGGAGGCGCCCACGGGCAAGCCGCCCTCGGAGAACGCGGTCTGGCTGCGGCCGTAAACGATCTGCAGGAAGATCTCGCGCATAGCAACGTTGATGGCGTCGCAGACGAGGTCGGTGTTGAGGGCCTCGAGGATGGTCTTACCGGGAAGGATCTCGGAAGCCATGGCGGCAGAGTGGGTCATGCCCGAGCAGCCGATGGTCTCAACGAGGGCCTCCTCGATGATGCCGTCCTTGACGTTCAGCGTGAGCTTGCAGGCGCCCTGCTGAGGTGCGCACCAACCCACACCGTGCGTAAGACCGGAGATGTCGGAAATCTCCTTAGCCTGGACCCACTTGCCCTCCTCGGGGATGGGTGCGGGGCCGTGGTATGCACCCTTGGCAACGGGGCACATGTTCTCCACTTCCTGTGAGTACTGCATGCCTCTCCTCTCTATCGTGTTGGCGTCCCGTCTGGGGGTCGTGGCTGGCGATTGCCGGGCGACCCTTCGAAAGGGACATGACATGCAGCCCCTATAATACCGCGAAATGCACGGAATATTCGGCGAACGGCTCAGTTTTCGTAGCGAGAAGTCCGGAAGTTTTAATTGAAACGGTTTAACTATATGTTCTGTGGTCGCGAACTTCCGTAGAGGGGGTTCGTCTTGGGCAAGCTTTTGGTCAGCTCTTGTATGCGTTGCGGGGTCTGACCTGTTGCAACGGTGCCGTTCGCCGCCCGTTTACTGCCTTTGGCCGCGCGAGTGTATTGTTTTGCGTGAATGTTTTGATGGCACGCTTCAATCGTGCTGTATTGGATGGCAATCAGATCCCGGCGAAGGGAGCGCCATGCAGCGCGTTTGGAGAACGGTTACCGGCTTTTACCATGTCTGTGCCCGCGGTACGGGCAAGCAGCTCATCTTTGAGGGCGATGAAGACCGGTGGGAGTTTTTGGAGCTGATGCGCGAGTGCTGCCGCGAGGCGGGCGTGACGGTTGTCGCCTGGTGCCTTATGGGCAATCACGTGCATTTGGTGCTTGCAGATTACGAGGACGCGATGAGCGCGGCGATGCACCGGCTGCTTTTGACGTACGCGCGGCGGTTCAATAAACGCACGGGGCGCACGGGCCATCTGTTCCAGAACCGTTTTGACCGGCGCTCGCTCGATACCGACCGTTATCTGATGGCTGCCATTCGCTATGTTCACGCTAATCCGCAGGAGGCGGGTATCGCCCTGATCGAGCGTTATCCCTGGAGCAGCTTTGCCGAGTATCTTCGAGCGTATGACAACGATATGACGAGGGGATTTTCGGACCCTTCTTGTGTTCTCGAGCTCTTTGAGTCTGCCAAGGGGTTTCTGGATTATTCTCTGTCGATGCCCGATGGTTCCGATCCGGTGATTCACGATATGGATGAGACGGAGTGGGAGCGGCGTGCGTTTGCCGACAAGATGGCGAAGCGCCTGGGTGTGCCGCTCAACGAACTCAAGACCGTAGCACCCTCGCGGCGAGACGGAATCGTTTTCGCCCTGCACGATGGCGGCTACACGGTGCGCGAGATCGAACGGTATACGGGAATCAGCAAGAGTACCGTCTCTCGTATCGTGCGCGCTTATGCGCGGGTGAATGCTCAGGCTGAGGGCTCGGAATAGAAAATGGCCGAACCACTCTTGTCAAGCGATTCGGCCAACAAAATTCTTAAGATTTGGGACAAATACTACTGATTATTTTGTCCCGTGAGCATGCCGTCGAGGGTGCGCCAGGCGAGCTCGGCGCATTTGACGCGGGCGGGCATGTGCGAGATGTCCTGGAGCTGGGCGGCCTCGTCCAGGTCTTCCAAGTCCTCCTCGGAGAGCTGCTCGCCGCGGATCATGGCGAGGAAGAGCTCTGCCAAGCGGCGAGCTTCCTCGACGGTCTCGCCGGTGATGAGGTCGGCCATGATGTCGGCGCTTGCCTGGCTGATGGCGCAGCCGTGGCCGGTAAAGGAGGCCTCCTCGATCACGTTGTTCTCGACACGTAGCTGCAAGGTGAGCTCGTCTCCGCAGCTGGGGTTGATGCCGTCGTGCTCGTGCGTGGGGGCGTCCATCTCGTACTTGTAGTCGGGGTGCGAGTTGTGCTCCATAAACGTGGTGGAGGTGTACAGATTACCCATTGAACGTGCTCCAAACGTGATGCAGGCCGGCGATGAACTTGTCGATATCGGCCTTGTCGTTGTAGAAGGCCACGCTGGCGCGGCAGCAGGCAAGGTTCTCGACGCCCAGCCAGGTGAGCAGCGGCTGCGCACAGTGGTGGCCGGCGCGAATGCAGACGCCGTCCATGTCCATGATGCTCGCTACGTCGTGCGGGTGGATGCCCTTGACGTTAAAGCTCACGACGCCGTGGTGGTTGTCCCAATAGATGGAGCCGATGATCTGGACAAAGTCGAGCTGCATGAGTTCGCCCATCAGATAGTGGACGAGTGCCTGCTCGCGGGCCTGGATGTTCTCGTAACCCACCGTGTTGACCAGGTAATCGAGTGCGGCGCCCGTGGCGAAGATGCCGGCGGCGTCCTGCGTGCCGGCCTCGAACTTCTCGGGGACGGGAGCCCAGACAGCGTTCTGCTCGGTGACCGAATCGATCATCTCGCCGCCGGTAAGCATGGGCGGCATGGCGTTGAGCAGGTCCATCTTGCCCCACAGCACGCCGATGCCCATGGGGCCCATGGCCTTGTGCGCACTAAAGGCAAAGAAGTCGGCGCCCAGGTCGGCCACATCGACCGGCATGTGCGGCAGCGACTGCGCGCCGTCGACGACCAGGTAGCCGCCGTACTTGTGCACGAGTTTGCCGAGGTTCTTGACCGGGTTCTCGACGCCCAGCACGTTGGAGACCTGTCCCACGGCTAGGATCTTGGTCTTGGGACCCACCTTGGCAAGAACCTCCTCGGTGGTGAGCTGGCCGGTCTTGGTGGGGTAGAGGTAGACGAGCTTGGCGCCGGTCTCGCGGCAGACCTGCTGCCACGGAATCAGGTTGGAGTGGTGCTCCATGATGGTGATGACGACCTCGTCGCCCGGTTCGAGCACTGTGGGCGCAAAGCTCTTGGCGACCAGGTTGAGCGACTCGCTCGTGTTGCGGGTGAAGACGACCTCGTTGGCCTGTGAGGCGCCGATGAGGTCAGCGATCTGCTGGCGGACCTTCGCGATGGCGTCGGTGGCCTCGACGGACAGCGAGTACAGGCCGCGCAGGGGGTTGGCGTTCATGCGCTGGTAGAAGTCGCGTTCGGCGTCGAGCACACAGGCAGGGCGCTGCGCGGTGGCGGCGCTATCGAGGAAGGCGATCTCGGGGTGCTGCTGGAACAGCGGGAACTGGCCCTTGTAGGGGTTGGTCTCGATGTCCACGGTGGGCCAGCCGCGCGAAGCCTCGTCGCTGGCGTCGAGCTCCATGGGCTCGGGGGCAGTGCAGGTATCGCATTTAACGTGCTCGGTGTCGATCATGCGAGCTCCTCTTCAAAGTTATCGATCAAGTTGTTGCCCAGGCGGACGACGGCGGCGCGGTTGCGCTCGTCGGCGGCAGAGAGCGCGGCGTCCTCCAGCTTGGCGCGGATGAACAGGTCCTCGGCGGCATTTTGGTCGAGGCCGCGGCAGGCGAGGTAGAACAGCTGCTCGTCGCGGACATGGCCGATGGTGGCGCCGTGGTTGCCGGCGACGTCGTCCTCGTCGCAGAGGATGACAGGGACGGTCTTGTTGTCGACACCCTTGTTGGCAAGCAGCACGGTCTCGCGCTCGGTGCCGGTTGCGCCCTTGCAACCGTGCACGAGGTCGATGGTGCCGCGGTAGACTTTCTTGGACGTGCCGGTCAGCACGCCGTTGGCGTCGATCTCGCACTCGGTCTTGCGGCCGCGGTGGCGCAGTTCGTAGTTAAAGTCGCGCACCTGCTCGCGAGCGCCCAGGTAATCAGTGTCAATCGTTACCTTGGCGGTGTCGCCCAGCAGGTCGCCGGCAAGACCGGTGGCGCTTGCACCGGCACCCAGAATGGTGTGCTGCACGTTGACGCGTGCGCCCTCGTCCAAAAACAGGCCGGTGTCGTCGAGTGCGATCCAGCTGTCGTCGAGCGTCTGCGTGCAGGTCACGTTGACGGTGGCGTACTCGTGGGCGCACACACGTAGCGCGGAGCCTACGACGCCCTCGCCGGCAACGGGAGAGTCCAGGGCAATGTGCAGGTCGAGCTTGGCCTGCGGGCGGGCGACAACATCGATGGCGGCGATGGCCGCGGCAGCGTCGACGCCACTCACGCGCACGGTAACGGCGGCGTGCTGGTAGGCGGGAACATCGATGACGATGCGCTTGGTGGCGTGGTCGGCCAGATAGGTGTAGGCAGCCTCGCCCATGCCGGTCTCGAAGGCCTCGGCAGGGGAGAGCTCCTCCTCGAGCTTGATGGCGCCGGCCTGGTAGACAGAGGTGGCGGGCACGTCGAGCTCGGTCTCGGGCGTGATGCGGGCGCGGCCGGCGGCGTCGCCGGGGGCGGAGGCGCGGCGCTCGGGGAAGCGCTCGGCCATGGCTTCCATGGCGGTATCGAAGGCGTCGTCCGCGCCGAGGAACTGCTCGTCCAGGCCCTCGACCTCTACGGCCTCGGCGGGAGCGGCGGCAAGCTCATCAGAAAGCTCGAGCTTAGTCGCGTTCATCTTGAGCCAGCCCCAGGTACCTGCTGGCATCGCGTTGACCTGCTCAAGGGTGGTAGCAGCGGTGTTCGTGGTCTGTTTCATTATCCGATCGCTCCTTCCATCTC
>CABQHZ010000062.1 GCA_902464175.1 uncultured Collinsella sp. | reverse complement strand
AGCTCCACGCCCGCGGCCCCTTTGCCGCCGAGGCCCTCACCACCTACAAATACAAGCTCCGAGGCACCGGCCAGGTCCGCCCCTAACGCCCGCGCAAATAAAAACCACCACAAAGGTGCCTGTCCCCTTTGTGGTGGTTTTGGAATTAAGCCTAAAAGGTGTCGCGGTCGGGGGCGAAGGACTGCATGGCCGCGATGGTACGGTCGAAGAGTTCGGGGAGCTCCCAGCCCAGCATCTCGGCACCCTGCGTAATCACGTCGCGCGAGCAGCCGGCGGCAAAGCGCTTGTCCTTGAACTTTTTCTTGAGCGACTTGGTCGTAAAGTCCATGACGCTCTTACTCGGACGCATGATGACGGCAGCACCGATCAGGCCGGTGAGCTCGTCGCAGGCAAACAGGATCTTTTCCATCTGCAGCTCGGGCTTGGGCAGCGAGGTGTTGAAGTCCGACGTGTGCGTCTGAATGGCGCGAATGAGATCGGGAGAGGCGCCCTCGCCTTCAAGGATCTCGGCCGCATAGATGGTGTGGTTCATGGGGTCGTCCTCATGCTCCTCCCAATCTAGGTCGTGCAGCAGACCGACGATGCCCCAAAACTCCTCGTTCTCGGGGTCGAACTCGCGCGCAAAGTAGCGCATGGTGCCCTCGACCGTCTCGCCGTGGGTGATGTGGAACGGGTCCTTGTTGTGCTCGTTGAGCAGTTCGAACGCGCGATCGCGGGTGATTCCGGCGGTAAGCAGCTCTGCCATGACAGACTCCTTGTGTTCGTAGGTGTCGATAAGAATGAATACTACTAGAACGACTAGAACGAAAAAACCACCACAAAGGTGCCTGTCCCCTTTGTGGTGGTTTTTGGCTCGGATGGGTTAGTTGAGGGCGGCTTGGGCTAGGCGGGCTTCGGCGGCCTCCTCGGTGACGCCCAATGCCACGGCGAACTCCTCGATGGAGCGGCGCTTGGCTTCCTTGAGTACACGCATATAGTAAGAGCTGGGCTTTTTATCGGCTTCCTCGGCCTGGCGAATGCGGTGCATCATGGTCTTTGCCACGCGGACCGTCTCGGGCGCGCCCAGCTTGAGCTGCTGCTTAAAGTGTGTCTCTTCAAGCGAGCTGTTGCGCTCGGTAAAGGTGTCGCACTCCAGCTCGTCATAGTGGCTCAGCAGATGCTCGGCATCTTGCTGAGAGATGGCGGCATGCAGACGGTCGGCCTGCGCCACGGGGTACATAAGGATCGTCTGCGCATGCCCCTGCTTGGCCTCGAGCAACAACATGGGCTGCGGCGTGTCGTCCCTAAAACCGACGACGGTGCAGACTCCCTGACCCGGATGAATGACGTGTTGACCGATTGAGAACATGCTACCTCCAACTTATACGAATTTACGTATGTCTAGAATAACACGCTGACGTGCGCAAATCCTCGCTTTATGCAGGAAAAGCACACAACTCTGATAGGTAAGAGTATTCGATAAAAGACACAGCTCATTCACACCTTTATGCATTTTCAACGCGTGCATAATCTGCAGGCAGACCGGCATCTTTGAGTGACTCCATACAAGCTGTAGTCAATTTTGTGCATATGCAATTTCGATTGGCTTTACCCTGCGACAGTGCCCCTCGCTTGTGATAGAGTGCTACAAACTCTGGCTTTTGCCCTACGAGTGACCAAGAGCTCGGGGGCTTTAACACAAGGAGGATCTATGCCCGAGAAGATTGAAGAGCTGGTACGCGCTGCGCTTGCTGCGGCCCAGGAGGCCGGCGACCTTTCCGCATTTGAACTTGACGATTGCGCTATCGAGCGACCGGCTGACACTTCTCATGGCGAGTGGACCTCTACCATGGCCCTGAAGTCCGCCAAGCTGGCCCACTGCGCCCCGCGCAAGATCGCCGAGGCCATCGTTGCCCATATGCCCGAGGATCCCGCGATCGAGAAGGTTGAGATCGCAGGCCCCGGTTTCATCAACTTCTACCTCTCCGTTGCCGTCAAGAATGCCATCTTTGGCGAGGCTCGCGAGAAGGGCATGGACTTCGCTAAGTCCAACGTCGGTGGTGGCCTGAAGACCCAGGTCGAGTTCGTTTCCGCCAACCCCGTCGGCCCCATGCACATCGGCCACGGCCGCTGGGCCGCGCTGGGCGATTCGCTCTGCCGCGTTATGGACCACGCCGGCTATGAGATCCAGCGTGAGTTCTACATCAATGACCACGGCTCTCAGATGAACACCTTCGGCAACTCCATCAGCACGCGCTATATGCAGCTTGCCGACATCATCGCCAAGCAGGGCGTTGATATCGAGGAGGCTCACAAGCTGCTGATCGCCGACCGTGACGCCTTTGTTGCCGACGAGAACGACGAGCATCCCGAGACCCATCCGTATCAGGACAACTTTGCCGAGACCTTGGGCAAGGACTCTTACGGCGGCGACTACATCATCGACGAGGCCGCCGAGTTCTGGCGCACCGACGGCGATAAGTGGGTCAACGCCGATCCTCAGGAGCGCATGGAGAGCTTCCGCGAGCGCGGCTATGTAAAGATGGTCGATAACATGCGCGACCTCTGCCACGCCGTCAACTGCGACTTCGATCGTTGGTACTCCGAGCGCTCGCTGTATGTGAAGGACACCGAGGGCGAGACCGCCGGCACCTCCGCCGTCGACCGCGCTTTTGAGAAGCTCGACAAGATGGGCTACCTCTACACCAAGGACGGCGCCCTGTGGTTCCGCTCCACCGATCTGGGCGACGACAAGGACCGCGTCCTGATCAAGTCCGACGGCGAGTACACCTACTTCGCCTCCGACGTCGCCTATCACTGGGATAAGTTCCAGCGCGTCGATCACGTCATCGACATCTGGGGCGCCGACCACCACGGTTACATCGAGCGCGTACGCTGCGTCTGCGACGCTCTTGGCTATCCCGGCAAGTTTGAGGTTCTGCTGGGCCAGCTCGTCAACCTGCTGCGTAACGGCAAGCCCGTCCGTATGTCCAAGCGCAAGGGCACCATGGTGACCCTGCAGGAGCTCGTCGACGAGGTCGGCTCCGATGCCGCTCGCTACACGCTCATCTCCAAGAGCTCCAACCAGATGGTCGACTTCGACATCGAGGCCGTTAAGAAGCGCGACAACTCCAACCCGGTCTATTACGTGCAGTATGCTCACGCCCGCGTGTGCTCCATCCTGCGCCGTGCCGCCGACGTTACCGCCGAGCAGGCCGACGAGATGGGCATGAAGGCCGTTGCCGCCAAGGCCATCGGTGAGAACGTCGATTACTCGCTGCTGACCGACCCGACCGAGCTCGCCCTTTCGCGCAAGCTCAATGAGCTCACCGACCTGATTGCCAGCTGCGCTCGCGATCGCGCTCCGTTCCGTCTGACCCACTTTGCCGAGGAGCTCGCCGGCGACTTCCACAGCTTCTACGCTGCCTGCCAGGTTCTGCCGAGCGAGGGCCGTCCCGTCGACCCCGAGCTTTCGCGCGCCCGTCTGGCAGCTTGCGACGCTGTCCGCGTGACGCTCGCCCTGGTGCTTACCCTCGTTGGCGTTTCCGCGCCCGAGCAGATGTAACCTGCGGGTCATTTGACCGTGTAGGTTTGGTTTAACTGAGCCCTATAAGCCCGATCTCCTACGGAGGTCGGGCTTTTTTCGCAAACGCCGACGTATTGATGAATTTGGAACTGCTGGAAATACGAAACTATGCCGGTTTACTACGATGAATTGAGGAATTCTAACCACGCCGGCTTTTTGCTAAAAAGTGCAAGGCATCTACCTGCGGTTTTAGTTCAACAAGTTTCGGAGTGGTCGCGGTTGAGCGATTCATCGTAGTAAACCGCCATAGTTTTGGCGGAGGCAGTCAGATTTGTGGGTGGCAAACAAAGAGTGTCCCTTTTGACTAGTCGTTTAAGAACGTCCCCCCAATGACTAAGTTGCAGGTGGCGGCGGTTGTGTTACACTAACGCTGCGTAGTTGACGCAATCATCTCGATACAGATCAATGATGTCCGTCGTTTTGAACGGAACTAGACTGTTTAGCCGCCCTGAAGGTTTATGCAGGGAGCATGTGATCACAGGGCTTGAAAAGAAAGTTGAGCAAACACTGTGTCTGATCAACAGCAAGAAAACGAAATAACGACGACGCAGGCCGCTCCCGCTGCACCGGTTGCGTCGGACCAGGTCGCGGCGCCCGCTCAAGCCTCGGCTCCTGAGACGCCTAAGGCTGCTTCGACGCCTATGCCTGTAGCGGCTGAGAAGGCCGTGCCTGCAACTGGTGAGGAGGCTGCTCCGGCAAAGCCCAAGCGCACGCGCCGCACGGCCAAGCCTGCCGCTGACGGCGAGGAGGTCACCAAGCCAAAGCGCCGTACCACGCGCACGACGCGCGCCAAGCTCACCGTTGCAGCTGACTCCTCGGCGCCGATTTCCGATGAGGTCGCGCAGGCACGTGCGTTGGCGCAGATTAGCGAGGCTCAGGTGGTGCGCGCCCGCCGTCGTGCTGCCGAGCGCGAGGCCGCGGCTCTGACCGAGCTTGCAGCTCCGTCTGTGCCCGAGACGCCTGCCGCCACCGAGACTCCTTTCGCCGACCAGCCGACCGAGAAGCCGGTACCGCGCACACGCCGTCGCACGGCTGCTAAGGCCGAGCAGGTTGCTGAACAGGTAGTCCCCGAGCCCACTGAGACTTCGGTCCGTTCCGCGGCAGGGGAGGGTGCATCGTCTGTTGAGCCCGCTGCGCCTGTCGAGGCCAGCGAAGTTCCCGTTGTCGATCCGGCTTTGCGCCCGCACCGTCGCGGTCGCAAGCCTAAGGCCTTTGTCGAGGCCGAGAAGGCCGCGGCCGCAGCCGCCGCCGCTCGGGATGCTGCGGCGACCGCCAAGTCCTCAACTGCTGCCGATGAACCCGTCCAGGATGCTACGACTTCCGAGGCCGTTTCTGCCGATGCCGAGCCCGCCGACGTCCGTCCCGGTCGCAGCCGTCGCACTGCTGCTAAGCGCACGTCCAAGGCTAAGGCTGCCAAGAAGGGTGCGTCCGAGGATTCCGCCGAGACGACCGCCGATGCATCGACTGATGCCGTCGAGCCCCAGGACGTCGAACAGCCTGCATCCGAGAAGCCCAAGCGCGGTCGCAAGAAGTCCGTTAAGGCCAAGGCCGCCGAGCAGCATGCTGATGTCGAAGCGCAGGTCGATTCCGGCGCCGAGGCCAATGACGCCGCTGCGGCCAATGTTGACACCACCGCAACCGATGGTGCCGCCCCCGCCGAGGGCGAAGACGGCGCTCGCCCCAACCGTCGCCAGCACAAGCGCAACGAGGAGCGCAACGAGCGCAAGGACGAGCGCAACAACGACCGTCGCAACCGCCAGCGCGATCGCAAGCAACGCAACAAGGAGCGTAATGCCGCTCCCACCGAGCCCACGCTTTCGCGCGAGGAGCTCGCTGCCATGAAGGTCGCCGAACTTCGCGAGAAGGCCAAGGAGTTCGAGATCGAGACGACCGGCAAGAAGAAGGCCGAGCTCGTCGAGGAAATCTACGTCACCGCTGCGAAGGCCGAGGGCTTCCGCGACATCAAGGGCATTCTGCAGATTCGCCCGGACAGCTCCGGCATCATCCACGCCCATGGCTACATGAAGTCCAACGACGACGCCTTCGTGCCCGCCTACCTCATCCGCTCCGCGCGCCTGCGCACGGGCGACGTCATCGAGGGCTCGCTGCGTCCTTCGCGCGGCGGCGACAAGCGCGCCGGCCTCGCCAAAATCACGACCGTCAACGGTCTGGACCCCGAGCAGATTCGCAACCGTCCCAAGTTCGGCGACCTCACCCCGGTCTATCCCAACGAGCCGCTGCGCATGGAGCACGGCAAGGACTCTATTACCGGTCGCGCCATCGACATCGTGTCACCGATCGGCAAGGGCCAGCGCGGCCTGATCGTGTCCCCGCCCAAGGCCGGCAAGACCACGATCCTCAAGAAGATCTGCCAGTCTATCTCGATTAACAACCCCGAGGTGCACCTCATCTGCCTGCTCGTCGACGAGCGCCCCGAAGAGGTCACCGATATGCAGCGTTCCATCAAGGGTGAGGTTGTGGCGTCGACCTTCGATATGCCTGCCGACAACCACACCCGCGTGGCAGAGCTCGTCATCGAGCGCGCCAAGCGCATCGTGGAGCTGGGTGGCGATGTTGTGGTGGTGCTCGACTCCATCACGCGTCTTGCCCGTGCCTACAACTTGGCGGCGCCCGCCTCAGGCCGCATCCTTTCGGGCGGCGTCGATTCGGCGGCCCTGTATCCGCCCAAGCGCTTCCTGGGCGCAGCCCGCAATATCGAGAACGGTGGCTCGCTCACCATCCTGGCCTCTGCCCTCATCGACACCGGTTCCAAGATGGACGAGGTCATCTTTGAGGAGTTCAAGGGCACCGGCAACATGGAGCTTAAGCTCGACCGCGACCTGGCCGACCGCCGCATCTTCCCGGCTATCGACCCCGTTGCCTCCGGTACGCGTAACGAGGATCTGTTGGTCGACGAGCAGATGCGTCCGTTTGTCTTTGGTCTGCGTCGCATTCTTGCCGGCATGAACAACACCGAGCGCGCGGCCGCATCGTTTATTAAGGGTCTTAAGGGCACCAACACCAACCAGGAGTTCCTGGTGCGTTCGGCCAAAAAACACAGCGACTACGAGCAGACGTTCTAGGTTGTCATCCGCGCGCAGCGATAGTCATCAATGCGATAAAGGGTCGGGGCTTTGAGCCTCGGCCCTTTTCCATAGCGCCGCTCCGCGCTTATTATTGACCGTAAGACCGACGAGCAGCAGGTTTCCCGTTTCAATCCGCCATCGTCGCTTGCAATCGGCAGGGCGGTTTCGCATAATAGCTTTTAAGCTTCGCGACGGAAAACGCAGATGAAACGAACCATATACCGTTGCTTTGGGGCATAGCCCCGCTTCATCTTCTCTCGCGCAGCCAACTGAATGATGCGATTTGGGTGCTGGAAGATGGGGAGAGCTCATGGCTTCTTCTGATGCAACACAACGAGCAGTCCTTGCCGGACTTTCGTGCGGGATCGGCCTTGCCGCTCCCGTGGTTATGTATGCCGCGACGCTGCCGTTTTCGTCGGTGAACGAGACGGTCGTGGCGGGTGCGGTTCCCTTCGCCGTGGGCGCGGTGGCGGGCGTGGGTATCTATGCCGCCTCGCTGGGTATCTCCGAGTACCGTGCGCAGCGTGAAGAGCGTCTGTTCCAGCCCGATGCCGTGGGCGGTGCCGCCAATCTCAATCAGCATCAAAGCGAGTTCAAGACCGCCTCGATTCCAGCTCAGCAGCAGGATGCGATACCTTACGCTGCGGCTTCTGCTTCTCAGACTCAGTCGGAACAGTCTACCTCGGCATTCCTTTCCGGCCTGACCGGTGCGTTCCAGCGCCGTCATGCCGACGATGGTGTCCCTACCATCGCTCGAGCCGCAGATGCTATGGACGAGGCCGAGGCTTGGTCCATGATCGACAGCATGCTCGACGACGATTCGCCGGTGAGCTGCGACCCTGCGCGCTCGCGCGACGTCTATCAAGTCGCCATCGACGAGCTCACCAACGGCGGGCAGACCGGCTCCTTCAATCGCGACGACATCGCCGCCGCGGCACGCGCCGTGTCTGGCTCCCAGGCCGCCCCTGCGGGCAGCACGGCGGCTTTCGTGGCACTCGTTGCCAACGCGGCAGCCAATAACGCCTACAGCGCTACCTCGGCGGACGCGAACGCTTCTGCCGATAATTCGTACGTTGATGAAGCCATGACCGCGGACGAGGAGGCCGTTGCCGCCCGCCGTGCCGCCGAAAGCTCGCTTTGGGGCGCTCCTGCCCAGCAGCAGGCGGCTGAGGCTGCGCCGTACAACGCAAACCTCGCCAGCATGCCTATCATTTCCGGTGCCGCGGACATCGATCTCGATGACCTCGATGAGCCTGCAGCCATCACCGCACCGATTGATGCCCAAGATCGCATCGACACCGGCGACCTTCCGGATGCCTCGCTCGAGGTTGATGTCCCCATGGCCGATTACTCGGGCCACGAGGACATGTGGGCCGCCGCCACCGCGATTCTGGATGAGATTGACGAGCCTGCTCCTGTTGCAGCCCCCGCTCCCGTCGCTGCCCCTCAGCCTGCTGCCCCCGCCTATGTCGGCCGTCACAGCGCTGTGTTCCCCGAGGATACCGCCCGTATCTCGCGCGAGGGTATCGAGCGGGCCGAGGCTATTGCCGCCGGCATTATGGAAAATCGTCGTCACGAGCGCGTCAATCAGATCCTCGAGGAAGAGATCGAGCGCCTGCAGTCCTCTACCGCCAAGCGTACGGGCCGTGCCTATCTGAGCGTTATCGAGGGCGGTACCGCCAGCTTCGCGCCGCTCCGCGCGGAGGCATAGCTTCTGCATGGTTAAGATCAATCGAAAATGGGCGGTCGTGACCTGCCTGATGGCGCTCTTGATCTGGGGCAATTCGCTGGTTCCCGGCTCGGGGTCGGGCTCGCTGAGCCTAACGGTCATGGAAGCTATCCGCGGTTTCCTGCACGGCGTGGGACTTCCATATGCATGGGTGACCAACTTTGTTGTTCGCAAGTGCGCGCATTTTACCGAGTATATGGTGCTCGGCATCCTGGCAACGCATGCCTTTGATTATGAGGGGCGGCGCACCTTTGACGTGCTGCTGCCCACGGCGGTGTTCCTGCTGCTGATTCCCTCGATCGACGAGACGATTCAGCTCTTTGTGCCGGGACGTGCCGGCATGATCACCGATGTGATGATCGACTGCTGTGGAGCGGCAACGGGCGTTGTGCTCCGATATCTCTTACGGTCGCTGATGTGCGCCAAAAAAGCCGCCTAGGACGTATTGTTTGGTCCTAGGCGGCCTTTTTTATTCGAGGGCTTATATGGGGCGTGGTGGCGTTGTTCCGTAGGTCGGATTTGCCGGGCGCGCCACGCCCTGCGGGTGCGTCTGTTACTGAAGCGCCTGTGCGCCCAGGGCCAAGCAGCCCATAATGCCCTGCTTGCCCTCGAGGCTGTTGTTGACGATGTAGCTATCGATGTCGGCCATCTCGGACGTGACGATGTAGCCGTTGAGCATCTCGGCACACTTCTTGCGCGCGAGCGGCACGATGGGGGTGTGGTCGGCCACGCCGCCACCGATGACGATCTTCTGCGGTGCGTAGCACAGGATGTAAGTCATGAGCGCCTGCGCAAGGTATCCGGCAAGCAGGTCCATGGCATCTGGGTCGTCGGCCATCTCTCCGGCGCTCTTGCCGCCCCAGCGCTTTTTGACGCCGGGGCCGGCGATGAGGCCTTCGAGGCAGTTGTCGTGGAAGGGGCAGCCGCTGTGCTCGCCGATGGTGTCGCGCGGGTCGCGCGTGACCAGGATGTGGCCGGCCTCGGGGTGCATTTAGTGCCGGGCCGTCCTTACCCGCGCGGTTTGATTTTATCACGCAGGAACTTGAGGTTCTCCAGTGCTGCGTTGAGCGTCTCGTCTCGCTTGGCAAAGTGGAAGCGGATGAGGTGGTTGACGGGCTCGCGGAAGAAGCTCGATCCGGGAACAGCGCCCACGCCCACCTTGGAGGCCAGGTCCTCGCAGAAGTCGAGGTCGCTGTCATAGCCAAACTCCGAGATATCCATCATCACGTAGT
>CABQHZ010000061.1 GCA_902464175.1 uncultured Collinsella sp. | reverse complement strand
ACGAGCGGGGGCTCCTGTCGTTTCCGTGCCCTCGGATTGGGTCATAGTGTCTGTCTTGCTTTGAATTTACGGCGGATGGCTTTCCCATATCGCAATCCTTTCAATTGAAAACCGTTATTTATTCGCGTCCTTCTTGGGTTTGACAACATTTCCCTCGGCTATTCGGGCAGAAAGAGCGGCGATGATTCGGTCGTAGGCGTAGACGTCTTTCCCGAGCAGGAAGCCGCGGGCACCAAGCACGTCGTTGTCAGGTGTCATGTAGGCGTGACGCATGAGGGCCTCAGATTTATTCGTACCTTCGGGCTTGTCTTCGGGTTCATCCCCTTTAAGAAAAAGATTGACACTATGTGCGCGCCTGCGCTGGTCCCTTTCGTCTTCCTTGGTGCCGTGTCCCAGCTCGGTCATGCCTATTGCCTGACAGTAGGCGAGCCAGCGTTCGTGCTCTATATCACCCATTAGACAAATAGTTTTAATTCTTCTGCGATAATCGGCTTCATTGTTGGCGAAGGCCTCCAATGTATCGCCTTTCTTTTTATTTTCGAGAAGGTATTGTCTTACCAGACGACCATTGTCTAGGCCTTCGCCTCTTCCGCCTTCTAGTTTCGCCAGATAGTCGTTTTCGAGCGTATCGATGGTATCCGATAGGCCAACCGACCAAAAGCGACTGGGAAGATACGCGGCCGCTGCACGACTGCTGCATTTGTTCCACTCGCTCTTGTTGAATTTGTCACGCGCCGCATCGTCTGTCATGGAGACATCATAGCTGACGGTGGCATGGTCATAGTTACACTTCTCATATACCGCATTGAGCTGTATGGCGCGCTGCTCAAGCTTATTGTTGAGGAGATTGTCGTAGGTAAAGAAAGCCTTGCGAGAACCAAAAGGATGCACGATTCCGACGATGAGGTGCTTTTCCTTTTCGGTACTTGCTTCGGTCATGGCGAGCTTTCTCAAGGCCTTAAGAATCTCTTCGCTCTCGATGTGAGGGCAAATAACAGGGCGCTGCTTCATGTAGTTTGGAGTGCCATGCTCGACAAAGCGGTTGAAGATCTGTCGTTGCAACATAAGAGAGTAGGAGAGGTTCTGGCCGCAGTCGCCCGTGGCCACAAAGGCATAGATGTACGTGTTGTCGGGCAGCAGGACACAGCTGTCCTCACATGCCACGCGCTTACTCTGAAGGTCGTAGTGCAGTGCCGTGACGCTGTCACCTGCCATGAGGCGGTCGAGCGTGATTGAGGGGGCGCTGGCCTCGACAAAACGTACTGTAGGCGTCCCGTCTTTAATCTCTCCAAGCATTTCAGGATATCGTGCCGCCTCGCGCTCGATGATTTCGTGGGCATTGGGGTCGACGATCACAATGTTGAGCTTCACCTGCGGCAAGCGACCCATCCAGTATGTGGTACGTGCGGCCTGCACACCGTATTCTCCTGCGCCAATTACGAGCACCGTGAGGTTTTGGGGCTTGGTGTTGTCGCTGCGGGTGATGTCGACAGGTGCAAGCCATCTGTAAAGAGGCGCCTTGTCCAGAATGTTGTAGATTTCGTTTTGCGTGCGAGAAACCAGATGCAGATTGACGTTTTTTGGATAGGGCTTGATGGCATCAAAAACCCTCGGGTCGTCGGGGTTACTGTGAAGGCAGTGCAGCGTGATCTCAAAAGGAGGCTTGTCGGTTTGGAACTGCTGGTTAAGCGTCTCGAGCATGTCGATCGTTGCGCTTACATTGCGATCGGTTTTTTCCGAAGTCGCAACAACGTCAATAGGCTTGGTGCATTTTGATTGAGCTTTATTGGCGGCGGTCTTCAGGACATCGGCTGCGCTATCTTCGGTGAACGCATAGCGTACGTATCCTTGGCAGAGATTGCGCAGCATGCGCTGGCGATCGCCGTCCTCGTCGCAATCAAGGCAAAAGATTAGGGCGATGTCGCCATTGTTATCGCTCTTATCGAGCGTCCCATTTTTGATGTTGTCGACGATATCGCGAGCGAGCAGCTCGGTGTTAGCGTCAACGCTCTCAAAGACAATCACATGGTCGGCATGCTTGAGGTGATGCTTGACCACGCTGCCCGAGAGGCGTGTGACGACGGCATTGAAGGCAAGAAGACCAACTTCAACGGGAAGGGCAATGATGTATGCGAGTGTTAGCAACGAATAGAACAGGCCGCACGCTTGGTTGGGGATGACGCTGTTAACGACCGATGTGATATCGGTAAGGCCTGTCTGAATGGTCGTTGTCCAGCCAACGGTGAATAGGTTGGTGATGAACCAGCTGATATAATTCCAGCCCCCTGGTTCCCATCCCTCGCCAAGGTCGGATGAAAAGCATTGCTCCCAGGTAACGGGCGCGAACAGGAAAAGGGCTCCAATGGCAAGGACGATGAAGGCGACGAGGCGACGATCATAATCGATTTCGTGGCCAAAGAATCTGTACTGATGGCTGTGGAGCTCCAGAAAGACAGAACAGCAGAGCGCGGCGGCAGCGATCCAGGGCGCTATGTTCCATAAGAAATCAGTCAAAGCAGAAACCTCCTAGGATTAGAGGAACAGTGTGAGCAAATGGGTAAATCTTCCCGCCGCCTACGTAAACATGCGATCCCTCAGCTCGGCGGCTTCGTTGATCTCGACGTTGGTGCGGCCTTGGAGATCTTCGGTACGCTTGCTGGTGAGCTCGTCGCCCTTTAGTCCGTAGGTGGTGTACTGAACGATTGCGCCGGCGGTTTCGGCTGCTTGGCGTAGCGGCTCGTAGGTATCGGTCTGTTCGCACCATGCGTAGAAATCGTCAACGGTGGCGTTGGGGTTGCCGCTAAAGAGTCGATACCATTCGCATCCAAAGCTGCCAAGAACCGAGAACGTCTTTTTCTCGATAAGCTTGCCGCCCTTGTATTTGAAATCCAAAATGAGTTCGACTAGGTAGGCAGCCCCCGTTTCAAAGGCGTTCTCGTTGCTCTGACGACCGATGACTTCGGCCTCTGGATAGTACTTGCCAATAAACTCGGCGGCATCGCCTTCGTAATCGGCAACGATGCGCACGCTTTGCACCTTGCCCCGCTTGTACGTGCAGTGCAGGATGCGCAGCAATCGCTCCTGCCAAAACGCATAGGAAAACAGGTGGTCGACAAAGTGCGGGTTCTCGAGCCTATTGGCTTGATCCATCCACACGGTTTGGAACAGCTGGTAGTCGGCCTGTGGCTCGCCGGTGACCTCGCGGAACCACTGCACGGCGGCGTCGGCGGGGACATAAAACGCAAGCCGCTCTTGTGGGGTGCCGCTCTTGGTCGTTTTGGCACGCAGGGGAATCTCGACTTCGTAGCCGGTGCCGTCGTCTGTTCCGCAGTTTAAAACGGGCGGCAGCATAAACTGGCAGGGGCCTTCGTCGCACGTGCGCATCGGCTGGGGGCTAACGGGCCTACCGTCAAACTCCATCTCGATGTCCTCGTCGTCTTCGTCCTCATCATCGTCGATGCCAAGGTCGTAGCCGGTGTCGTAATCATCCAGGTGTCGCTCGTTTACATTTCGGCCGTTAACCACGTCAAAAACGGTAACGCCCGTCATGCGGTCGCAGTATTTCGCGACTTCAAAGAGGTTGCAACTCTCCTCGGGCGTAAAGTTGTTCATGCGGCGCTGGAACTTGATGGCGCATTCCTCGGGATCGTAGCCGTCCATGCCGCTGCCGTTGACCCACCAGTTGGGATCGCGGTCGCTTTTGAAGTACCACCAGTACCAGACGGGGCAGAATACCGCATTTACGCCAAAAAAGACCTTTTGGATGATGTTGCCGCTGCCGTCGAACTTGTAATCGAGCGGCAAGTTAACAACCGGATCGTTTGATGTGTCACGCGCCATGGTGTGCTCCCTGCGATGATTTGTGTTGCGCGCGAAGATCGGATCTGATGCGTCCGACCTGTGCGCGCCTGTTACTTCGCATACTAGGCCGCCTGCGTTACATTCTGTTGCGCAACATCGCGGGCGGTGCACTACACCGCCCGAGATCGATGCTACGCAACAGATGCATGCCTTGGTCGCGCCAATTGTCCTTTAGTAGCGCGCCGAGCGCTGGGCGTTGCCCGTGTTGTAGCCCGCCCAAGCGGCGATGACATCCGACTCAACGACGCTCGTTGCAATGTTGATAAAGTTGCCAGCATGGGGCAGGTCGGTATGGAAGTCTTCGAGCAGGTTGGGCTGGAATCTAAAGTCCTCAAAGTTGATGGTGCTGGGGTTGTAGAGCTGGCACGTGCCATCCTCGGCGGAGATTGGGCCAACCATGTAAATGGCCTTGTGCTCCACGGCCTCGGTATCGTCGACGTCGATCATCTCTCCGCGATCGTGCGCAGCGGCGGCGCGCTCCATGAGCTCGAGGAATCGGTCGGCTTCGGCACTGCAGAGTACGCAGCGCGAGAAAAGCACCGTAAGGGCATAACCCGTCTTACGACCCAGCTTTTCTCGAAGCTCGCTAAATCGCTGTGATTGTTCCGGGGTCATACGCGTCTTGGACGGTGCGGTCTGCTTGAGTCCATATGTCTTAAGGAACATCGCGTTGGCTTTGCGCAAGGCGCTCATAGCGGCAGAGTCGCTCTTTGCCGCGGAGACGTCGATGCGTCCGCCTTCAGGAATCTGCTTATAGCGCGAGAAGCCCTTTTCGCCCTCCACGGGCTCCCAGTACGTAACGACGTCGCCTTCCACTACGCTAAAGCGACACGTAAAGGGCGTACCGATTGCCGGCGCCTCGCCATAGAACTTTACGCGCACGGCTTGGTCGGTGTCCGCCATCCACATCATAAAGCGCTGGCTATTGTCGCCGCCATGGCTCCGGAGCTTTGCAATAAGGTAGCAAACCGAGTCGCAACGGCTCTCGAGCGCGGCACCTCTTCCTGTGGCAATGGCGCTTATGCCCTGGGCTTTGAGCTCGATGTCGCGGTGCAGCGCGTTGAGCTCTTCGGATGTCAGCAGGCCTTGGCCGAGCAACCACGCGACGAGCGTGCTTAAGTCGGTATTGGCATTAAGGGCGGCGTCCATAACTTTGCTGTGCGCTTGGTGGCTCGCGCGAGACGGCATGGGTTCGCGGCCCGATGCATACCCAAACGAATCGCGGATCTGTTCGCCATCGCGATAGATCGGTTCCAAAACAAACATGCTCATGTCATTTTGCCTGCCCTGGTCTAGGTCGTAGGCATCGAGGGAGTTCCAGACATGCTTCTCTGCAATGGGGTTCATCCACAGACTGATTTTCGATTTTTCCGCCGAGGAGGTCGAGGTACTCTTTTTGGAGCTTGCGGTGGGGCGAGAAACGGGTTTCTGGT
Source organism: uncultured Collinsella sp. (assembly GCA_902464175.1). Classification (GTDB taxonomy): domain Bacteria; phylum Actinomycetota; class Coriobacteriia; order Coriobacteriales; family Coriobacteriaceae; genus Collinsella. The sequence goes on along the minus strand of CABQHZ010000061.1, from coordinate 4,319 downwards.
ATCCCTTGGGGAGCGATTGCTCAAGGTTGAATTTTTTAAGCAGCCTAACGTAGACTCCGACCGATGCTTCTTCTGCCATTTCCGCCATGACCGACTGCGACGGGTCATCGACAAAGGAAATGCGCGTTTTGCCGTCATCGGAGACCGCCTGGCAATAGCCGCATCGAAGTGCAACGTAGCCTTCGTTATCACTGCCGCGGTCAAAGTACATCTGCTCTTTGCAGCCGAGTGTGCCGGGGACGAATGCGGTCGGGTTCGCTATGTTGGGGATTGTAATGGCCGCGCCGGTTGCGCGCTTGAGCTCATCGAAATACTCGCCGTACAGCGGAATGCCGTAGTGCTGGACGAGCGCCTCGAGAACGACGGCGTTGGGTACGGAGTGCGCCACACGATAGCGCACGGAGTTATAGCCCCATTCGACATCGGTCGCGTCATCGGGGATTCCGTGACCCGCCATGGTGGACAGGACTTCATCGGGTGAGTCAAACGTACCGTCGGGCGTGCCGCAAATCGCCTGGAGCGAGAACCCGCCAAAGCACTTGTCGAGATCATCGCGGATATATGCGCAGCAGTCATGGTTGGGAAAGACAATACGAAACGTCATCGCACCCATGGCCTGGGACATGTAGACGTTGCCCGACTCCTGGGCTTGCGTCTCAGCCGACTTCTTTTTGCGTTTGCTTGCCGCAGAAGATGATTTTTTGCGCGAGGGGGCCGGCTGGGGCTCTTCCTGGGCGCCAAACTGGTCTTTGAGGAAGTCGAAGTACAGGGACACGTTTCCGCGCTGCGCATACGAACGCATGATGGGGTCGGTGGTGTCCTCAAAGTACTTTTGGCTTCCGTCGGGCATGGACATGGTTCCCATGCCGCAGCGGAACAGGGTGTCGGTGGCACCGTCGAACCCCTCCGGGAAATACACCCAGCAGCTCTTGTCGACCACGTTTGCAAACGAGACACTGTCGCCCTGCGCATCGGCGATCACGGCGCCGGCAGCGAGCTCATCGGCATCGGTGTACTCGTAGTAGACGGGAACGCCGATCATCTTGGAGATAGTCTTGGCAACCTCCAGCGAGGGGATGCCGTTGTATTCGTACTGGAGCGAGTTGTAGCCCCAAACGACGTTGGTGACCTCTTCGCCGTCGGACCCGCAGGTTTCCAGGGCGGCATTGGTGGCGTCGGTCGGATCCATGTGCTGGAAATCCTCGTAATCGGGGATCACGGCAGCAAAGCAGAACTCGCCATAGTCTCGCTCCAGGGCAGCTTTGGCCTGCATGCAGATATCGTGGTTGGGAAACACGATGCGATTGACAATCTGGTTGATCGAGATCCCTCGGTCGGTATCTTGAAGCAGATGCTCAAAAATCTCGTCCATCGTTCCTTCTTTCGTATGCGGTGGAAGCCCGCGATCCCGGGTTTTAGGGCTCGTGGCTTTGCTAACTCGAACGCTACCGCCCCGATGGGCGAGAACGTTGCGCAACATCCGCGAGTGCGCAAATTGCAATGCGAAATGGTTTGTGCTGGGGCGTTTTGAGAGCGGATCCGTCTCGTTCCCGGCAATGTTGCGCAACGCCTGCTTGGCATGGCTTCCTAAACTTGAGTTGTCCAAAGGGATTCAGTTCTTGAATGAGGGATGAACGATGAGCGGGAACTCCTATTACGATGACGATATGTCAGAAGAAGATTACGAGCGGATCATGGAGCATATGTACGAGCTTGAATGTGAGCTCGAGGAGCCCCATGATGCTCGCACCGACCAGTTGATTCGCGAGGAGCTCGAGGATCTTTCGAGTGCCATGTTGTTTGAGCCGGTGGTAAAAAACGGTGAGTACCTTGGTGAGCGCGACCATGTGCCCGGGTATTGGACGGATCGTCGCGATTTGGAATCGCAGTCTTCCGGCACTTCGAGCGATGCCGGCGAGGTGGAGAAGGATGAGCCGTTTGATTTGATTGGCTATCAGGGCACTTCCTCGGGCGGTTCGGTGCTCGACATGTTTACTCCCATTTTAAGGAGTCGCGTGTTCTGGATCTTCATCGCGTTTCTGGTGTTTATCGGTCTGCTCGACATGTTCTACGACAGTTTTATCGTTCCTTCGGGCTTCGCTATTAGCCGCATCAATTTTCAGGGTTTGGTGTTGCTGGTGATTGTCGTAGCATGCGTTGCCCTGAGGCGTCGTCGCCGTTAACGACGGTATTGGCGCAACGGCCGATGTTGCGCAACAGGTTATCTGGACAGCGCCGTATGCTCGGGTTGTCCTGAAAGCGAGAGAAAGGACGGGACAATGGCTGAAGTTGAAGTAAGGGCTTTGGGTCCCGACGACGTCGACGATATGGTCGATCTGGACGAGCAGTCGGGCTACGAGGTCTATGACGAGTACGCGGACTTCGTCGAGGACGAGGATGAGGAGAACAGCAGTCTCTGGGGCGTCTTTGCCGATGACGAACTTGTCGGCTTTTGCGTGACGGGCGGTGCGGATGACCCCGACCTGCCGGATGCTGTTGCGGAGCACCCGCTCAACGAGGAAACGTCGACGTTTTTGAGCCATGTGTATGTTGACCCCGACTACCGCGGTAACGGTTATGGCGCGCGCCTGGTGCACGACGCCCTGTTGGGATACTGGGAGAGCGAGGGCCACCAGCAGCCTGCATTCCTGGATCTGAGCGGATATCTCTTTGATGATTCTGATGCGGATCCGATTAAGCTCGCACATCTGCTCATAGACTTCTTTGGCAAGAACGGGTTTGAGCCCATTCCCGACGATGAACACGACATCACCTACACCTGCATGGTCTTGGATCCCAAGAACTTTAAGGACCCGGACGCAGAGTAGAGGCTGCGATCTGTTGGTTTAGCTTCCCTAGTTGATGTTTGACGGGGCCGGACGTTCCAGTCGTAATGGCTGGACGTCCGGTCCTTTTTGTTGCCTGTCGGGGTTGGTGGTTGGTGCGTCTGTCTCAATCTGTAACAGTTACGAGTCGATTTACTTGGTAGCTGTTACAGATTGAGACGTTTGTGAACCGTGCCGACCGTTTGTCTCGATCTGTAACACGTAGGGGAAGTTTTGCCCTGTAGATGTTACAGATCGAGATGTTAGCCAAGGAGGCTACTGAATGTCTCGATCTGTAACGTGTAGACCCGGTTTTGCCCCGTAACTGTTACAGATTGAGACAATCGGACCAGGCCCACTCCGTCCGCCTCGTCATCTGTGGTTTACGTGGGGGCATGCGATGCACGGGTATACTAACCAGCGGCGAATCTGCTCCATCGCTTAGAGCTGCTGCGTCTGGACGGCGCGTGATAGGGCTGCCAAAGCGATCGCCAGCGTGCTGAGCAACGTCCTCTCTGTGCGCACCCGTTTTTGTATGTATTAGCGCACTACCAAGCACGCCCGCGCGGCCGCATGCCGTGCCCATTGCGCGTGCAGATAAGGAACAACAACATATGCGTAATTCTGTATCCGACGTCACCGACGCCGAGATCCTGGACGAGACCCGTGAGGCCATGACCCAGGCTGCCTTCGATGCCGCCGATGAGGCCAATGCTGCCCAGGCCGTCGAGTCCGCTACCGAGAACCTGCCCGCCTTTGACGAGCTGGGCCTTTCCGACGAGATGCTTCGTGCCATCGAGAACCTGGGCTACACGGTGCCGACGCCCGTGCAGGCCGGCTCGATCCCTGTGGTGCTCGAAGGCCGCGACCTGCTTGCCGCCGCTCAGACCGGCACCGGCAAGACGGCCGCCTTTTTGCTGCCGACCATGAACAATCTGGAGCACATTGCTCCGCCCAAACCCGTGCGTGAGCGCGGCGGCCGCAACCGCCGTCGCGGTGCCAAGAAGCCCGAGGGCAACGGCCGTGGCCCCGTGATGCTCGTCATCACCCCTACGCGCGAGCTTGCCCAGCAGATCGACGAGGTCGCGAGCAAAATCGCCGACGTCACCGGCCATGTTGCCGTGACCGTCGTGGGCGGCGTGAGCTACAAGCCCCAGACCGCTGCCCTCAAGTACGGTTGCGACATCCTGGTCGCAACGCCGGGCCGTCTGGTCGATCTGATCGAGCAGGGTGCCTGCCACCTGGGCGAGGTCAAAGTGCTGGTACTCGACGAGGCCGACCGCATGCTCGACATGGGCTTTTTGCCCGCCGTCCGCCGCATTGTGCGCGAGACGCCGGCCGAGCGCCAGACGCTGCTGTTCTCGGCGACGCTCGACGAGGAGGCCGTGGGCGAGATCACCGACCTGGTGAGCGACCCGGCTCGCGTGGAGATCGCGCCCGCCACGTCGACCGCCGACACCGTCGACCAGTTTGTGTTCCCGGTGTCCATCGAGG
>CABQHZ010000060.1 GCA_902464175.1 uncultured Collinsella sp. | reverse complement strand
ACGCCCCGAGAGATGTTACGGCTGATCCCGCACAAAACGACAAGCGAAATACCCACGACGAGTGCCAGGCACAGTCCGCTTGGGATAACGATGCACCCGCCATTGAGAAGCGTCACGACACCGAAAGAATCGACAGAAGCAACGTTTGCAACCGCATACCAGATCACGTAAACAACCAACGCGGCAAAAGCAACGAGCATCCCTGCAAAAACGGCTGCCATGCAAAAACCAAGCTTCCTGATATTTTCGCCCGCCTTGGCCATACGCTGAACGCTGTTGGACATACACTCACCCTCATCGGCTCTATCGTTATTCGAACAGTTTATCGAACAACGATATGGATTGCATGCGGAAAGCCCCGCCAGTGCGCATAGGCCATTCACTAGTCAGAAGAGGTGAGCGTGGATTTTTGGACACGTATCGAACGAGCGTGGATAATCTCCCACTTTGAGGCCGCCACCGGGCCTAAAACGGGAGATTATCCACTCTCATAGTCATCAAAGCTCGCGAGCTCTTACTCGGCCGCCTCGCGCAAGGCCGACATCGTTGCCGCATATTGCTGCTGCAGCGCGTGCATTCCCTCGCGAGCGCCGTCAACGGCATCGGCGCCGCGCAGCGCTTCGGTTACCACGACCGCCGGCTCGTACAGATTATCGAATCCCAGGTTCTGGCTCACGCCCTTGAGCGTGTGCGCTGCCATAAACGCACCTTCGGCGTCTCCTGCCGCCATGGCGGCCTCCAGCTTGTCCATGCTCTCGTCATCCAAAAACTTGAGGGCAAAGCGGGCAAGCATTTCCTCGCCCATCAGCCGAGCGCACGCGTAATCATAATTAGCGCCGATCTTCTCATACGCCTCACGCATGGAAATCATGGATTAAAAACTCCTTTGGTCAAACTAAATCGTGGGAAACGCGACAACGTCGGCGGGGCGTGCCAACGTCTCGGCAATACGGTCTTGCACCTCGAGCAGGCAGTCGAGCAACAGCGGGTTAAAGGTGCCGCACTTACCGTCCAGGATCATCTGGATTGCCTCCTTGTGCGGGATAGCGTCTTTGTATACGCGCACGCTCGTCAGCGCATCGTACACGTCAGCCACCGAAACCACCTGCGCGGCGATGGGGATATCGTCGCCCTTAAGGCCATCGGGATAACCCTTGCCGTCCCAGCGCTCGTGGTGCCAACGCGCAATCTGGTACGCATATTCCATAAGCGCATTACCGGCGTGATGGCTACCCAGCTCAAGCAGCATGTCGGCGCCGATCGTGGTATGCGTCTTCATAATCTCGAACTCATCGGGCGTAAGGCGTCCGGGCTTGTTGAGGATCGCATCGTCAATCGACATCTTGCCGATATCGTGCAGCGCCGAAGCCAGGGCGATCGTAGAGCGTTCCTCATTGTCGAGGGAGACCGTGCCGCTACGCTGGACCAGACAGCCAAGCAGCAGCTCGGTCAGCTTCTCGATGTTCGTAACGTGCCTGCCGCTCTCGCCGTTGCGAAGCTCCATGACGCCGGCCATGATGTCGATGAGCATGCGACTGTTCTTGACGCGCTCGTTGTACTGCTGGGACAGCAGGCTCGTCAGGCGGCGCTGTTTGGCGTACAGGCGGATGGTGTTGCTTACGCGGCGGCGCACGATACGGGAGTCAAACGGGCGGTTGATATAGTCCGAGGCGCCCAGCTCGTACGCGCGCAGAACCATATCATCGGAATCTTCGCTCGAAATCATGATGACAGGCAGATTATCGATACCCGTTCGGCGCGACAGATCGGCCAGCACCTCAAAGCCGCTTATGCCCGGCATGACAATGTCCAGCATCACGAGCGACAACTCATCGCCATAGCGGTCGACCATGTCGAGCGCCGCACGACCGTTATCGGCCTCGAGGATGCAATACTCGTCCTTGAGCATCTCGCTGAGAATGGCTCGGTTCATCTCGGAGTCATCGATAATAAGCACCAAGGGCTTTTCGCTTTGGAAGGCCTCGATGGAATCGGCATCGGTCACGACCGTACCGGCTTTTGCCTTAGCGCGGCTCAGTAACTGGACAGCGCGGCCAACGCCCTCATCGACCGTCTCGCCATGAATGCGAACGCCACCAACACATGCCGTCAAGCTCACGTACTCATGGCCCGGAATAATCGTGGAACGAACGGCATCGGACACCTGATGCAGGCGACGGGTGAAGTCATCGGAGGGAATATTGGGCATGACAGCCACGAACTTGTCGCAGCCATAGCGCACAAGCTCGTCAGTCGAACGGATTCCGCTGCGCATGGCTGTCGCCACAGCACCGAGCGCAAGGTCGCCGGCATGACGGCCACATGTATCGTTGAAGACCCTAAAATCATCAAGGTCGATCATCGCAACGCCGGCATTCATGCGGGCGCTTCGGAGCTTTTCCTCGTAATATCGGCGATTGCGCACACTCGTCAGCACGTCGGTGTAGACAAGGTCCTCTTCTGCGGCCTCTTGCTCATCGATCGGACGCACCATCAGCAAGACGTGAGGCTCGCCCTCGACCTTTAGAGGGCGCAGACGAGCGCGGTACTCAATACCATCATTGAGCAGCTGCTCCGACACCTCACCCGAATCTGCCAAGGCCTCAAGACTCGACTGACGCAGACAAGGACACCGATCACCGGCGAGCAAGCAGTTAGGCTCGCTCTTAATCTGATCGGCCGACAGCAAACGCACCACGGGGTAGGTCTTCGCGACGCGGGCGACCTCGGCGGCAGCCTCCTCGTCGGTTAGATTGACCTCGTGATTATTGAGCATATGGGGCCCTTTCTATCGTTACGCACGGCAACGGTACATATCAAATGGTACAAGGGTAGCATCTTGTTGATGCAGGTAAGCACATGAATACCGTTACATTTTCATGAGTTGGCAGACGGTATGTTTGGAGGTGCAGGCGCACGGTTTTGAAGGCGTTTGTTAACACCGCCGAAACGCTTGCGAGTGTCGCCCGTTTTGGTTGGTGCGACTGCTACGACCCCAGGACGTCGCGGACGGCTTGGGCAGCAGCCGCCGGGCGATCACGCAGGCCGTTATGCGCGCCGGGAATCGTCACGAGCGGACAGCCCAGAAGCTCAGCCGCTGCTCGCGTTCCCGCCTCACGGGTCGTACCGATCGAGAGCTCGCCCAAGAGCACGGCGGCCATGGCCTTTGATGCGCGAGCGCGGTCCCAATCGGGGACATAGGTCATGGTGGCATCGTATTCGTTTGCCATAAAGCTGCGCCCGTTGCGCAGGGCGTGCTTGGCTTCCGCCTCGGTTGTTTTGGGAGCTTCGGGATCGGGCTCGCCGATGGCGCCCAAGAAGACCCTCAATGCCCTCGAGACCTTCCCCGCCGCAATCATGTCGAGCAAAATGGGGGCCGCGCCCAGGCCAACGCCCTCGCCCGTCACGGCGGGCTCATGCAGGATCGCACGCGAGACGACAGCCGGGTTTGTACGAAGAAGCTCCAGGGCAACCAGCGTACCGGCACTGTGCGCGAGCACGTTTGCCGGAGCGCCGACGTACTCGATTACGGTTTGCAGATCGGCGGCCTGAGCGGCGAGGTCGTAGCGGCCGTCCGCAGCATCGCCGCTCTCGCCGCAGCCGCGACGGTCGTAGGTAATTACGCGATAGTCGCGGCTGAGCTCGCGGGCGATACCGTCAAAAAAGACGCCGTCGACGCAGGCGCCGTGAACGCATACCAAAGCAGGCGCATCGGGCAACACGCCCGGTCTGGCATACTCGTGGCAGACAATCGCGGTGCCCGCATTCTCAACCGTAAAATCCATGTTGTGGTCCTATCGTCAACGCCGTCCGGCCGCGTCAAGGTGTGGCTTGGCTGTTTTGGCGTCATTTGTACAGAAACGAACGCGTTTACTCTACCCGTCTGGCGCCCTTTGCTTGCAGCACAATTAGTCAATCAGCCATTTCCAGGCAGGAACCACTCGAACGATTCCCGATGGGGTTTCAATCGTCTCTTCGGTATCCATCGTTACGATAACCGATTCATCGATGCCGTATTTGAACATGCCCGCCGCAAGGGCTGATACCTCGCGTTGCAGCGTCTTTGGATTCGTTATATCTGTACTCACCTGAATCAACCGATACGCATCACCAAGTAGAGCATCCCCCATCACAAAGTCGATCTCATGAGATTTCTTCTCATGCTCAAACGTCAACCGAGCGAGAGAGCCCGTGCGCGCGACCGGTGCTAAACGACGGAGTCTATTAAACACCGCCGTCTCTAGCCGCTGGCCCACTTCCTTGCTTGCCGCTTTCGAGAACGCAGCAAACATTCCCGGATCGACCGAATAAACCTTTGAGCTGGATCGAGGGTTGTCGGCAAGCGCTCGGCTCAAATCACCCAAAGAAAAGACTAAATAAGCCTCCTCGTAATACGACAGCAGGCTTGACAGCGTCTCTCGTGACGTCGAGACTCCCCGGCTCTTTAACTCATGCGCGATCTTATTCACAGAGAGCTCACGCCCAGACGAGGCAAGGCACCTGGTGAGGAAACTCACCGCGACTTGCGGCATTCGCAGGTTATATCGCTCGATCACGTCCATCGCCGCCGTTCGGTACGCATACTCTTGCATGAGTATCATGCCGTCGGCGGCGGGCAATTTGAGCGCTGCGATGTAACCGCCACGAAGTAGATAGTCATTAAGCGCATTTCGCAGCACAGCTGCGTCAGTCGACGAAAACCCATCGGAAGCGCTGACGGATTGCCCCGTCGACCAACGAACGAACTCACCAAAACTCAATGGGAAAAGCTCTTTGGAAATCGAGCGACCCCTGAACTCCGAGGCTAGCTCAGCTGACAGCATCTTTGATGAGGAACCCGTGACATAGACCGTTGCTTCAGTTGAATCGATAACGCGTCTCAAGAAAAGGCTCCAGTCGGGCACCTCTTGAATCTCATCGAAAAAGAGAAAGCACCCTTCTTCCTTTGCCGCAGGACGCATGGCAAAGAATGTATCGAGCACATCGGAAAGAAGCGCCGCCGAATACGGCTTGAGACGCTCGTCTTCGAAGTTGAAGTACAGAATATTCTGAGGATTATAGCCCGCCGCAACAATGTCGTGCATCTCTTGAAAAAGGCGATACGTCTTGCCGCATCGACGCGTACCCACAATCACCTGTGCAAGGTTATTACGCGCGGGCTTTTGAATGGGAAGAAGCTGGAGTTCGCGATTGAAAACCTCTGGTATACCGAGCTTCTCAAAATCAAGGATTTTCTCCTGCACTAATGAGTTAAACGGCATGACAACTCCAAATCTTGCAGTTCTACTTTGCAAGAAAGCATAAATCTTGTAAGACAAAACTGCAAGATTTGGGTTCTAGAACTATCGCTTTTTGCATCATCCCACTAACCAAAAGGAAACCAACTTGGCATTATGTGCCCTCTTTACGTCGCTAGTAAGAAGGGGAATATTTTAGCTGCCACAGTATTTGTCACCTGTGGGTTTGATCCGGCTTATGAGCGCCAGCCTCAGCAGCCGAACGCGAGCAAAAGCACAGACGTTCAAGAGACGACAGCACGAAAGGAAGCTCAATATGTTGGAGAAAATCGCAATCGATGACCTGCAAATGAATCCGGTAACCAAGTTTGGCCTGGAATGGGCTGCCCTCGTGAGCGGGCGTGCAGACGGCATTCATGACGCCATGACCATCTCGTGGGGGCAGATGGGATCGCTTTGGGAGCGGCGCGGCGAAGGCACGCCCCATCGGGGGCTCTCCACCGTCACCGTCTTTGTGCGACCTCAGCGCTACACCCACGAACTTATGGAGCACGGCGACCACTTCTCCATCTGTTTTCTAGGCGAGGGGCACCGCCGCGAACTTGGCTACCTTGGCGCTAAAAGCGGGCGCGACGGCGACAAGCTCGAGCATCTCAAGCTCACGGCAATCGAGCTCGACGGGGCTTGCGCCATCGCCGAATCGGAGCTCGTGCTCACCTGCAAAAAGCTCTATGCGGCGCCTCTTGTGGAAGAGGGCTTTGTCGATCGCCGCCTTATCGACGACAACTATCCTCAGCGTGATTTTCACACGGTATATGTTGGCGAAGTTCTCGGTGTTTGGAAGCAGGTTTAATCGGCAGGCGGCAGAGCAGCGCTTGCTGTCCCACTTTTTGAGTTTGATCGGGGTGCCCCATATCCAACCGCTCGCAGGGTGATAAGCTGGAGTGCAAACGTTACGAGGGGACCTTTTTATGTCTACGTTTTTGAATGCCAGCCCGATCTTTGGCCCTGTCCGCAGCCGACGCTTGGGGCTTTCGCTCGGCGTCAACATGATGCCGGCCAGTGGCAAGATTTGCACGTTTGACTGCATTTACTGCGAGAACGGCTTTAACGGCGAGCGCCCGTGCCACGAGCCGCACAACACGGCCACCGTGGTGCTCGACGCGCTCGAGGCCCAGCTGCGCAAGATGGCCGCCGAGGGCGAGCTTCCCGATGTGATCACTTTTGCCGGCAACGGCGAGCCAACCGCTGCTCCGGAGTTTCCGCAGGCCATCGCAGGCGCAGTGGCGCTGCGCAATGAGCTGGCACCGAACACCAAGATCGCTGTGCTTTCCAACGGTACGCGCGCCGATCAGCCCGCCGTGCACGACGCGCTCATGATGGTCGACGACAACATCCTCAAGCTCGATACCGTGGATCCGGCGTTTATCCAGCTACTCGACCAGCCTGTCGGTCCTTACGACGTGGAGCATCAGATTGAGACTTTCGCGAGCTTTGGCGGGCACGTCATTATCCAGACGATATTCCTGACTGGTGAATACCAGGGCGAGTCCGTCGACAACACCGGCGAAGAGTACGTTGGCCCTTGGCTCGCAGCGCTCGAGCGCATCCGTCCGCAGGAAGCAACCATCTATACCGTGGCGCGCGAAACACCAGTCGCCGGCCTTGCCAAAGCAGCGCCCGAGGTGCTCGATGCCGTCGCCGCGCGCGTCGAAGCCCTCGGCATCCCCTGCCAGGTAAGCTACTAGCAACACCACGCGCGGAAACACCGGGGCAGCTCGAACGGCACGCAGCCCGAGCCGTCAACGCCCGCCATCCCGCCCCTAAGTTGCGGTGATATAGTTCCTATTTGTGCTGTTAAAACGCTTAAACCGGAACTATATCACCACAACTTTTATGAGTGCGCGGGTAGGCTATACTAGCTGCGGATGAAAGGAAGTTAGCCATGTATGACAAGGGACCTGTGCCCGGCCGCAACGACGCCTGCTGGTGCGGCAGCGGTAAGAAATATAAGAAATGTCACAGCGCCTTCGATGAGCGTCTCGAGCGCCTGTGGGAGGAAGGCTGGAACGTCCTGCCCCGCACGCTCTACAAGACGCCCGCCGACATCGAGGGCATCAAGCGCTCTGCCGCCATTAACGTGGGCGTGCTCGACTACGTGGGTGAGCACATCGCCGCAGGCATGACCACCAACCAGATCGACCAGATGATCTACGACTACACCGTCGAGCACGGCGGTACGCCGGCCGACCTCAACTACGAGGGCTACCCCAAGAGCGTGTGCACCTCAATCAACGACGTCGTCTGCCACGGCATTCCCTGCGACACGGACGTCCTGCACGAGGGCGACATCATCAACGTGGACTGTTCCACGATCTTGGACGGATACTTTAGCGATTCGAGCCGCATGTTCTGCATTGGCGAGGTTTCGGACGAGCGTCAGCGCTTGGTCGACGTCACCCGCGCGAGCGTGGAGGCGGGCCTTGCCGCCGTTAAGCCGTGGCTGCCGCTGTCTGTGATGGCCGAGGCCGTTCAGAAGACGGTCGAGGACGCGGGCTTTAGCGTGGTGCGCGAGTACGGCGGACACGGCATTGGCAAGGAGTTCCACGAGGACCCGTTTGTGGGCTTTACCACCGAGGCGCCCGACGTGGACACCATCATGGCCCCGGGCATGGTCTTTACCATCGAGCCCATGGTCAACGCCGGTAAGCCCGACATCAAGATCAGCAAGGGCGATGGCTGGTGCGTACGTACCAAGGACGGCAGCGACTCAGCCCAGTGCGAGGTGCAGCTGGTCGTGACCGAGGATGGCTACGAGCTGCTGAGCTGGTAGCCGTACGTACGCCGGATGCCGGCGGGCACGCCCGTCTTGCATCCGGCGTTTTGTTTGAACGTTTTGCCTGATAAAACCTGCCAAAATAAACCCGTCCCTTTGTGGCAAGTTGAGCGGAGAGGATTGCTTGTGAACATCCTGGTTTTGCTGCCCGTTAATGATCGTTACCGCGCGATTCTTGAGTCGAGCGCTCCGGGCGAGGACTTTATCTATACGAGCGCCGATGCCGCCACGCGCGAGCAAGTCGCCGATGCCGATGTGATCCTGGGCAATATCGACCCCGCCATGCTCACGGCATGCGAGCACCTGCAGCTTCTTCAGTTGCAGAGCGCGGGCTATGACGATTACCTTGCCGCCGGCACCGTACCGGCCGGAGCAAAGCTCTCCTGCTCGGTGGGCGCCTACGGCCAGGCCGTAAGCGAGCACATGTTTGCCATGGTCCTTTCTATGATGAAGCACCTGCCCGGCTACCAAGATCTGCAGCGCGAGCATCGCTGGGAGGATCTGGGGCCGGTTACCTCGCTCAAAAATGCCAATGTGCTGGTGCTGGGCGCGGGCGATATCGGCGGGCACTTTGCCACGCTCTGCCGCAGCATGGGTGCGCACGTCCGCGGCATCAAGCGCCACCCGCTCGTCTACCCCATCGTGTTTGAGGAGATGGACGGCATGGACGCCCTGCCCGAGCGCTTGGCCGAGGCCGACGTCGTTGCGTCCTTTATGCCCAGCACGCCCGAGACCCGCGGCCTGGCGAATGCCAAGTTCTTTGCCGCAATGAAGCCGGGCGCTTTCTTTGCCAACGGTGGTCGCGGCGACCTCGTGGTTGCCGACGACCTGGTCGCCGCCCTTGAGTCGGGGCACCTTGCCGGCGCCGCGGTCGACGTCACCGATCCTGAGCCGCTGCCCGCGACAAGCCCGCTGTGGGATGCGCCCAACATGCTCATCACGCCGCACATCTCCGGCTGGTTCCACCTGGAGGCTACGCTCAACAACGTGGTCGACATTGCCGCCGAGAATCTACGCCATCTGCAGGCCGGAGAAACGCTCCGCTGCTGGATCGAGCACTAATTTGTTCCGGCGTTTTACCAAACGCCGGAACCGGTCGACGCTGCGCGACGCCCAGAACGGCAATTTGTCATTCAAAAGGCGAGGCATGACCAGAAGGTCAATGCCTCGCCTTTTTCATGCCAACTTGCTCGTCCTGGACGTCGCTCGCTGCCCATCCTCTGCCTGCGGTGTTGCCATTGTTGGCACCTGGGGACGTTCCTTTCCTGCCGGCAGGTGGGGACACTCCTTGTGAGTTTGGTGCAATGGGGTCAGGTTTGTTTGCACCATGACGCTGGTTCTGCCTGCGACACTCTCGTCAAAGTGATAATGCTTCGCTTATTGGAACCAGCCCATCTCCTCGTCATAGCGATCCGAATAGGCTCTATGCTTGAGCTCTTCATCGCTCGTAGGTTGCGCCTTGGACACGTCGATCCCTGACTCATGGCAAGCAGTGGCGAACAGCTGCGAGCCCTGTTCGATAAGTTTGGCCCTGCGCTCGGCCTTCATATCTTCGGCTTGCATTTACAGCTCCACGCTTTCGGCGCCGTTGATGGTTAGGTTTCGCTCGTAGAAGGCGGTGAGGGCGCGGATGGCGTACATCACGTCGCGCACGCCGCCGGTCTCGTAGCTCGAGTGCATGGCAAGCTGCGGCAGGCCCACGTCCACGGCATGCATGCTCGCCTGCATATTGGACAGATTGCCCAGGGTAGAACCGCCCGCCATATCGCTCTTGTTGGCGAAGGCCTGCGTGGGTACGTCGGCGTCATCGCAGATGGCCTGGAACACCGCGCGGCTAAAGGCATCGGTGCAGTAGTGCTGGTTGGCGGCCTCCTTGATGACGATGCCGCCGTTGAGC
>CABQHZ010000059.1 GCA_902464175.1 uncultured Collinsella sp. | reverse complement strand
ATAAAGTCGGTGCCGCCGGTGGATGCGCCGGACTTAAGCGCGATGGCAGCGCCCAGACCCGAGACCACGCCGCCAAAAATGATGAGCATGATCTTATCGCCTAAAAACGGCGCGAAGTGAAAGACGTTGAGGAACAGCGACGAGAGCACGACCTGCATCATCGAGAAGATGACGAAGCGCTTGCTAATGCCGCTCCAGCATAGGAGCGCCACGGGGATGTTGAGCGCGAGCATGCCGAGCGAGATATCGATGTGAACGCCGCCCAACGAAGTAACGCGATCGAGCAGGACCGCGACGCCGGTGAAGCCGCTCGGAAGCAGGTCGGCGGGCTGAATGAACGCCTGGATCAGAAATGTCTGGAGAACGGCGGAAATTGTGACCGCCACGGCGGTGATGGCGCGGCGGACGATGGTGAGGCGGCCGAGCACGAGCACGCGGTCCGTGAGCTGATCGATGGCGTTCGCCACGCAGGCTCCTTTCGAAGGCAGATGTGGTTGTGGGGCATGCCCGCGATTGTAGCATGGAGCGTACGGGGGCGCTTCAATTCACCCTCTCTCGACAACCAAAAACGGGACCAGCAACCCCCATAACCAAAGGCCCAAATTCCAAGTGAGTAGACTTTTTACGATCTGCCGAGCACACCCAAAACAGCCACCTCTGTGACCTGCGGTTTTACAAAGGAAGATATGCATTGTGCTCGGCCTGCGCCAAAAAGTCTACTCACTTAGCCCGAATCGAAGCCAAACGGATCTAAATTGATGCCAAATTAAGCCAATCCGCAGCAAATGACGCGTGAACCAGTGCTTCTCGCGGCGGATTGACACTACAAAACGGCCAAAATGTCGGACAGGTTGTCGATGACGACGTCGGCGGCGGACTGATCCAGGTTGACGCCCTCGTGCGGACGCAGCGCCAGGACGCGGGCGCCGGAGCGCTTGCCGGCCTCGATGCCCAAAGGCGAGTCCTCGATAACCAGGCACTCGGCAGGCTCCACCCCCAGCGCCTCCATGGCACGCAGGTAGATCTCGGGGTCGGGCTTAAACGCACTGCACTCGTGGCCGCTGATGGTGTAGTTCAGCACGTCGGCGATGCCGGCAATCTCCACCAGCTCGTCGATGAGCTCGCGGTAGGACGAGCTCGCGATGGCGCACTTCACGCCGCGCTCGTGCAGTTCACGCATCACCGGCTCCGTCTGCTCGTTGAGCAGCTCGGCATACGGAACGGGGTGGTCCGGGCTGTAGACTTGCTTGTACTCCACGCGCAGGCGCTCGCGCAGCTCAATATCGTCGGGCACCAGCGCCTCCCAAATGGCGGGCTCGTTAGACCCCGAAAGATCGGGGATCTCGTCAAAGTGGAACCCCTTCTCTTCCATAAACGCCACGCGGCGACGGTTGTAGAACCACTCGGTATCGACTAGCACACCGTCCATGTCAAACAGCACTGCCTTGATCATACGCATCTCCTCCCGCCTGCCAAAAATATTTTGGTAGGTTTTATCTGTGGTTTTACGGCGCGACAGGCACGCCCTCCCCAAAGCAAAAAGGGGACGGAGCGCAAACCCCATCCCCTCTCAATCAACCCGTAAGGTCTACTTACTTGTGATTAGTAGGAAAGCTTCCACATGTAGCGACGCATGGTCAGCGGGTGCTGACGGGCCTCGGCGATCTGGTTGCCGTACTCGCGCATAACGGCGAGGTGCAGCAGCGGGTTGAAGTAGGTGACGACGCTCGCCGGCACGGCGTCGGCCAGGCCGTAGTCCTTGGAATCGATCAGAGCGACCTTGGCACCCATGCGCTTAAGGAAGGTGAGGGCGCGGGCGTCCATCGGACGGGTAGCGCCATCGGACATGAAGAAGACGTAGGGCTTACCCTCGGTGGAAACCTCGAACGGGCCGTGGAAGTACTCGCCGGTGTTGTAGGCGGCGGCGTCGATCCACTGCATCTCGGTGAACAGGAAGGCGGCGTGAGAATAAGCCATCTTCTCGGAGGCACCGGAAGCCATGAAGTAGATCATCTTGTCGTCCTTGAAGTCCTCGGCGAACTTCTTGGCGAGCTTCTTGCAGTGCTGAGCGGCGTTCTCGCAGAGATCGAAAACGTTGGTGAGGCCGGTGATCATGTCCTCGTAGTGGTCATAGCCCTCGGTCTGCTGAAGGATCTCGAGAGCAAGAGCGATGGCGTAGCCAGGCTTCTCGCACTTGGCAGCGTAGTTGGCGTGGAAGCCGTGGACGATGACGTGGTCGGCGTCGACGGTCAGAGCGGAGCCAGCCTTGTTGGTGAGGGAGACGACCGGGCAGTTATGCTTCTTGGCGGTCTTGTTGGCCTCGACGGTCTCGGGCGTGGAGCCACCGAGGGAGCAGGTGATCACGAAGGTGTGCTCGTTGACCCAGGAAGGCGTGTCGTAGTTGAACTCGTTAGCGGTGAAGATCTGAACGTTCAGCTTGTCCGTGTTGTTGGCCAGGAAGTACTTGGCGGGGTAAAGGTCGGACATGGAAGCGCCGCAGCCGACGAAGGCGACGCTGTGAATCTCGTGGTTGGACAGGACGTCAGCGACGATCTGCTTAGGGAGGTTAAGGTCGATCTCGTACATCTGACACATTCCTTTCGATGTTTTGCGGCGCCACATTGCCGGACGCTCGCAGGGTTACCGTGGTTAGGGCCAAGTCGCCGGCCCGTTGGGGATGTGACAAAGGACTGTCCCTTTGTCACATTGGGATGGAAGCCTGCCTGGGGTATGGGATGCCAGGCAGGCCCCCGGGGAAAGCGGTTAGACGCCTGGTCGCGACTAGGCCAGGATGCCGGCCGCGGAGAGGGCGATGCCGCCCACGATGGCGATCACGAGAAGCCAACCGGTGTTGACGTTCTTCTTGATGAGCCAGTACATAAGGCCGGTGAGGCCAAGGGAGATCATCTGGGGCATCATGCCGTCCAGAATGTCCTGGATAACGACGGTGCCCTCAGCGAACTGCAGCGGGGTGGTGGCGCCGATCAGTGTGGCGATCATGCCGCCCACGGACATAAGACCCACGATGCCGCAGACATACATGAGCTTCTCCATGAGGTCGCCGCCCTGAAGCTTGCTCAGGTACTCGTGGCCGCCCTGATAGCCCATCTTGGCTGCAAACCAAGTGATCAGCACGGAGGGGACGATGGAGATGAGCATGGCCAGGATCGGGCCCATGATGGAGCCCTGCTGAGCCAGCTGAACGCCCAGGCCAAAGGCGATAACGCGGATGGTGCCCTGGAAGAAGGAGTCACCGATGCCGGAAAGCGGACCCATGAGGGAGGTCTTGACCGCGTTGATCGAATCGGGGTCGAAGTTCTCGGGATCCTTGGCGTACTCCTCCTCCATGGAGGCGGCGAGGCCTAGGACGAAAGCGCTCGTCTGCGGGGTGCAGTTGTAGAACGCCATGTGACGGTGGTAAGCCTCTTTCTTAGCAGCAAGCTGCTTGGGGTCGGACTCATCCGGATAGAGGCGATCGAGCGTGGGAACCATACCGTAGAGGAAGCCCATGTTCATCTGACGCTCGTAATTCCAAGAGGCCTGGATGGCCCAGGAGCGCCAGAAGAACTGGCTGACCTTCTTGTTCAGGGACACGTCCTTGGTTGCGGTTGCCATAGTGTGTTCCTCCTTAGTCTTCGTCGTCTTCGAGCGGATCGTAGTCGGAATCGACACCGGCGGCTGCATGGGAACCGTTGAACTTGAAGCCCATGAAGACGACAGCCAGGCACACACCGATCAGAGCGACCGCGATGACGGACAGGTTGAGGTAAGCGGCGAGCAGGAAACCGATGAACAGGAACGGAGTCATACCCTTCTTGATCATCATGGTGAGCAGCAGGGCCAAGCCGTAGGCGGTCATGATCTTGGTCGAAACGTTAAGACCAGTGGACAGCCACTCGGGAACCATGTTGACGATGGCCTGAACCAAGTCGGTGCCAACAAAGACGGCCAGGAAGATCGGCAGGAAGTACATGATGGCGTACAGACCGGAGCCAGCGCAGATGTGCATGCGGTAGGCGGTCTTGAACTTGCCGTTATCGATCGCGTTATCGGCCACATGGGTGAGGACGGCGATGATGGAACGGAACACGATGCCGAGGAGCTGACCCAGGACGGCGACCGGGATGGCAATCGTCATGGCGGTCTCGGCGGAAGCATCGGTCAGGCAAGCAAAGGCAGCGGCCACGATGCCGCCCAGGACCATATCGGGCGGAACGGCGGCGCCGACCTGCACCAGGCCCATGGACACGAGCTCGACGGCGGCACCGACGGCAAGGCCGGTGGGCACATCGCCCAGCAGCAGACCGACGAGCGTAGCGCCAACGAGGGGCTGCTCGAAGTTAAGACGGCCGAGCAGGCGGGAGTCCCACATGCAGAACACGCCGACGAGGCCGACGAGCACCGCACTGATGAACGTATTCATACCCTTCTCCTTTCAGTCAGGCAAAAGCCTGGTTGATTACAGCTTGGCGTCGATGTCGACGCTCTGATACGTAGGGGTCTGCTGGACGTAGAGCTTGATGCCCATGTCGAGCAGCTGGTTGACGTCGGCCTTCTGGGTGGCGTCGAGGAAGACGGAGCTGTCCTTGCCGCCGACCTGATCGGCACCGTCGTGATTGGCGGTGGCGCCCAGGTTGATGGCGTCGAGCTTGTAGCCCTGGCAGAACTGCAGCATCTCGGCCGTGTTGCCAAAGACGAACATGACGCGCTCACCGAGGGTGTTGAGCTTGTCCATCTTGGCGAGGGCACGCTCGACGGTGAAGACGTTCAGGCGCACGCCCTGGGGCTTGGCCAGCTTAAGAGCGCCCTTCTTGATGTCATCGTTGGCGGCAGCGTTGTCGACGACGATGATGCGCTCGGCCTGGACCTTGGTGGTCCAGGTAAAGACGACCTGGCCGTGCAGCAGACGGTAGTCAAGACGTGCGAGGACGATCTTGGCGGGACCGGAGCTGTGACGGGGCGCCTTAGCCTTCTTGGCGGGAGCCGCGGCGACCTCGACCGGTGCGTTGGGGTTGGTCAGACCGGTGCGGGCCTCGTTGATGAGGGCCGCGAGCTCGGCACCCTTGACGGGGACGGGGCTCATAGCAAGCGTCAGTGCCAGCGGAATGTTGAAACCGCTGACAACCGTGAACTTCGTGCCGTTCTTGGAAAGCTCGACCATGTTGTTGTTGACCGAGCTGCCGAGCATATCGGTCAGCACATAGACGGTGTCGTCCGCGTTGAACGTGGCGATCATGGCGTCCACCTTGTTGGTGATGGGCTCCTTGTCGTCACGAGCAAGCGACACGACGTGGACGTTCGACACGTCGCCGAGAACCATCTCGAGCGTGTCTTTGGCACCTGCGGCCAGGCCGCCATGAGATGCGAGAATGATCTGATTCATCTTGCCTCCTCCTTTTCGTTATGGTCATTATAACGTCTTATACGTTGCTTATATTGCTAATTAGTATAAAGACCGTTTACCGGTGAAAATCGACCGTTGACGGGTTTAACGTACTTGAAACGTTGGGGCCGCGCAGGCCGGCGCTGGCTGGATAACCCCAGGTCAGACACCGCGCGCAATCCCCTATCGCACGAAGTACCAGGGGCTTTCCTGCACGGTGGGCTCCAGCGCAATGCCCGTGCGCTCGCGGAACAGATCCATGTCCTGCGATTTCTCCGTCCACCACGCGTTGGGCTTAAAGGTCATGCTCTCAACGATATGGCCGACAAAGGCACTGTTGCGCAGCTTGGAGAAGTCGGTGTTCATGATCAGGATGGACGAGAGCACCAACACGATGCCCAGGACCTTGACGGCGCCGGCGGACTCGGCATAGATGCCGATGCCCAGCAGCACGGTAACCACCGTCTCGAACGACATCACGACCGGGACCTTCGACGTCTCGAGCCCCATGGACAGGCCCTGCATATACAGGATGTAGGCGACGGCCGTGGGAATCAGGCCAAAGCCCGCGAACAACAAGATAAGCTGTGTCGACATGGCAGCCGCCATATCGGGCCACGGGGCCGTGATGGCCGCCATAACCGCGCCGCCAAAGACGAAGCCCCAAAAGGTGACAGCCAGCGGGTGCACGGTTTTGGTCGCTATGCGGCTGAACACCGCTAGCAGCGCGCCGCACAGTCCGGCGATGACACCCGAGGTGACGCCCCAAACCGAGAAATGGAAACCCGACAGGTCGCCGTTCGTTACCGCGAGCACGCAGCCCAGGATGTTACAGGCGATGGCCACGAGCTTTACCGACGTGACGCGCTCTTTATAGAGTATGCGGCCCAGGATGCAGCCAAAGACCGGCGAGGTGTAGAGCAAAACCGACGCCGTGGACATGCCCACCTCGCGCATGCACTCGTAATAGAGTGTGTTGGCGGTGGCAAGGCCGATGATGCCGACGAGCGCGCAGGGGATGAGCTCTTTGGGGCTCGCCTTAAACAGGGCCAGCGGACCCGGGGCCGTCGTGGTCCCCTCGCCCGGGCGGCAACCCATAAACGCCAGCACGGGCGCCAGGATAAGAGCGCCGACCAGCAGACGGAAGGCCGCCATGCTTTGGGACGTAATGCCCATGGCCGAGATGCCGTTGACGTAGATTCCGATGGTGCCCCACATAAGCGCAGCGATCAGCACCAACACATAGCCCAGATTGCTTCTCTTCAACGTAGCCTCCCTGGCTTTGTTACCAATATGTTTCATACTACGTTATAGTCGTTATATACATTTATCAAGACCGAAATCGACGAACGGGAAATCATTGGTGCAAGGGGGTCAGGTTTATATGCACCAACTTGGTGCATATAAACCTGACCCCCTTGCACCAACCCCTTGACAAGCACGGGAACGCCGATGTTTTGGCAAAGCCAGCGAGCGCCCGTCATTTGAGCCAAGGTGCCGTGAAATGAAAAGGCGCTGACCTTCTGGTCGCGCCTTTGAAATTGAACGGCAGATTGGCCAAATGCCGGGCGCGCAGCGTCGACCGGTCCGCCGTTCGGTAGAACGGCGGAACTAATCCCTAGTAATCGAGCTTCCACATGTAGCGGCGCGTCATGTAGTCCTTGTGGGTGACGGCGGAAAGCGCACGCATGTAAACGTTGTTGAGGATCGGAGCGAAGATCAGGTGGTTGAAGTACTCGCTCACGCTGTCCTTGATGTCGTTGAGGCCGAGCTCCTTGGCGTCGAGCTGATAGACGCGCTCGCCACCGTACTGGTTGACGAAGCGAATGCCGCGCTCGTCGTTGCAGCGGCTGCGGCCGACGCTGATGAGCTGGAACAGCGAGGTGCGCTTGTCCAGGATCTCGAAGGGGCCGTGGAAGAAGTCGCAGGTGTTGATTGGTGCAGGAGTCGATCTGCAGCATCTCCTGCACGTTGCAGATGCTAAAGACGTAGGCGGCACCAAAGAGCGGACCCTGAGCCATGACGTTGATGCAGGGCTTGTCGGCGTTCTGCTCGGCCCACTTGGCAGCGAGCGGACGGGTGTACTCGACGGCCTTGCGATAGATGGGGTCGACCAGGTCGAACGCGGCCATAGCGGTCTCGTACTCGGCATAACCCTCGGTCTGCTGTGTGAGCTCCATGGCGATCATGGTCACGACGGCGGAGTTGGTACGGCCCATGCAGGACTCGTCGACGGCCAAGCTGTCGTACTGGACCTTGTAGTCGCAGACCTCGGTGAGGCCGGACTCGTCAACATAGATGGCGATGGTGCTGGCGCCGTGGTCCTTGGCGACCTGGGCGGCGACGATGGTCTCCTTGGTGCCGCGCATGGACACGACGACGGCCAGGGTGCTCTCGTTGACGTAGGCAGGGGTTGCGTGCACGAACTCGTTGCTGGTGTAGCTGGAGCTCACGACCTGCGTAGCCTCGTGCTCCATAAAGTACTGGGCAGGATAGTTGCCGCCGTTGGATCCGCCGGCGCCAATCCACACGACGCGCTTGATGCCGCCCTTGTCTGCCTTGTCAGCCAAAACCTGGGATACGACGTCCTTAACCTGTTCCTGAGTAGTCATCGTGCATCAGCCTTTCTTCTCGTTTGATGCTGTCGATGGCATACAAGTTACATACATGTTTTGGCGATGTCGACTAGTTGTATGCTATATTTGTCTTAGAAATTTTTGCTGGTAAAGTTTTCGGCAAGCCATTACCAGCGGTTTTGTTGTCATGTTGGATACATGCTTGGTTCAGTAAGCATACAAGTTAGATACAGGTTGTTCGCATGAGCACGTCGTCAAAAAAGAATTTGGCCCAATACGAGCGTCTGGCGGGTACGCTGCGCGACCGCATCGCCGCCGGCGTCTACGCGCGCGAAGACAAGCTGCCGTCCGAGATGGAACTCATGGACGAATCGGGGCTGTCGCGCAGCACCGTGCGCCACGCGCTTAAGGTGTTAGTTGACGAGGGCCTGGTGCGCACCGAGCGCGGACGTGGCGCCTTTGTGGCCGACACGCCAGCGCTCCACGAGAACAACCTGGTGTTTTCGAGCTACACGGCACAGGTACAGGGCCAGGGCATGAAGCCCACCACGCGCACCGTGGACTCGGGCTTTGCCAAGGCGGCCGGCAGCATAGCCAAGTTCTTTGACGCTACCGTGGGCAGCAAGCTTGTCAAACTTGTCCGCCTGCGTTACCTGGACGATGCGCCACTGTGCCTGGAGACCACCTATTTGCCGCCAAGCTTTGGGTCGCTCATCGATCGCGATATCAACGGTTCGCTCTACGCCACGCTGCGCCAGGAATTCCATCGCGCGCCGGCACAGGGGCACAAGACCTTTGAGGTGTGCTATGCCTCGCAAAACGAGGCGTTTTTGCTCAACGTTGAGCGCGGGCAGGCGCTGATCCTGATCACCGACTACGTCTACGACACCGACGGCCGCCCGCTCCATGTCTCCAAGCGCATCCAACGCACCGACCGCGCCAAATACACCGAGCCCATCGGCTAACCAACACCAAAACCACCACATTGGGGACAGGCACCTTTGTGGTGGTTTTAGGCGAGGAGGTCGGGGAACCAGGTTGGTTTGGGTTGGTTAGGGACGCGCTCGGCTAGGACCAGCTCCATCCAGCACATGTCGTACCAGCGGCCGAACTTTTGGGCGCAGCGATCGAAGGCGCCCACCAGGCGATACCCCATATGGGCATGGAAATCCTGGCTGTTGTGCGTCAGGTACTCGTCGTCCTTGTCGTGCGGCACGGCGATGAGCGCGCACATGTTGGTGATGCCCATCGCGACCAGGCACTGCTTGAGCGCATCGTGCAGCTTGCGGCCCAGCCCGCCGTGACGCACGTCGCGCGCCAGGTAGATCGACGTCTCGACCGACCAGTCGTATGCCTCGCGGCTGTTGAGCGGGCTCACATAGGCATAGCCTACCGGGCGCCCGTCCAGCTCCATCACCAGATACGGATAGCGCTTGAGCGTACGCTCGATGCGCCCGGCGAACTCCTCAACGCTCGGCACCTCGTATTCGCAGGTAATCGCCGTCTGGCGCACATACGGCTCATAGATGGCAAGCAGCGCTGGCGCATCATCGGGCGTCGCCAGGCGAATCGTCGGCTCGGACATCTCGGTCACACAACCCCTCTCCCTCAAAAGCAAAGGCCGCCCTGCGCCAAACCCAGGCGCAGGGCGGCCCCTCGTCATTACGTCAAGCTACAGGACAGCCGCCAACGCGTCGATGTCCTCCTGCGTCGTGGCCCAGCTGGTGCAAAAGCGCACCACCGTATGGGTCTCGTCGTACTTTTCCCAGTACTCGATCGAAGCATGCTCACGAATGCGGGCCATATCCTCGTTGGGCAGAATCACAAACTGCTGGTTTGTGGGCGTCTCCAAAAAGAACTGGTAGTCGCGCTCGTGCAGCACTCGACGAAGCGCCTGAGCCGTCTCGATCGCCTGGCGACCAATCTCAAAATACAGGCCGTCGGTAAAGAGCGCCTCAAACTGCACGCCCGTCAGGCGACCCTTGGCCAACAGCGCACCGTGCTGCTTAATGCGCGGAATGGGATGCGCCGGAGCGTGCATGCCGCAAAACACCACGGCCTCGCCGCA
>CABQHZ010000058.1 GCA_902464175.1 uncultured Collinsella sp. | reverse complement strand
GAGGTACTGGAGTTAACGGACAGCGCCGTCACCTGCAGGCGATCGGCATGCTGGCGGCACACATCGAGCGCCTGGGTGCCGATAGAGCCCGTACAACCCAGGATGGCAACGCGGAGACGTCCATCGGAGCCATACGTCGTCTGGAAAGACATTACAGCACGCCTCCGATCATCAGCAACAGCTGCGCGGTGATACAGCCGAAGATAAGCGAATCGCTACGATCGAGCATGCCGCCGTGGCCCGGGATAAGGTTGCCGGAATCCTTGACGCCCACACCGCGCTTGATGCGCGACTCGATAAGGTCGCCGATAACGCCCAGAATGGACACAACCACGCCGCACAGCAGCGCATAGGGCAGGCTGAGCTTGTAGAAGTGCGTCGCCCACAGGATGAGCCAAATCAAAACCGAGCCCAGGATGCCGCCGACAAACCCCTCCCAGCTCTTTTTGGGAGAAATCTTGGGAACCATCTTGTGCTTGCCGATACGGCTGCCCACGATGTAGGCAAACGAATCGGAGACCCAAAGGGACGCGCAAACGCCCACTGAAAGCAGGGCACCGGCAAAACCGGGCACGGCATCGCGCAGCAGCACGATAGCCGACAGCATAAAGCCAGTGTAGATGGGACCCATGAGCGTCACTGCCACATCAGAGATGCGGGTACGCGGCGACCAGACATACCAAATGCCCACAGCGAGCATCAGGGCAAAAAGCAGGGCATTCAGCAACATCGAATCGCCCAACGCCGACAGCGGAAAGAGTACGGCGGCAGCGATACCCATGCGCTCGTTAGCCATCTTGCCATCGAGCCTTGTCATACGGAAAAACTCATAGCAGCACAGACCGCTCATGACAGAAACAAAGATGGCCGTGGGCACGATACCCAAAACCAGGCACAGGATAAAGACAACGGCGTAGACGATACCGGCGGCGGCACGGGTAATAAAGCCCGCCAGCCACGAACCGGTGCCGCTCTTCGCTGCAGGCGCTCCCGCAGTGGCAGCTTTGCGCGCAGGCGTCTTGGGAGCAGATGCCTTGGGACGATCGGACACGATTAAGCCTCCTCGGTCTTGCTCAGTCCACCAAACCTACGGTCACGGCCCTGATAGGCCAAAATGGCGTCGACAAGGCCCCAACGATCAAAGTCGGGCCAATAGGTATCGGTGACGTAGAACTCGGAATAAGCCACCTGCCACAGCAGATAGTTCGAAAGGCGCAGCTCACCAGAGGTGCGAATCACAAGCTCAGGATCGGGAAGGCCGGCAGTATAGAGGTGGGAAGCCACCATGTCGTCATCAATTGCGGCAGGATCGATCTTACCGGCGGCAGCGTCGAGTGCAATCTGACGGACAGCGCGGGTAATCTCGGCACGCGCGCCGTAGTTGACGGCAAGCGCCAGCGTCATACCGGTGTGATCGGCGCACTCGGCAAGACCGCGTTCAAAAACGTCGCGGGTCTTCTTGGGCAGCGCGGAAATGTCGCCCAAAAAGACAACGCGCACGTTTTCGCGCTTCAGAAGCGGCAGCTCGTCGATAAACGTCTTGGCAAACAGATGCATCAAGACGTTGACCTCATGCTGCGGACGGTTCCAGTTTTCGGTAGAAAACGCATAGGCCGAAAGCACGTCGACGCCCAGGCGCACGCAGGCGGTAATGATCTCGCGCAGCGAGAGGATACCTGCCTTATGACCCTCGGTGCGTGCAAGACCGCGCGACGTGGCCCAACGACCGTTGCCGTCCATGATGCACGAGATATGGTGCGGAATGTTATTGAGGTCAAGGTCGGAAAAACCGACGCCCGCAGGGGCGTCGGCAAAGTACTCGACCAGTTTATGCTCGTCGTATTGCACCTTAGATCTCCATGACCTCGGCTTCTTTTTCCTTCAGAAGCTCCTCGACCTTGGCGACATACTCAT
The DNA here is from genome assembly GCA_902464175.1 of uncultured Collinsella sp. Lineage (GTDB taxonomy): Bacteria > Actinomycetota > Coriobacteriia > Coriobacteriales > Coriobacteriaceae > Collinsella. Next base: position 8,177 of record CABQHZ010000058.1, on the reverse strand, counting down.
CGGTATGCTTCTGGACCTTGGCCTGCTCGCGACGGACATCGTCCTCGGTGAGCTCCTCATCGCGCTCGAGCTTATTGTTGAAGTCGCGACGGATGTTACGGATAGACACCTTGGCCTGCTCGGCGTACTCGCGGCACTCCTTGACGAGCTCGCGACGGCGCTCCTCAGTGGGCGCCGGGAACGGCAGACGAACGACGGTGCCATCGGAGTTGGGGGTAATGCCCAGATCGGAAGCGCCGATGGCCTTGACGATAGCGTTGATGAGCGCCTTGTCCCACGGCTCGATGAGCAGCATGTGAGCCTCGGGGGTCTTGACGGCGGCAACCTGCGTGACCGGCGTGGGGACACCGTAATAATCAACGGTGATGTCGGACAGAATGTTGGCGTTGGCGCGACCGGTACGGACCTTGGAGAAGTTATGCTTGAGGGACTCGAGCGACTTGTCCATATGGGCGGTGATGTTCTCTGCCATGCTTAATCCTCCTGATAGACGAGCGTGCCGACGGGCTCACCCGCGAGCGCGCGCTTGACGGTGTCCTCGCCATCGATGTTGAGGACCAAAATCGGCATACGGTTATCCTGGCACAGTGCCGTAGCCGTGGAATCCATAACCTGCAGACCGCGGACGAGAACCTCGTGATAGGTAATCTTGTCAAAACGGACGGCATCGGCGCACTTGACGGGATCCTTGTCGTAGATGCCGTCAACCTTGGTGGCTTTAATCAGAATCTCGGCGCCGATCTCGCACGCACGAAGAGCCGCGGCGGTGTCGGTCGTAAAGTACGGATTGCCCGAACCGGCAGCGAAGATGACGACGTTGCCCTTGGACAGATGGTTGATAGCGCGGCGACGAATATAGGGCTCGCAGATCTCGTTCATCTGGATAGCGCTCATCACGCGGCAGGGAACATCGTTGTGCTCGAAGGCATCCTGCAGGGCGAGCGCGTTCATAACGGTTGCCAGCATGCCCATGTAGTCGGCCTGAGCACGCTCCATGCCACCGGCAGCGCCTGCCATGCCGCGGAAAATATTGCCGCCGCCGACAACGACGCCGACCTCATGGCCAACGGCGAGCAGCTCCTTGACCTGCTTGGCAAGATGGTCGGTAACCTTGGGGTCGATGCCATATTGGCCGTCGCCCATCAGTGCTTCGCCGGAAAGCTTAAGAAGCACGCGTTTATATCGGATGTCGGACAAAGCGATCCTCCTTTAATTAGACTCTCAATATGATATCAAAGGCTCTGATAAGAGCCATGAAAAAGCAGGCTGTGAGTAAAACCCACAGCCTGCTCATTACCAGCTACAAGAGCTTATTTACTCGCCACGGACCAGACGATCGAAGGCAACGACGGTAATGGTGTCGCCAAGCTCCTTGGAGACCTGCTCAGCGTACTTCTTGATGGTGAGGGAGCTGTCCTTGATGAACTCCTGCTCGGTGAGCACGGACTGCTTGTAGAACTTCTCCAGACGGCCGACAGCCATCTTCTCCTGGATAGCCTCGGGCTTGCCAGACTCGGCAGCCTGGGCCATGTAGATCTGCTTCTCGTGCTCGACGGTCTCGGCCGGAACCTGATCGCGGGTAGCGCAGATCGGGGCGACGGCGGCAACCTGAAGGGCAACGTCGTGAGCGAAGGCCTTGAAAGGCTCAGCCTGAGCGGTCTCGGCCTTCTCGAAAGCAAACTCGACGAGGACGCCGATCTTACCACCCATGTGGATGTAAGAAGCGAGCGCGCCGTTCTCGGCCTTGCGGGCGGCGAAGCGGGAAATCTTCATGTTCTCGCCCATGATGTGAATCATCTCGGTGAGCTCGGAGGAAACGGTCTCCTCGCCCATCGGCTTCTCGAGCAGAGCATCGACATCGGCCGGCTCGGTGGTGGCGACAACCTCGGCGACCTTGGAAGCAAAGCCGGTGAACTTGGCGTTGGAGCCAACGAAGTCGGTCTCGCAGGAGAGCTCGAGCAGAGCGCCGGTCTTGCCATCCTCGGAGACGAACGCGGCTACAGCGCCCTCGTTGGTCTCGCGGCCAGCCTTCTTAGCAGCCTTGGCGAGGCCGTTCTTGCGCAGAACGTCGACAGCGGCGTCCATGTCGCCGTCAGCCTCGACGAGAGCCTTCTTGCACTCCATCATCGGGGAGTCGGTCATCTCGCGGAGCTGCTTGACCATAGCGGCGGTAATCTGGGCCATTGTGGTTCCTTTCAAAGAGATGAAAAAGAATTAACTAAGACTGATTTACTCGGCCTTGGGCTCAGCGGCCATCTCGGCCTCGGAGACCTGCTCCTTACCGGAGCCAGCGAGGCAGGCGTCAGCCATGAGCTCGCACATAAGGGTGACAGCGGAGATAGCGTCATCGTTGCAGGGGATGCCGTACTCGACCTCGTCGGGATCGGAGTTGGTGTCGATCAGAGCGACGACGGGAATGTTCAGGCGCTGGGCCTCCTTGATGGCGTTCTCCTCGCGCTTAGTGTCGATGACGAAGAGAGCCTGGGGCAGACCCTTCATGTCGCGGGCGCCACCGAGGTTGGTCTGGAGCTTGGTGAGCTCCTTGCCGAGCACAGCCTGCTCCTTCTTGGGGAGCACTGCCATGCGGCCGTCCTCGACCATGGCCTCGAGCTCCTCCATGCGGTTGATGCGGGAGCGGATGGTGACGAAGTTGGTCAGCATACCGCCGAGCCAACGCTGGTTGATGTAAGGCATGTTGGCGCGCTCAGCAGCGTTCTTGACAGCCTCCTGAGCCTGCTTCTTGGTGCCGACGAACAGCACATTGCCACCCTTGGCGACGTTCTTGACAAAGGTGTAGGCCTGGTCGGCGTCGAGGATGGTCTGCTTGAGGTCGAGGATGTAGATGCCGTTGCGCTCACCGAAGATGAACGGCTTCATCTTGGGGTTCCAGCGACGGGTCTGGTGACCGAAGTGGCAGCCGGCCTCGAGCAGGGTGCGGATATTAATCTTGGTAGCCATGTTAAACCTCCTGTGGTTTGCCTCCGCGCGGGGTCATCCTCCAAAACCAACCCGGACATGTGCTACCAAAGCCCGGGCACCACGGTATGAAGTAGCCGCGCGTGCGTGATAAAAACCTGTTGCCGTGAAGCAACCCGATGAATGATAGCAGGAATGCATCTTCCTGCCAACCCGCAATCAAAACCACACACCTGAGCGCGGCGCGGGACGTCCCAGCCACTATTCGCCGCGGGGATGGGCTTGAGCCACAGCCCGCTTAAGCCGATCGGGTGTGAGATGCGTGTAGATCTGCGTCGTGGACAGGCTCGCATGACCTAGCAGCTCTTGAACCGAGCGCAGGTCCGCGCCGCCCTCGAGCAAGTCGGTCGCAAAGGTATGGCGCATCGCATGCGGGGCGATGTCGGCCGGAATGCCGGCGAGCGTCGCCAGCATATGAAACCGCCGCCTGAGCATGGCGGCACTCATGCGATTACCGCGCGCCGATATAAGCAGCGGATGCGGCCCGGTAGCGGGGTCACGACGCTTTGCCTGAGCGAGCAACTCCGGCCTCCCCTCCTCAATATAGAGACGCGTCGCCTCGAGCGCACGACGATACAGAGGGACGATACGTTCTTTGCTCCCCTTGCCCCACAGGCGCAGCGTGCGTTCGGACCACGCAATGGACTCCACATTGAGTGCTGCGAGCTCAGAGATACGGGCGCCCGAGGCATAGAGCAGCTCGAGCATCGCCGCATCGCGCAGTCCCGCGGGTGTTGAGGTATCAGGCGTCTTGAGCAGCGCCTCCACCTGTTGGGTCGTCAGCACACCGGGTAGATCGCGCGGGAGCTTGGGCGAGGAAATTGCCGAGACCACATCGCCCTCCACGACCCCCTCGGCAGCCATCCACCGATAGAACGAGCGAATGGCAGACAGGTGTGCCGCAAGGGTCCGAGCCGCCATCTGGCTACGCGACAGCTCGGCCAAATAGGAGCGAACGGTCCGTACGTCGGCAGCGCGAGCGTCGATGCCCTCGCGGTCGCACCACGCGGCGAAGCGCTCGAGCCGCGAGGCGTAGGCGGTTACCGTATTGGGAGCGAGCCCTTCGACTCGTGCGATATAGGCGATAAACGAGTCGACGGTGTCGTACAGGTCAAAGGCTATGACCGGTCGCCTCCAAACAGATCAGGACGAGTGGCCAGATAGGCATCAAGGGCCTCGAGCGCACGGTCCGCATAGGCCTGGTAGCGGTCGCGCTTGCTGCGGCGCTTACCATCCTCGAGTGGCGGCACCAGGCCAAAGTTGACATGCATAGGCTGATAGCCCACGGTGGCAGGATCGGTCGCATAGCCCACGAGCGCACCCAAGGCGCCCACGCGCGGCAACTCGACGCCCGCGACACCGATAGCCTCGGCATAGGTGTTGAGCGCCGCGAGCAGACCGGTCGCCACGGCTTCCATGTACCCCTCGGTGCCGGTGATCTGACCGGCCAGGCGCACGCCGGTACCGGGCACGGCAAAGGTGCCATCGAGCACGTGCGGGGCGTCGACAAAGGTATTGCGGTGCATGACACCGTAGCGGAAGAACTCAGCGTTCTCCAGGCCCGGCACCATATGGAAGACGCGCTTCTGCTCGCCAAAGGTCAGGTTTGTCTGGAAGCCCACCAGGTTATAGGCGGTCTTCTCCTTGTTCTCGGCACGCAGCTGAATCGCCGCCCAGGGGCGACGTCCGGTACGCGGGTCGGTGAGGCCGACGGGCTTCATGGCGCCAAAGCGAATGGCGTCCTTGCCGGTGCGCGCAACTTCCTCGGCAGGCTGGCAGGCCTGGAACAGATCGCCGCCCTCAAAGTCCTTGAGCACCACGCGGTCGGCCGTGGTAAGTGCCTCGATAAAGGCCTCGTACTCCTCCTTGTTGAGCGGAGCGTTGAGATAGTCGCCGCTCCCCTGCTCCTCGTAGCGCGACTGCGAAAACAGCACGTCCATATCGAGCGTGGAGGCATCGACGATCGGCGCCGCGGCATCGAAGAACGCAAGGGCGTCGCCACCGACGAGCTTCATGACCTCTTCGCTCAGCGCCGGTGAACACAGCGGGCCCGCGGCAATGACCACGTGGCCCTCGGGAATCTGCGTGACCTCGCCGTGCACGACCTCGATATTGGGACGGGCGGCAACCTCGGCCTCGACAAGCTCGGAAAACTTGACGCGGTCGACCGCCAGGGCACCGCCAGCGGGAACAGCCGCGCGATGGGCGCAATCGAGCAGGACTGAACCCATGCGCTCAAGCTCGGCCTTCAGCAAACCAGCCGCGGAATCCGGACGGGTCGACTTAAACGAATTGGAGCAGACGAGCTCTGCCAAGTGATCGGTATGGTGAGCCGGGGAGCTAACCTGGGGGCGCATCTCGCACAGCTTAACGGCAAAACCGCGGTCTGCCAGCTGGATCGCGCATTCCGAACCCGCCAGACCGCCACCGATAACCGTCACCTGATCGAACTGCATCTGCAAACACCTTTCTAATTGACATGTTTTCCATTGTGACCGAAGGGTGTCTGGGCGTGAAGGGCAAACTTGGAGGGCGCATACCTTCCATCCATCATGCGCTCGATAAGACCCTCGAGCTCAAGCGAACCCAGGAGCTTAAGTACGCCGACGGCATCGAGCGAGACGAGCGCCGCGATGTCGTCGACCTTGAGCGGAGAGGCGATGAGCGCATGCATCACGGTCTGCTGTGTTGGATCCAGGTCGGCAATGCCGGGAGCATCGGGGCGCGAGTAGCGCAGGGTGCCGTAGATGCGTGAGATAGCCATCTCGATAGATTCCTCGTCGATGATGCAGCAAGCACCATTCGCAATGAGGTAATTCGTGCCACGCGACTCGGGCGATAGGATCGACCCCGGCACGACAAGAAGTTCGCGCCCCAAATCCATAGCAGCCTCGGCTGTAGAAAACGTCCCGGAAGGCATACCCGCCTCGGAAACAAAGAGGGCTTGCGACAGGGCCGCGATCACGCGATTGCGGCGCGGAAAGGCAAACTTGCGCGGACCCATGCCCCACGGAGAGATCGACACGACCGCGCCACCCGTATCGAGCGTGCGCATAATAAGCCCCGCGCTCGAACGCGGGTAGACCACGTCGGCGCCCGTCCCCAGCACCACAACGTGTTTGCCGCCGGCGTTGACCGCAGCCCAACCCGAGGCCTGGTCACAACCGACCGCGCCGCCCGAAACTACCGTCACTCCCGCCTCGACCGCCACCTTTGCCGCAAGCTCTGCCACGGCAAGACCATACGGCGAGGCCTTGCGCGCGCCGATGATGGAGAGCGCGGGCGTCGAAAGCACCTCGGGATTGCCACGCACATAAAGCGTCTGGGGTACATCAGAAAGCTCCAAAACGGTCTCGGGATACAACGCATCACCTGGATGCAGCTCAAAGGTCCCCTCGGCTATCATTGGTCCCTCCTTCCCTGGTACATCGCCGCCTCGAGCACATGGTCCTGCGTCACCTGCTCGCTCTCGGCGACGTCAGCAATTGTACGCGCGATACGCACCAGGCGCACGATGCCGCGGCCCGTGAGATGCGTGCGTTTGGACAGGCCGAGCACACACTTCTCCGCCGCATCATCGAGCTCAAAGGTCGAAACGACGCCGTCAATGGACCGTGTCTCGTCATCCTCGGCCTCGGCATCAGCATCGTCCATACGGGATTCGCGCCAAGCGCGAAAAGCGCGACCGCGCACAACGTAGTCACGTAACTCAGCTGACGACATACCCTCCGCGCCCTCGATAATCACCTGAGGGTCGGGACGGGTCACATCGATCATCATGTCGATACGGTCGGCCAAAGGACCGCGCAGTTTAGACCGATAGCGCTCGACCATCGCCGCCGAGCAGCGACACGGCACCTCGCGATCACCCAAGAAGCCGCAGGGGCAAGGGTTACTCGCAGCCAGCAGCTGAAAGCGCGACGGGAAGGTAAAGGCCCCGTCGACGCGCACGATCCTCACATAGCCGCGTTCGATGGGCTGACGCAGCGTCTGCAGCACACCCGTGGGAAACTCAGCAAGCTCGTCCAAAAAGAGCACGCCGCCATGAGCCAGGCTGATCTCACCCGGATGCACCGGGCGCCCTCCGCCAATGAGGCCAGCCGTTGATATGCTGTGATGGGGACTTCGAAACGGCCGATGACCTGCCAATAAGCCATCGATGTTCTCACCCAAAACCGAATGGATGCACAGCGCCTCCTGTTGATCCTCAACGGAAAGCTCGGGCAGGATGCCGGTCATACGACGGGCGAGCATCGTCTTGCCCGATCCCGGGGACCCGATCATAAGCAAACCGAGCTCGCCGGCGGCCGCAAGCGCCATGCCGCGTTTAGCGACTTCCTGCCCTAGCACATCGGCATAGTCGAGTTCGGGCTCAAAGGTCGCCTCGAGCACTTCAGAATCCAAGTAGTGCCGCGCGGCATCGCCCATGCCATGGGCAAGCTGAGACAAATGATCGATAAATCCGCAATCCACGCCCGCAAGCGGCACATGCTGGTCTGACCTGCCGGCGATAAAGGACAGCCCCATATCACGCGCCAATAGCTGAAACGCCACCTCGCCCTTGACGGGAAGCACCGTACCGTCCAAGCCGAGCTCGCCGGCGATAAGGCAGCGATCGAGGTTGTCACGGGGAATCTGCCCATCGGCCGCCAGAACCGCGATGGCGATGGGCAGATCAAAGCCGCTACCGGTCTTGCGAATATCGCCGGGCGCTAGGTTGACCGTAATGCCCGAGCGTGGGATCTCGAACCCGGCGGAGCGCATCGCGCAGCGAATACGACCGCGTGACTCCATCACCTCCATACTCGGAATGCCGAGCATTTGGATGCCCGGAACACCACCGGCAAGCGAGACCTCGACCGTGACGTGAATCGCCTCGACGCCACGGATGCAGGCCGCGTGAACGGCAAACGTCTCGAACGCCATCACGACACCTGCCAATCGAACGCGTTGTACTGATGCTCGATCTCAGCGATATGCCCGCCACGAATGGTGACGCCCACGGCATCGAAGCGAATCGCCTTGAGCGGATAATGCTCCATGAGATAGCAACTTGCGATGCGGCGGTAGCGGCGTTGCTTTTGGGCGTCCACGGCCTCCTCGGGAAAGACCCGCGTGTTGCAATCCAGTGCGACGCGTCTGGTCTTGACCTCGGCCATCACCACGACATCGTCGAGCTCATCGAGCAGCACCAGATCGGC
>CABQHZ010000057.1 GCA_902464175.1 uncultured Collinsella sp. | reverse complement strand
TGCTCATCTGCACCATGCTCGTGTTTTTAATGACACCGGGCCTGGCGTTTTTCTATGGCGGTCTGTCTAGGCGCAAAAATGTCATCAACACCATGCTTATGTGCTTTGGTGCCATTGGCCTGGTTGGTGTGCTGTGGATTGTTGCCGGCTGGTCGCTGGCCTACGGTGGCGACGGTTCTAACCCGTTTATTGGCGGCTTTGACCAGCTGCTGTGCCTGCCGGTGCTCAACCAGGTGCTGCAGGCGGCCGAGGGCAATGCTGCGGATGGTGCCGTCTACCCTCAGATCATCAACATCGCCTTCCAGATGGCGTTTGCCATGATCACCGCCGCTATCGTTACGGGCAGTCTGGCAGGCCGCGTTAAGTTTGGTGCCATGACGGCCTTCCTGGGCATTTGGCTGCTCGTGGTCTATGCGCCGCTCGCCCACATGGTTTGGGGCGGCGATGGTTCCTTTATCGGCGACATCATCGGCGCGCTCGACTTTGCCGGCGGCGACGTGGTACACATTTCGTCCGGTCTCACGGGCCTGATTCTCTGCTTAATGCTCGGCCGTCGTCGCGGCTTTGGCATGATGAGCTACCGTCCGCATAACGTGCCGTTTGTGGCGCTGGGTGCCGGCCTGCTTTGGTTTGGCTGGTTTGGCTTTAACGGCGGCAGCGAGTTTAAGGCCGACGCCGTGGCGGCGCTCGCCATCCTCAACACCGTGACGGCCAGCGCGGCGGGCATGGTCTCGTGGCTTGCCGTCGAGCGCGTGCACACCGGTCGCCCCACGCTGGTGGGTGCCAGCACCGGTCTGGTTGCGGGCCTTGTGGTGGTCACGCCGGGTGCGGGCTTTGTCGAGCCGTGGGCAGCGCTGGTCATGGGCCTGATCGTCTCTCCCGTGTGCTACCTGGCCATCAGCCATCTTAAGACCAAGTTCGGCTACGACGACGCGCTCGATGCGTTCGGTTGCCACGGTATCGGCGGCATCTTGGGCGGTGTGCTCACGGGCCTGTTCTGCGTGCCGGAACTCTCGTGGACCGGTAAGGGCGGCCTGTTCTATACGGGCGACATGTCGCTGCTCATCTCACAGATCCTGGGCATTGTGGTGACGGTCGTTATCGTGCTGGTGCTCGACTTGGTGATCGCCGCGGTGGTCAAGGCGCTGTTCCACGGCAGCCTGCGCGTGGACGAGGCCGATGAGGCGCTGGGCTTGGATGCCAGCCAGCACGGCGAGAGCGCTTATCCTTCGTTCTCCGGACTCGATTAGCAGCTTCCCCAAGCACCGCACCTTGCCGTTCAATCGTCGCTCACGTACTTAAGTACGCTTCGCTCCTCTTTCACGGCAATCTGCGGCACTTGGGAAACCTGCTAAGACCAGTCAGTTGAACTTTTTGATTTCTGAGGTTGGTTTGCGGCACCTGGGAAACCCGCGTCTCATGTAAAGGGATACGTTGATTTTTGAGAGGAATTCATTATGAAAAAGATCACGGCTATCGTGCGCCAGGAGAAGCTTGAGGTTCTCAAAGATGCGCTGTTTGCTGCTGATGTTCGCGGCATGACTATCAACCAGGTGCAGGGCTGCGGCGCACAGCATGGCTGGAAGGAATACGTGCGCGGCAACGAACTGCTCGTCAATACCATCCCCAAGGTGCAGTTCACCCTCATCTGCGCTGATGAGCACGTTGACGGAATTGTCGACATCATCTGCAATGCCGCCCGCACCGGTGCCGTTGGAGACGGCAAGATTTGGGTCGAGCCGGTCGAAGAAGTCATCCGCATTCGCACCGGCGAACACGGCCCGGCCGCGGTGTAGAATCGACCGTCTGCCATCCGCAACGTTAAAATGCTGCAATGAGGCACAAGACTTGCGTTGCGGATGGGCGGATTATGGGTCGCAATAAATATCCCGAGGAGACGGTCGCGAAGATTCTCGACGCGGCACTGGAGCTATTCTGCGCACATGGTTATGAGGGGACGAGTATTCAAGATATCGTTGACCGTCTCGACGGCATGACCAAGGGCGCTGTCTATCATCACTTCAAGAGCAAAGAAGAGATTTTCAACGCCGCGTTTGATCGGGCGATGACTCCGATTGTTGAGCACCGCCGCTCGATGCTTGGCGTCGGTAATATGACCGGAGCCCAAAAGCTCAGGCGGCTGTACGCGCCCGAGTCCGTTGTTCCGCAAATTGAGCTATGGGCACGCATGCATCCTGCGGCGGATCCGGTAAAAAGCTCGCGTCTACTGGCGATGCAGTACCAGGGCTCGTTTGACGAGTCAGCCGATGGCTGTCTCTTGCCAGTGATCGAGGAGGGCATCGCCGACGGCTCCATTGCGTGCGAATGCCCGCGCGAAGCGGCGGAGGCCGTATCGTTGCTAGCGAATCTCTGGCTGCTGCCGCTGTTCCGTCCGCTCGAGCCCAAGGAGCGAATGCTCGCTCGTGCACAATGTCTGGCGCAGATGGCCGCTGCGGTGGGACTCGATTTGGGCGAGGAAGTGCTCCAGACAACGGCACGGATTTGGGACGTATGGGACCGCGCTGGGTGGTAATATAGATACCAACGGTATGTAATTGATTTGTGAGGGTAGCCACGGCTGCCCTTTTCAAGTCATTAAATACATACTAGTGGTATGTATAGGGGGTGGGCTTATGGCTGGGCTGAGAGACGTCGGCGTCTCGTTGAAATCAAAAACAGTGCGGTCAATCAGGCTCGCGGAACTTCTTGTTGCGCAGCTGTGCACGTATTCGATGCTGTCGGCGCTGTGCTTTGCGTATCCACTTTACTTGTTCGATTGCAGTGGATCGTCAACGTTATATGGCGTCGTCGTGGCGACGGCGTTCATACCAGGTGTGCTCGCGACTCCGGTTGGCGGAATCTTGGCGGATAGGGGAAGACATCGCGAGGTCCTCGTGGCCCTTGGCATTGCTCTGATGACTGCATCACTGCTGTCTATCCCCATGAAGCGCTCGTTGCCTCTTGCGGTCGTCGTAGTAGCGATACTTTGTGTTCAATATGGTGTTCAATCGCTGCTAAAGCCAATGCTCCAAGTTGAGACGGTGCGTATGGCGGGTGAAGAGAAGGTTGAGCGGGCCACTGCATTGGTTTCGCAGATGACCATGGTGAGCAATATCTTGGGTCCTGTGGTCGGGACGGCAGTCTATGGGTGCTTTGGCATCGATGCTCTTTGCACAACCGCGTCGGTGGCGTTTGCGATTTCAGCTCTCTTGTTTGGGGTCGCACTCAAGCAAAACGCCTCATCTGAAACGATGAGAGACGGCGCGACTCGCACGACATGCCGAAACGATTTTCGGGAGTCGATTCGGTATCTGTTGCAAAATGCATCATTGGTCGCTGTGATTTTGCTTGCGGCAGTTTTGAACCTTGCGTTGGTTGGGCTAACGATTGGCGCTCCCATTATTGTTACAAAGCATCTCGGCATGCAATCGTCCTGCGTTGGGATAGTTGAGGTTGCTCTGGGCCTGGGTGGTCTTACCGGCAGTGGCTTGGTCGGCATTTGGCCGCATCGTTTTTCTTTCAATGGCATATGCCGATATGTTGCGATGATCTGTTTTGGAGTCGCGCCGATTATTGTTACGCTGTTGTTCGGCGTAGATGTATGCGTGTTCACCGTGTTTGCGGTTGGTTCGGCATGGGTCATGGTGTGGGCGAGCATTACGTCGGTTGAAATCATCGCGTTTGTTCAGCGGGTAGCGCCGACTGAGCTCTGCGGAAAAGTGCTTTCGGTCGTTTACATGGTCCTTTCCTGCGCAACGCCTATCGGCCAATTGACGTACGGGGTTGCATATGATCGATGGACACCGGCGATTGTATTCGCAGCCATGTTGGCGGTGCTGACGTTGACGACGGCTCTGTTTTATCGGCTGAAAAATCGATTGCGGCGATTGTCTTAACGCGCTGGGGCACCGTGAATTTGTGAAGGCGGTGGTACGCCGCGCCGGGACGGCATTGTTTGGACATGCCTCTCCTTCGTCTACAATATCGGGCAGACGAAGGAGAGGCATGTCCATGATCAAGATGTTCGCGAGTGACTTAGACGGAACGCTGCTGAACGCCCTGCACGAGGCGGATGGGACCATCCGCCGCGCCATTCGCGAGCTGACTGAGGCTGGCCTGCACGTGGTTCCCGCGACTGGACGCTCGACGTTGCCGATCGGCGAGCATGGCTTTACGGGCTTGGCGCTTGACGCCTGCTGCTCCAATGGATCCATCGTGCGCGACAGCCATGGCGAGGTGCTCAAGACTTGGACCATCGATCCGCAGGTCACTGAGGAACTGCTCAAGGCGTTCCCGGACATTTGCTTTGATTGTTCCACGCCCGATGGCATGTACTCGAGCGGTTCGTTCGAGATGCATCAGGCGGGCTTTAAAAAGGACAGTCCCATCAAGCGCATCGTGATGCGCGGCATGCGTGCGCGCGGCGGGTATCACGAGGAGCAGTATTTCGACCAGTCGATCGGTGACATCCTGCGCCACGATGTATGCAAGATCAATTGTCGCGTGACCTCGCCCGAGCTGGAGCGTGACCTTAAGGCCTATCTTGCCGAGCGCTCGGACCGTGTGGTCAACGCGCCGTTCGATCCGGTGATGTTCGAGATCACGGACGTGGCATGCAACAAGGGCGAGAGCGTGGCCTGGCTGGCGGGCTACTACGGTATTGCCGAGGACGAGGTCGCGGTCTATGGAGACGGCGGCAACGACATCGCCATGCTCAAGCGTTTCCGCCACAGCTACGCGACCAAAAACGCAAGCGATGCAGCTAAAGCCGCCGCGAGCGCGACCATCGGCAGCTGCATGGTCCACGCCGTCCCCAAACACATGCTCGCCACCATGCACAAGCAAAACTCCCGCACCATCATCGAATAATGTGACAAAGGGACAGTCCCTTTGCCACATGGGAGATACCGGCTTTTGGCGTATAGGACTGTTACGCTTTCGCCACCAACAAATCTCGAGTTATTCGGCCTGTCGGAGGTCGTTAAATGGCTAAAGATGCCCTCTCGGGAACATTCATGCCTCTAATGGTGTTTGATTCGGTGGCGTAAGTGCGCAAATGGGCATGTATACGCTCAAATAAGGACAAAAACCCTCAGATAATCCCGGCGGTGCATTTATACAAAACCAGTAGCGTGGCCGAATAACTCGAAGAATGTAGTTGGCAGTTCGGCGACAAGCTCGGGTATGGCAAAGGAACTGCTCCTTCGCCATACCCGAGCTCCGATCTTCTGAAATGCGAACAAACATTCGCATATCTAACTGCGCTTTGATAGAATCGGTATCGTTGACGGCAGTTCCATGTGCCGGGCAGCGCCCTCCATCTGATGGGAGGTGATGCCCATGACCGATTTGATTGATTTCGTGAGGCTCCTGACCGCTTTGGCCTCGCTCCTCACGACGCTTATCGGACTTTCCGAGGCACTCAAGCAACGTTCGAAGCAACGAAAGAGGGGTCGCCGCCGCTAAGGCGTTGACCCCTTAATCCACGCAACGGCGCTGCCCAGCCAGCTACAACTTGGGCTGCCGTCGACACTATTCTACCCACGAATGACATTTTGGACAATCGGTAATGCCGCTCCAAAAGCCAGGCGGGTTGTGACAAAGGGACAGCCCCTTTGTCACATTCCAAATATTGCCTTTACGTGTTGATGCACACGGTGTGCAATAATACTCGCACTGTGCAATAGCGCACAGGCTGAGTAACAAGGAGGACGCTTGTCCCAGCTCGAGAAATGCGATCGCCGGTCCCTTCGCTCGCAGCGTGCCCTTCGCCAGGCACTTGCCAGCGAGCTTGCCGAAAGCGGCGACCTTTCGCGCATTAATGTCGCGTCGCTCACCGAGCGTGCCGGCCTTACGCGCCGCACGTTCTATTCGCACTACCGCGATATCCCCGACTTTATCAATCAAATCGAGGACGGCTTGCTGGCCGAGATCCGTGAGCGCATTGAGCTCATCACCGCAGCTCAGCTGCCCGATCTCTATCACAATATCGATGAGCTCGAGCCGGCGCCCGGTTCGGTTGAGCTGCTGCGTTATCTTGCGGCCAACCGCGACTTAATCGGTGCGCTACTGGGTCCGGGCGGCGACCAGGCCTTCATTAAAAGAATCATCGACACCGCGCGTGAGGCTGTGGTGCCGCGTGCGCAGACGGGCATTTTGGGCCTGGCACTGGGCACGTTCTTTGACTACTACGTCACCTACGTCGTGAGCGCCGAGGTCGGTTTGCTCCAGCGCTGGTTTGAGCGTGGGCTCACCGAATCGCCCGAGGCCATGGCGCGCATTATGACGGTGCTCGCTTTTGTGCGCCCTGGTGACCTGTATGGACAACCCATCGATATCAACGTGCCGGAATACGGCATGAAGCTATTGAACTTGCAGCTCGAGGACGCGGCCGACACCGCCGCAGCCGTCGAGTCCAACAACTAAGAGGAGAGACAATGAGTAAACTCGTCGAGGGCATTAAGGACCGTATGGTTGCTGCCGCGCGCGAGGCCGCGCCCGCCGTGGTGGATGCCGCGCAGAAGGCCGCGACCGCTGCTGTCGAGAAAGTTGCCGAGGCAGTTGCCGATGCCAAGAACGTGGCAGGGGAGACGCCCGTCGCCGCCGAGCCCGCTACCGCTACTGAGCCCGTAGCCGCCGCCCACGCCCCCGAAGGCGCGATCTTCAACCCCGAGAACGCCCGCGGCAACCTGCACCTGGGCATCGACGTGGGCTCCACCACCGTCAAGCTCGCCGTGCTCAACGACGACAACCAGATCGTCTACGCCAAGTACCAGCGCCACCACACCGACGTCCGTGCCTGCGCCCGCGACCTGTTCGAGGGCGCTGCGACCGTGCTGCCGACGGCCCAGATGACCTGCGCCATTACCGGCTCGGGCGGCCTGCTGCTGTCCCAGTGGCTCGACCTGGAGTTTGTCCAGGAGGTCATCGCCAGCAAACGCGCCGTCGAGACCCTTATCCCGGCCACCGATGTCGCCATCGAGCTGGGCGGCGAGGACGCCAAGATCATCTACTTCGATAACGGCATCGAGCAGCGCATGAACGGCACCTGCGCCGGCGGCACGGGCGCGTTCATCGACCAGATGGCCACTCTGCTGCACACCGACGCGAGCGGCCTCAACGAGCTCGCGGCCAACGCCACCACCATCTATCCTATCGCCAGTCGCTGCGGCGTCTTTGCCAAGACCGATGTGCAGCCGCTCCTCAACGAGGGTGCCCGTCCCGAGGACGTGGCCGCCTCCATCTTCCAGGCCGTCGTGACCCAGACCATCTCGGGCCTGGCGTGCGGCCGTCCCATCCGCGGCAACGTCGCCTTCCTGGGCGGCCCGCTGCAGTATCTCTCCGAGCTGCGCCACCGCTTCTACCTCACGCTCAACCTGGACGAGGAGCACCGCATTGTGCCCCAAAACGCCCACCTGTTTGTGGCGAGCGGCGCTGCCATGGCGCACGAGTCCAACAAGCTCAGCACGTTCCCGCAGCTTATCGAGGCCATCGACAGCCTGGGTGACACACAGGGTGCCGAGGTCGAGCGCCTGGATCCGCTCTTTGCCACCGATGAGGACTTTGCTGAGTTCAAGGGTCGCCACGACACCGAGGTTGTCCCCAAGGGCAAGCTCGACGGCTACACCGGCCGCGTGTTCATCGGCATCGATGCCGGTTCCACCACCATGAAGGCCGCGCTCGTGGGCGAGGACGGCCAGCTGTTGCACACCTGGTATGGCAACAACAACGGCGACATCCTGGGCACGGCCAAGGTCATCATGGCCGATTTCTACAACCACATCCCCGCCGGCTGCACCATCGGCCACGTGACCACCACGGGCTACGGCGAGGCGCTGCTCATCGAGGCCCTCAAGGCCGACTCGGGCGAAATCGAGACCGTTGCGCACCTGCGCGGCGCCAAGGCATTCCTGCCCGGCGTCGAGTTTATCCTGGACATCGGCGGCCAGGACATGAAGTGCCTGCGCGTCAAGGACGGCGTGATCGAGCACATCATGCTCAACGAGGCCTGTTCGTCGGGTTGCGGTAGCTTTATCGAGAGCTTCGCCGTCTCTATGAACATGGACGTGCGCGCGTTTGCCGATGCCGCCATCCATGCCAAGGCCCCCGTCGACCTGGGCAGTCGCTGCACGGTCTTTATGAACTCGCGCGTCAAGCAGGCGCAAAAGGAAGGCGCCACGGTGGGCGACATCGCGGCCGGCCTGTCCTATTCCGTCATCAAGAATGCCCTGTTCAAGGTCATTAAGCTGCGCGACCCCAAGGAGATCGGCAGCCAGGTAATCGTCCAAGGTGGCACCTTTATGTCCGACGCCACACTGCGCGCATTTGAGCAGCTCACGGGCGTTCATGCCGTGCGTCCCGACATCGCCGGCTGCATGGGCGCCTACGGTGCGGCCCTGCTCGCCCGCGATCGCGCCGGCGCCGACGGCACTTCGACCATTCTTTCGGCCGAGGACATCGCGCACCTCACCGTGACGCAAAAGCACGTCCGCTGCGGTCGCTGCTCCAACAACTGCCAGCTTACCGTCAACGACTTTGGCGGCGGCAGGCGCTTTATCACCGGCAACCGCTGCGAGAAGGGCGCCGGCCACAAAAAGCAGAAGACCGAGGCCCCCAACCTCTTCAAAAAGAAAAACGAGCTGCTCTTTAACCGCGAGGTGCTGAGCCCCGACGAGGCCCCGCGCGGCACCGTGGGTATCCCGCGCGCACTCAACATGTACGAGAACTACCCCTTCTGGCACGCGTTCTTTACGCGCCTGGGCTTTAGCGTGCAGCTGTCCGACCAGTCGAGCAAGAAGACCTACCAGGCGGGCATCGAGTCCATGCCGTCCGAGAGCGTGTGCTATCCGGCCAAGATGAGCCACGGTCACGTGATGAACCTTATCGACCGCGACGTCGACTTTATCTGGATGCCGTGCGTGCGCTGGGAGCGCAAAGAGGACCCGACGGCCGGTAACTGCTACAACTGCCCTATCGTCATGAGCTACCCCACGGCGCTGGCGCTCAACATCGACGAGATCCGCGAGCAGAACATCGAGTTCCTGTATCCGTTTGTGCCCTATCACGACAAGACCGAGCTCAAGCGCCGCCTGTACCAGGTGCTCGCCGTCGACCGCGTGGCCGATGCCGAGGCTGGTCGCGGTCGCGTGTGTGGACCCAAGATCACGCGCTCCGAGGTCGACGCCGCCGTCAACGCTGCCTTTGAGGCCGATGCGCGCTTCCACGAGGACATCCAGACCATGGGCGAGGAGGCTCTTAAGTGGGTCGAGGACCACGGCGGTCACGGCATCGTGCTCGCCGGTCGTCCCTACCATAACGACCCCGAGATCAACCACGCCCTGCCCGAGCTTATCTCGAGCTTTGGCTTTGCGGTCTTTACCGAGGATTCGCTCGCGCATCTCGTGAAGCCCGAGCGCCCGATCCGCGTCGTCGACCAGTGGATGTACCACAGCCGCCTGTACGCCGTCGCCCGTTTTGTGACGATGCGCAACGACCTGGACCTGATCCAGCTCAACTCCTTCGGCTGCGGCTTGGACGCCCTGACCACCGACCAGGTGCAGGAAATCCTTGAGGCCAGCGGCAAGATCTACACCGTGCTCAAGATCGACGAGGTGTCCAACCTGGGCGCCGCGCGCATCCGCATCCGCTCGCTCATGGCCGCGCTCAAGGACCAGGAGGCCGAGCGCTTGGCCGAGGCCACGGCCGCGGGCGAGGCCTACGAGCAGGGCGATGCCGCGCCGGTGGCACCCTCCACGGATGCCCCCGCGTTCGCGAGCCGCAAGTACACGTTTGAGGCTCAGCGCGAGAGTGCTTCGACCGCGTGGCCCAAGGTGCCCTTTACCGAGCAGATGCGCGACGAGGGCTACACCATCCTGTGCCCGCAGATGGCGCCGATCCACTTTGACCTAGTCAAAGAGGTGTTCCGCGGTGCCGGCTACAACTTGGAGCTGCTGCCCTCGACCGACCACGACGCCGTCGAGGCCGGCCTGCGCTACGTGAACAACGACATCTGCTATCCGTCGATCCTGGTGACGGGTCAGATCATGGAGGCCATCGAGAGCGGTCGGTACGACCTGTCCAAGACGGCCGTGGTCATCAGCCAGACCGGCGGCGGCTGCCGTGCCACCAACTACATCGCACTCATCCGCAAGGCCCTGCGCGAGAGCGGCCACCCCGAGATCCCGGTGATCTCGC
>CABQHZ010000056.1 GCA_902464175.1 uncultured Collinsella sp. | reverse complement strand
ATGCTGTTGGTATTGCTGGCAGCGGCGTTGGTGCGCCATGCGACTCGGCCGATCGGCGCCCATGCGAGGCGCTAGCCGGTAACAAACCCGTTTCTGATAATGCGACCTTGTTGAATTATTTTGTGTCGCGCGTATTTCCGAGCGGTCGGATTTGAGGGGCGAGCGGTAGAACGCTCGCCCTTTGTGCGCCACGATGCGGCACAATGTACCGCAAAAGCTGTTTGTATCCGGTACGAATCGTTCGTTGGTCTTTAATTCTTCTCAACGGAGGTGTTTGAGATGGCAAACGGATTGCTTTTGCGGCTTCGCGAGCGTGAGCTCAGTGCGAGCCCGGCGGAACGCAATGTCATCGCATATGTAAGCGCTCATCCGCACGAGGTAGTCGGGCTGTCCGTCCGCGGTCTTGCCGATGTCACGTTCTCCTCGCCCTCGAGCATTTTGCGCTTTTGCAAGCGCTTGGGTTTTGCGGGCTACAAGGAGTTCCAGCGCGAACTGATTGCCGAGCTGGCGCTCTTGGGTGACAAGAAAGACGTTGCCCTCGAGGACATCTCCATGGATGACAGCGTCGAACGTATCGTGGGGAAGGTGATGAAAAGCAACGTGCGCACGATCGAAGCGACGGCGCGAACGCTCGATTACACCGTCTTGGAGCGATGTGCGGCCTATCTTAAGCGGGCACGTGCGGTCAATCTGTTCGGTATCGGTGCCTCTCGTTTGGTCGCGCACGATCTGGCGCAAAAGCTCATGCGTGTCGACAAAGAGTGCCATCTGTACGACGACTGGCATGATCAGCTCTTGTGTGCCAAGAACATGCATGAGGGCGATATGGCAATCGCCTTTAGCTACTCGGGCTTGACGCAAGAGGTGCTGGACTGCGCCGCCGAGGCCCAACGTCACAACTGTCCCGTTGTGGCCGTGACCAAAGTAGATGGATCATCCAAGCTTGCCACCATGGCCGATGCCGTGCTCGGCGTCGCTGCGAGTGAGCCCTTGGTCCGCAGCGGTGCCATGGCTTCGCGTATGGCCCAGCTTATGGTTGTCGATGCCCTGTACGCTGCTTACGTTGCCAGCGACTACGAACGAGCGACGCATGTCATTAAGCAAAACTACATCGAGAAACAGGAAAGATGAGGTGAATGAAATGCTCGATTTAACAAAATTCACGACCGAACAGCGTAATCAAAGGTCAATGAACCTCGATACGATGACATCGCTGCAGATCGTCACGACGATGAACGATGAGGATCTTCGTGCCGTCCAGTCGGTCACAAAAGTGCTGCCCCAGGTTGCCACGGCAATCGACTGGGCTGCTGAGGCACTCGAGCGCGGCGGGCGCGTCTTTTACATGGGCGCAGGCACCAGCGGTCGTCTGGGCGTACTCGACGCTTCGGAGTGTCCGCCCACGTTTGGCGTGTCACCCGATCTGATTGTCGGGCTCATTGCCGGAGGCGAGACGGCGTTTATCAAGGCTGTCGAAGGTGCCGAAGACAGCGAGGAGCTTGGCGCGAGCGACCTGCGGGGGCGTGGACTCTCGGACAAGGATCTTGTCGTTGGTCTGGCGGCAAGCGGTCGTACTCCCTATGTGGTGGGCGGCCTTGTGTACGCCAAGGCAACTGGGTGCAAGACCATTGCAATTGCCTGCAACCAAGGGTCGAAGATCGGGGAGAGCGCAGATCTTGCCATTGAACCCGTGCCCGGTCCCGAGGTACTGACCGGCTCAACGAGGCTCAAGGCGGGAACGGTTCAAAAGCTCATTCTCAACATGATTTCGACCGGTGCCATGGTCAAGATCGGCAAGGTATACCAAAACCTGATGGTCGATGTGCAGCAGACGAACGAGAAGTTGGTGGTGCGCGGCCAGAACATCGTGATGGAGGCGACCGGCTGCACGCGCGAGTGCGCTATTCAGGCACTTGCAGATGCCGGCGGCCACGTAAAAACCGCTATTGTCTCGGTACTGCTGGACTGCGATGCCGAGCAGGCTGCGGTAGCTCTTGAGCGAGCGCGAGGCCATGTCCGTGCTGCGGTGAGTAGCCATGAGAAGAGCGATGCCGATGCCCAATAGGTGCGCGGCGTGAGCTGATATGACATCCAGACGAGATACCCAATACAAGGAGGAGTTATGACGAACAAAGAGCTGGCTCAAAAGCTGCTGGACCTTTTGGGCGGTAAAGACAACGTGCTGGCAAACGCGGCGTGCATGACGCGCCTGCGCGTGACCGTCAAAGACACGGGCAACGTCGACACGGAGGGTATTAAGGCACTCGACGGCGTGATGGGCCTGGTCGAGGACGACACGATGCAGATCGTGCTGGGTCCGGGCAAGGTGAATAAGGTGCTCGAGGAGTTCTCCAAGCTCACCGGCCTTGCGAAAGGCGTTGCTGACGAGAGCGTGGTCGACGCTGCGGCCACAAACAAGGCCGCGCAGAAGGCAAAGTACGAGTCCAAGCCGGTTCAGGCCTTCCTCAAGAAGATTTCCAATGTCTTCGTTGCCCTGCTTCCCGGCATCATTGCGGCTGGCCTCATCAACGGTATCTGCAACGTCATTAACGTCTCGACGGCAGGCGCGCTTGCAGGCGAGTGGTGGTACCAGGGCATTCGCTCCATGGGCTGGGCCCTGTTTGCCTATCTGCCCATCTTGGTGGGCTATAACGCGGCACGTGAGTTTGGCGGCTCCGCTGCGCTGGGCGGCATCGCCGGCATGATGTGTATTGCCAACAGTGCCATGCCCCTGCTTGCGCCTGGCGCGGCCGATCCTGCCACTGCCATCTTGCTGCCGCTCACCAATGCGCAGTACAACCCCGCAGCGGGCGGCATGATCGCGGCTCTTATCGCTGGCGCATTTTTTGCCTGGATGGAGCGTCAGATTCGCAAGGTTATGCCCAACGCGCTCGACACGTTCTTGTCCCCGCTGCTGGTGCTCATCATCGGCGCCTTTGCTCTGATGCTCGTCATCCAGCCGGTTGGCGCATGGCTGACGACTGCCATCTTTAGCGTCCTCACCTTTATCTTCGAGAAGCTGGGCGTCCTGGGCGGCTATATCCTGTCGGCAGGCTTCTTGCCGCTGGTGTCCGTCGGCCTGCATCAGGCGCTCACGCCGATCCACGCTATGCTCAACGATCCCGACGGCGCTACCAAGGGCATCAATTACCTGCTGCCCATCCTTATGATGGCTGGCGGCGGCCAGGTCGGTGCCGGTTTGGCGCTGTACTTTAAGACCAAGAACGCCAAGCTCAAGAAGTATGTCGCCGAGTCCATCCCCGTTGGCATCCTGGGCGTGGGCGAGCCTCTGATGTATGCCGTTACGCTGCCGCTCGTTCGTCCGTTTGTGACGGCCTGCCTGGGTGCCGGATTTGGCGGCGCGCTTGCAGCGCTGCTTCACATCGGCACGGTTTCCCAGGGTGTTTCCGGTCTGTTTGGCCTGTTGATCGTCGTTCCTGGTCAGCAGCTCGGCTACGTTGCCGCTATGCTGCTTGCCTATGTCGCCGGCTTTGTCCTGACGTGGTTCTTTGGCGTGGACGAGCAGAAGATCAACGAGTTTTTTGGCGAATAGTTTGATATCGCGAGCCGTGTTGCTCAGGGCTCGCGGCGCGCGGCAGATTTCTTGATGCTATGGTTGTGCCGGCGGGGCTAACTGCTCCGCCGGCCTTTTTTAAAGGAGCGTTGAAGCGTGAAAACGGGTATTTCGATTTATCTTTCCAGCCCTCTGCAGGATATTGAGCGGACGATTGAGCGTGGTGCCGCGGCGGGTGCACGCTATGCGTTTACCTCGCTGCATATTCCCGAGGATGGGGGAGCGGCGTATGCCGATAAGGTCCGTCATGTGCTGTCGCTGCTTTCCGCCCGCGGCATTGCGCTCATCGCCGATGTGGGGCCGCGCACGTGCGATTTGCTCGGGCTTGAGCGCATCGAGGACCTGCGCGATCTGGGGTTGGAATACCTTCGTTTGGACTATGGCTTTAGCGCCCAGCGGGTCGCGGAGCTGTCCGGTGTATTTCGCATTGTGGTCAATGCATCGACGGTGAGTTCTGATGAAATCGCATCGTGGCGTGAGGCCGGTGCCGATGTGACTCGTTTTGCCGCCTGCCACAATTTTTACCCCAAGCCTTATACCGGTCTTTCGCTTGAGGACGTTGGTCGCACGAATCTTCGTCTTGCGGCGCTCGGCTTTGAAATCATGGCTTTTGTGCCGGGCGATGCCAACGTTCGCGGGCCGGTATTCGAGGGACTGCCGACGGTCGAGGCGCAGCGCGGTCGCGCGTCAAAGGTTGCTCTCAATATGCTTGAGCTTGCACATGGCGCCGATTGCGACATTGTGTTGGTCGGCGACCCCGATCTTTCCGATGCGGGCTGGGCGCAGTTTGCTCAAGTTTCCGCCGGATACGTGGACGTGCATTGCGAGCTTGAGCCCGGTTATGCCTATGTACGTGGGCAGATTCATCACGACCGGCCCGATTCGAGCACCCTCATCTTTAGGTCTCAGGAATCGCGTACGACGCTTAAGCCGGATTCCGTGCCGACGGATGCTGGTGCCGGCCTGTTTCGAAAGGCGGGATCGATCGCTGTGAGCAATAGCGGCTATGGGCGCTACGAAGGCGAGCTTGAGATTGCGCGGGTCGATCTTCCCGGTGACGAGCGCATGAACGTTGCGGGTCATATCACGCCCGAGGCAATGGAGCTGCTGCCGTTCATCAAACGCGGATTCGGGGTACGGTTCGTTTAGTGTGTGACCCGTGGGCTACAATTGGCCCATCATGCGAAGGCGCCTCGTGTGGCGTGTGCCTGCGTTGGCCGATCTATATTCGGAGGATTCCCATGACCGTACTGTTTGTTGAATATCCCAAGTGCTCGACCTGTAAAAAGGCCAAGGCGTGGTTGGACGAGCATGGGGTCGAGTATGTCGACCGCGATATCGTTACGGACAATCCCACGGCCGATGAGCTTGCGACCTGGATTGCTCGTTCGGGGCTGCCGGTGCGGCGCTTCTTTAATTCGTCGGGCATGAAATATCGAGAGCTGGGCCTGAAGGCGCGTCTGGATGCGGGCATGACGGATCGGGAGTGCTACGAGCTGCTGGCGACCGACGGCATGCTGGTCAAGCGTCCGCTGTTGGTGGGCGACGACTTTGCGATTCCCGGCTTTAGGGAAGCGGCTTGGACCGAGGCGTTGCTTTAATCAGTCCTCCAGCTGTGCCCACTCGTGTGGCTCGTAGACCTTTACATGTTTGTTGGGCGTACCGCTCCAGTACTCCTCGTCCATAAAGGGCAGATATGCCTGAACGCCGGGACAGATAAAGGGAATGCGTTGCTGCTGCAGTCGCTCGCGTTGGCGCTGCTCCAGGTGTGTCTCGGATATGACGGTCGGCATGCCGGACAACTCGACCAAGCTTGCCTGGATGCGCTTGAGGTCGGGGAGTCCTGCGTGCCATGACATCCGCATGATCAAAAAGGATGCACGGCGGTATTTTGCCTGCATCACCGTGATGGCGGGGCGCAGAGTGGGATGGATTTTGTCCCGTTCGGGCCAAAGGTCAGCAGTGATCTCGAGGCCCAGGGTCTCCCATAGGTAATCAAGCTCTTCGTCCATGGCGCCTCGATATCTACGTGATCATTGATACTTCGATTGTGTTGCCTGGTGCTATCGTTTTCGCGGTAGAATCTGCCAACGGTTGACGGCTACCGCTCGCGGCGTTTTGTCCTTCGTGTGCAGCGGTCGACTTCACAGGTCCTTCACGTGTTGGCCGTATTTGACTGAATTTCAAAAAAGTCAAAATTGGGGCTTGCGTCACGGCCGGACTTCCCGTATATTTCTTTCTTGCGCAAAGGCACAGCCGAGCGCAGCGATGCAGTCATTGGGATGTCGTCTAATGGCAGGACAGCGGATTCTGGTTCCGTCAATGGGGGTTCGACTCCCTCCATCCCAGCCATTGCATTTGCTACATATGGCCCGTTCGTCTAGCGGTTTAGGACGCCGCCCTCTCAAGGCGGAGATCACCAGTTCGAATCTGGTACGGGCTACCAAAATTGAACGCCCGGGCCTCGTAAGAGACCCGGGTTTTGTGTATTGACCGATATTTAAGGCGCGCGTTGAGTCTGCCGCCCGGACCGAGGAGTTGTCATGGACCTGCCTATCAGCTTGGAAGACATCACGTATGCCGAGAACTATCTGGCGCAGGGCGACCTGGCTACGGCGACGCCGCTGCTTGAGCGTCTGGTGGAGCTCGCCGAGGAGTATATCGACGCTGAGTGCAAGACGGAGGAGAAGCGCCAGTACTTTAGCTTCGACAGCAAGTTTGAGCGCCTGGCCTATCGCCGTGTGGAGAAGGATCCGCGCGAGCTGGTGCAGGTCGAGGTTCCCTTTGACCGTCTGTACTCCGACATGGCGTTTGCCTACATTCGCCAGCAGGATTATGTGAGTGCTCGGAATGCCCTGATGCAGGCTGTGCGTTGGGATCCCATGAACTGCAACTATCGCTTGGACTTGGCAGAGCTGTTCCGCGCGCTCGAGGACAAGCAGGAGTGGGCATCGCTCTCGTTCTCGGTGCTGGAGCGCGCGAGCGACGGTAAGTGCGCCGCACGCGCCTACACCAATTTGGGTCAGTACTTCTTGGAGCCCGAGACCGAGAACATTTCGGCTGCCGTGGGCTGCGCGCGTCTGGCGCTGCGCCTGGCGCCCAATGATGCGCATACGACGCGCCTGCTCAACAAGATCCATACCACCTATCCGGATGCCGCGGACGAGAGTGACGACCATGTGATGGGTGAGCTCGCCCTGCAGGGCGTGCCGACCTCGCCTTCGGCCGAGATCGCCATCTGCCTGATCATGTGCGCGACCGATGCTGCAAGCGACGGCGACAAGCAGGAGGCTACGCGTCTGACGGTCCGTGCCCGCGACCTGGTGGGCGAGGAGGCATGTGCGGCGATTATCAAGCTGGTGCGCGAGAGCGATGCCGAGCTTAATGCCGAGCGCAGGGCAAAGCGCGAGGCTGCGGGCTCAAACGCCGATGGCGCCAAGGAGGCCGGCGATGCCCAGTAAGCGCGAGCGCAAGCTCATTTCCAAGAATCGCTCGGCACATCACGAGTACTTTATCGATGAGACGTTTGAGTGCGGTATTGAGCTGAGCGGTACCGAGGTCAAGTCGATTCGCGAGCGCGCGTGCCAGATTACCGATACCTTCGCACTGATTCGTGGCGGTGAGTGCTGGCTCGTCGGCCTGCATATCCACCCTTATAGCCATGGTGGCGTGTGGAATCGCGATCCCGACCGTCGGCGCCGTCTGCTGCTGCACCGCAAGGAGATCGACTTTCTTGACGGCAAACTTCGCAACCGTGGTTATGCGCTGGTTCCGTTGGAGCTCTACTTTAATACCGACGGTCGCGTAAAACTGCTGCTGGGCCTGGGTCGCGGCAAGAAGCTCTACGACAAGCGCGAGGACATGGCCAAGCGCGATGTCCAACGCGAGATCGACCGCGCCCTCAAGGAACGCAACCGCTGACCGTCCTTCATAAGTTGCGGTGGAATACGGACTGTTTTGCCTGTTTGAGGGGCTATTCAGTCCCTATTTCACCGCAACTGCGGGTGTCTCATCTTTCTTACTGTTCTGACACATATGTTTCAAAGGCGGCGTCCGTTATGGGCGCTGCCTTTTTTGTGGGTACATACATCCATGAGGTTTCAACCCGGGTTAGGGGAGTGATCGTTATGGACAAAACTGCGTTCTTTACCATGCCGAGCGGCCTGTACGTGGTGAGCTCCGCGGCAGACGGGCTGCGTGCCGGCTGCGTCATCAACACAGCGGTGCAGGTGACGTCCATGCCGCCGCGCATTTCGGTTGCAGTGAACAAGGACAACGTCACCTCGGGCGTCATCGCTTCGGCCAAAGCGTTCGCGCTGACCGTGATCGATCAGACCGCCGATATGCTCTACATCGGTAACTTTGGGTTCCGCACCAGCAGCGATTATGACAAGTTTGCCAAATACGAGACCCGCGAGACGGCTCTGGGCATGCCCTATGTGCCCGAGCACGCGGCGGCCCTGTTTAGCTGCCATTTGATCGACACTGTGGATGTTGGCACGCATCTGCTGTTTATCGGCGAGGTCGAGGATGCCGAGCGCTTGAGTGACGAGACGCCGCTCACCTACGATTACTACCATAAGGTCCTGAAGGGCAAGACGCCTCCGAAGGCGTCCTCGTATCAAGGCTAGAAATGTTTTAAAAATACTTGCATTATATTATTGAGAATCTATACTGATAAATGAAGTACATCACCAGTCGCGTTCGAAAGGAGAACATCATGGCTGAGGAGAAGAAGACGTATAAGTTCGTGTGCACCGTTTGCGGTTACGAGGTTGAGGTCGATACGCCCGAGCTGCCCGAAGATTACGTGTGCCCGGTGTGCGGCGTCGGTCCCGATCAGTTTGAGCTCGTCGAGGAGTAGCTCGCAGACACACGGCTTGTATCAACGCATAGCTCTGTCCAAGGGCCTCGGTCGAATTCTCGGCCGGGGCCCTTTTCCTCCGTCCCCAAGGGATCACGGTTGCTGTTGGCCGATCCTGTCTGTTGTGAGTCCGGCCGACCTTTTGTCTCGATCTGTAACATCTAGACATCAAAAGCGGGTCTAGATGTTACAGATCGAGACGTTTGCCTGGGTAGGTGCCCCGTCCCATTACATCCCTGTCAACAACACGACATCGAGAACCGTCACGATGGCACCAATCCCTACAAGCAGTGCGTTGAGCGGGCGCGAATTGGCGTATTTGCCCATGACGCGGCGTGAACTGGTGAGTCGTATGAGCACAAAGACCGTAATCGGCAGCTGAAGCGACAGCAGTGCCTGACTCCAGATGAGACCTTCAAAAGGATTTGGGACGACTAGGCACGCCGTCACTGCGCCGACGAAACAGGTCGCCACCCCGATTGAGGAATGTCGGTCGTGTATGTCGTATTCCTCGTCGAACATGCCCGCGGTAATGGTGCCTGCCGCCATACCCGCCGTCACACTACTCGAGAGGCCCGCAAACAGCAGCGCCACGGCAAAGATGGCCGAGCTTGCCGGGCCCAGAATGGGGGAGAGCGTGGCCGCTGCGACGGCGAGGTCGTCTACGACCATGCCGTGCGCAAAGAAGGTCGTTGCGGCCAGGATGACCATGGCCGAGTTGATTGCCCAGCCCACGCCCATCGAAAAGAGCGTGTCAAAGAGCTCGTAGCGCAGACGTTCTTCGATAACCTGCTCGCCTTGGCCTTCGAAGTGCATGGATTGGATGACCTCGGAGTGCAGAAAAAGGTTGTGTGGCATAACGACCGCACCCAGGACACTCACGATAATCGCGGCAGAGCCAGTGGGCATACTAGGCGTGATCCAGCTTGCGGCGGCTTGCGGCCAGTCGACCTTGACTAGTGCAAGCTCGGCCAAAAACGAGAGTCCTACCACGCCTACGAAGGCGATGATCCAGCGTTCGGCATGCTTGTAGGAGTTCGTCATGAGCATCGCCATCGATACTGCCGCCACGATGACGCAGCCCGCGCGCACGGGCAGCCCAAAGAGCATTTGAAGGGCAATCGCGCCGCCCAGGACTTCGGCCATGGCGGTGGCGATGGTCGCGAGATAGGCGCTGGCGAGCACCGTGCGTCCAACGAAGCGGGGGAGGTAACGTGTCGTGGCCTCGGCAAGGCAGACGCCCGTGGCGATACCCAGGTGCGCCGCGTTGTGCTGCAGCACAATGAGCATAATCGTGGACAGCGTGACGATCCACAGCAGCGCGTAGCCAAACTGCGAGCCCGCGGCCATATTGGAGGCCCAGTTGCCCGGGTCGATAAAGCCGACGGTCACGAGCAGCCCGGGGCCGATATGCCGCGCAATGTCTAGGCCTCCGTGACCGCCGGTGCGCCGGGAACCAAAGTGTTGTTTGAGATGGTTGAGCATGGTGCGCTCCTGTGTATGGGCGGCGTGACGTCGCATCTGGGTCGTGCGGCGCCACGCGTCGGATTTGGGTTGGGGCTACTTGTGCGCTTTGCCCTGATTGGCCACGGCGTCGATCTTGGCGGCGATGGTTGCCGGGTCGCCGATGTAGCGCTTGTCGAGGACGTTGAAATCGGTATCGAAGGTGTAGACGAGTGGCACGCCGGTGGGGATGTTGACCTTGAGGATCTCCTCGGGCGTGAGGTGCTCGAGCTTCATGACGAGTGAGCGCAGGGAGTTGCCGTGCGCGGCGATGAGTGCGCGCTTGCCGGCGAGCATCTGGGGGCGAATCTCGTCTTCGAAATAGGGCCAGGCGCGGGCGATCGTGTCCTTGAGGCACTCGGTATAGGGCAGCTGATCGGGCGCGACATCACGGTATTGCTCCTGGGTGTGGGGGTCGCGACTGTCGCCCGGCTCGAGCGCCGGCGGGCAGACATCGAAGGAGCGGCGCCAGATGAGCACCTGTTCGTCGCCGTGCTCCGCGGCGGCATCGGCCTTGTTGAGACCCTGCAACGCACCGTAGTGGCGCTCGTTGAGCTTCCAGGATTTGATGACGGGTAGCCACTCGCGATCCATTTGGCCGAGCACGATGTTGAGGGTGTGGATTGCGCGCTTGAGGCGCGAAGTGTAGCAGACGTCAAAGTCGAAACCGGCTTCTTTGAGGGCGCGGCCGCCTGCCGCCGCCTCTTCGCGGCCCGTGTCGGTGAGCTCGACATCGGTCCAGCCGGTGAACAGGTTGAGCTTGTTCCACTCGGACTCTCCGTGACGGATAAGGACGAGTTGCATCGTCTGCTGGTCTGCTTGGTGCGCCATAGGGGCCTCCTTGATCTGGCACGGTGTGCGTGCCGTTTGCTTGACGCCGCAAAGGATACCCGTTTTAAGCTTAAAAGTTAACCAAGACTAACAAAATTGTTGTATTTGAATAGGATG
>CABQHZ010000055.1 GCA_902464175.1 uncultured Collinsella sp. | reverse complement strand
CCTACACCATCATCGAGAAGAAGCACGCCACCTACTACGGCGTCGCCATGGCCGTCAAGCGCATCTGCACTGCCGTCATGCGCGATGAGCAGACCGTTCTGCCTGTCTCCTCGCTTATGGTGGGCGAGTACGGCCTGTCCGATCTTGCCATCTCCATGCCGACCGTCGTTGGCCGCGACGGCGTTGTCTGCCGCGTCCCCGTGCCGCTGAACGAGGACGAAAAGAGCGAGCTCAACACTTCTGCCGAAGCACTCAAGGGCATCATCGACAGCGTCGATTTCTCCTGCTAAATCAGACTTGTTGAGGCAACAAGCTACAATGAAGGCGCCTGAGCCCCTGCGGCTCGGGCGCCTTTTTGGTGCAAAGGGGACAGGTTACTTTGCACCATTGTTGATGGAGGGGCCATGTCTGATTCGCCTAACTTTTTGACCTATGCCCAGACGGCATTTGAGTCGTTTGACGAGCGGCCGTTCTGTTCGGTGGACAGTCTGGTCTTTGCATGGCTGTCCTATTTGCGCTTGCCGGGGGATATGCCCGAACTGACCGGCTGGCGGGGGCTGGACGTGCGTGAGCTGCTGCGTGCCGAGTGCTATCAGGACATGATTGGCGATTTGTGGAATCCAGAGGGGAGCCGTGCCTTGTTGGAGGTCGTGGCAGCAAGCCCTCGCTACCGTGGCGTGCGCGTTTGCGGCTATCGTGCCGTGAGCGATGTGGTGGCGACAGAGCAGTTTGCAGCCATGGCGTTCCGGTTTCCGGCGGGGTTTAGTTATCTTTCCTTCCGGGGGACCGACAGCACGATTGTGGGCTGGAAAGAGGACTTTAACATGGCGTTCCGGTGTCCTGTGCCGGCCCAGGAATCCGCGGCGCGTTATGTGGACGACGCGGCGGATGCGATCGACGGGCCGCTTTTGTGCGGAGGTCATTCTAAGGGCGGAAACCTTGCGGTGTACGGTGCGGCGATGTGCTCCGATGTCGCCCGTGAGCGAATCGAACGGGCGTATTCCCATGATGGTCCGGGGTTCGTCGAGGAGTTTCTGAACGGCAACGCCTTTGCTGGCCTATCCGGCCGTATCGACAAGACGCTGCCCCAGTCTTCTATTTTTGGCATGATGTTCGAGACACAGGAGGACTATGCCATCGTTGAGAGCACCGAGTTCAGCCTGCTGCAGCACAATCCCTTTAGCTGGGTGGTTGATGGTCGCGACTTCGTGTACTGTGAGCGCCTGTCCGCCGGTGCTCGATACGTTGATGGCTCCATTCGCGAGATGCTGCTTGCAGTGTCACCTAGCGGGCGCGAGCGTTTTGTAGACGCGTTGTTCTCCGTGTTTGAGGCTACGCGTGCTGAGCGGTTTGCGGATATCGCTGGGAATCTGCGCGAGAGCCTGCCCGTGATGCTCCAGGCTGCGCAAGGCTTTGACAAGGATACGCGACGCATTGTCTCGCAGACCATCGTGGCAATCCTTAAATGCGCACTGTTGCCCAAACGACCCCAGATCGACATGCCCGCTGCCGGCAAGAGTTTGGCAGAACAGCTCGAGGCTTGGCAGTCCGAGCTCCTGCGTTAGCCATTGGTGCAAAGCAACTTGTCCCCGATGCACCAATCTTCGATGCGCCTGGGGTAGGCTCGACCGCTATACTGGTTCGTGCCGAAATCGATCTAGAACGGAATGCCGTATATGAAAATCAATCACGCGATCCTGCATATCCTGGACTTTGACTCTGCCGTCAACGTCATGAGCCAGCGCGAGCTCGATATCGAGAGCCGCACCGTGCGCAACTTCGTGACCACGCATCTGCGCCGCGCACGTACCTCGGCCGACAACAAGCGTGCCACGTTTGCCGAGAACTCTGCGTTTGGCGGCGAGCTCAAGGGCTATTTCTTTGGTGAGCGTGAGTTCGTGGACCTGTCTCAGCAGATTGCGGAGTTCATCTCTTCCGAGCTCACCAAGGCCGAGAAAGCCGAGTCCACCGACGTGCTTGTGGCGGACTTTGATGATGATGAGGATGCCCGCTGGTTTGCCGTGATGCTGCTGGGCTCCAAGCAGGCATTCATGCACGAGGTGGGTCGCGAAGAGGGCGAGGTTCGTAACGACATCGCGCGTCACTACGCCATTCTGCCGAACCCTTCGCAAAAGGTGCCGAGCTATGCAATCGTGCGCGCGAGCACCATGGAGATCGGCTATGTGGATAAGAAGCGCAAGATTGCCGGCGAGGATCGCATGCTTATTCCTGACGGCCTGTTGCAGTGCGACACGGGCGTTTCGGGTAAGGAGGTCATCGACACGGTGACGCGCGTGGTCGAGGAGATCGCCGAAGAGCACGGCGCCAACACGGCCGTAGCGCTCGCCAAGGTCAAAGCCGCCGTTGCCGAGAGGGTCGAAGACGACGAGGAGCTGCCGCCTTGGGATATTGTCGATGAGGTCTTTGAGGACGAGCCGGTCATCAAGGAGAGCGTGCGTGCGGCGCTGACCGAGGAGAAGGTACCCGAGCGTGTGCCCGTAGAGCGCAAGCAAGTTGAGCGCGCAGCCGTGCGTAATCACAAGATTCGTACCGACACGGGTATCGAGATCAGCTTCCCGGCCGAGATGGGCTCGAACTCCGAGTACATCGAGTTCGTCAACGAGCCCAACGGCCTCATCTCCATTGAGCTCAAAAACATTGGTAGCATCGAGAATCGATAACAAAAGAGCGGGCTGAAGGAGTTGTCCCTTCAGCCCGCTGTCCTTTTCTCTATCTCAGCTATTTCTCTTGGTGCCGGATGGGTGGCGGAGTTGTTGGCCTGGCGAACAACTCCGCCAACTCTTGAATGATTCCCGCGGATTGCCAGTCGGCCATGCCTTGCTTCCACACCAACGTCGAAGTGTCCAATGACCCCGCAACGCTCATTTGGCGAAGCGTTTGAATGGAAAAGGGGCCGGTTGCTTCGTTACCACTGGCAACATAGTAGTCATCACGGGGCAGGGGCGGCGGCGTTTGAACGCTGGCTCCCAACAGACTATTCATGTTGCCGGCTATATTCTGCCCCAGGGCACCTCCGATTGCTATTCCAGCTGTGATTCCAGCCATGTTCAATCCTGAATCTGAGGTTACGCCACTAGTTTGGCCGCTTTGACCAAGAGCCTCTGCACCCGCAACGCCGACAGCTGTTTGTGCCTCAATTTGATAGGCGGCCATATTGGAGGATTGAGTCTGCTTGTGAATGCTGTACTGAGATTCCTCACGCTCGATGCGGAGCTGCTCTGCCAGGTTCTGCATCTTTATTTGCTGGGCATCATGAATGGTTTTAATATCAGCCTCGGCCTTCGCCCTAGCGGTTGCGGCTGTGATATCGCGGGTGACGGCCATCAGTTGCTTGAACGCATCGCTGTCCTTATCGATATCAATCGCAGAGACATCAACGCTGGACAGTTTGACCCCGAATAGTGCATCGAGCTTTTCGGAGAGCGTCTCGATTGCTAGTCGGGAGATATTGTCCGTCTTGTTTTCAAGCTGTTGAATGGGGAGCTGTTGCGTTGTGGCCACGTTCGCCACGATGCTTTTGACCTTGCGTGCAACGTGGTCTTTGATTTGATTCTGGAGGTCTGCGGCATCGAATTCATCGAGACGATGCAATTTGATGAAACGTCGGTAATCGGCTATGCAATACGTGATGGTTCCTCTTACGGCGACCGGAATCCCGAACTCTGGGTATTGAGAATCGAAGACGTCGAAGTACCTGACTGCAAATTTAGATTGCAGCACTTTTGCAAGGTTGATGAAATAGACTTCAGCTTGGAAAGGTGTCCCACCGCCGTATGCTAGCGCGACAAGGTTGGCGATTATCGGCAGGTTCGATGTTTCAAGGGTCTTGTCAAATGGGCCTTCGATATATTCCTGAATGAGTTCGCCACCCCTTTGTCGATAGACGAAAACGGCAAC
The DNA here is from genome assembly GCA_902464175.1 of uncultured Collinsella sp. Taxonomy (GTDB): domain Bacteria; phylum Actinomycetota; class Coriobacteriia; order Coriobacteriales; family Coriobacteriaceae; genus Collinsella. Next base: position 7,016 of record CABQHZ010000055.1, on the reverse strand, counting down.
GGATCCCTCTCTTACGCGGAGCGACGATCCCCATCGAATCGCATTCTCGCGATGAGCGTTGTTGTCAGGCCGCCATTTCCAAATCAGATAATCCTTTTGATCACATCTGATTTGGTCCATCATTCCTGCGCCTATTGGTTTTGACGACATGTTGACCTCCGGGTTAGATGCTAGCCGATACTAATCCAACGGATTCGTTGGTGAATTAGTTTGCTCCACAGGCACGTAGGGCAAATAGGACGCCCAATAAGCCTAGGAAAAGTGCAATTAAGATAATGAAGGGAATCGCCGTTGAGATTGCATCGGTTTTTTCGCGATCTTGAAGTTCCTTTTCTTTGCTGTCCCGCATCAGTTTGAACTGCTCAAAGTCCCTGGTATTTCCGAATAGTCGTTCGGCTTTCGCATATGCTTGGTCAAACTGCGACTTCCACGCTTTGGAAATAAGCCGCTCTGATTCGCTGATTTTCGAGGCGTCGTGAACATCTGTGTAGGGGTCGATGTTCGAATTGGCAACAGAAAGGAATTCAATAAGATCCTCTTTTTCAGAGGGGATGGGAAACGATTTGATTGCACTTGCAATTTTCTTGTCGGTGGGACTAATGTCTGTCGATGTGGCTTTTTCCTTCTTTGGACGCTTCTCTTCAATCGAGTTGATGGTTTGATAGAGCCGTCCGATGGCTCCTTCGGAAGCTTCTTTGAGTTTGTAGCCGCATGACGGGCACGTGTTCTCATGGGGCGAGAGGAGCTCGCCGCATGCCGGGCATTTGAGGGGCCCTTTATGTTTCTCCTCTGCCTCCTGCTTATTATTGTCAGACTTGTGCTGTGGCTGATTTGGCTCAGAGGATTGTTTGGCACTGTGCGGAACGGATTTTTGGGCCTCATTGGGTAGGCTCTCTTCCTCGCCTGGGATTTTGCGCATCCATTCCGGTACTGCCGCACCGCAGTGACCGCAGTAGATATCGCCATCGAGCAGTATATTTCCGCAGGTTATGCAATAACGCATTGTCAGATTCCGTATCAGTAGGGGATTGATTTAAAACAGAAAGAACAGTCTGCGAAGCATGGACCAGATGAACAAGGCGGCGATAGCGGCTGCGATTTTTCCCTTGGTGTTAAGGGTTTTCCATTTTTTGAATCCCAATGTGGCCAGGTTTGCGAGTTCGCGAAAGGTCGAATTCACCGCTGTGGACAATTCGCTGGAATCGGGAGACTGGTTTATCTCGACATTGTGGTCCTTATTTGATTCATCTGTCCGTAATTTATCGTCTGCGTCTTTGCTGGTTTGCGCCTGCTGATTGGAGTCGAGATACACGGTCTCCGTCTTAACGGCCCCTGGGGCTTTGGTGGAATTCGAGTTCGGCTGGGCTGGAGAGGGCACCGCTTTGCCGCATTTTGTGCAGAAGGAGAGTCCTTCGCGCATTTCGGCTCCGCAGTAATAGCAATACTTCATTTTTTAGGCCTTATTCTAATAGGGTAGATATAATGCGAAAGCAAACAAAAGGGCAATCTCTCGATGGGGCTGCTTGTCGAACAGCACGACGATGGTTTTGTCGTCTTTTGGCTTGACAGCTGCAACAAGGCTTCCATCCCGGTATATCTCGGTTTTCGTTGGTTTTTTGCACCCGAAAGGTTTGCTGCTCTTAGCGATGTATGGACCGGCCACGTGTTGCTGTTCACCCGAAACGAAGCCGAGCGGGTTGAAGCTCTCCTCAAATCGATAGCTTTCATCTTGAGTGAGCCTTGGCTTGGGCGTTACGAGGCGTTCAAGCAGGGAATTGGGGCGCTCAGGCATTTCTTTTCGCTCCCTATCACGAACGTCCTCATGAGAGATGTGCATCTGGACCGAGCTGTCATAGCTGCCCAAGTCGTCAGGATTAAACATATCTCCATCTATGGCCTCATGCATAAACGTGAGTGATGCTTGGGGATATCCACCTTCAGTTAAAAACGAGTAGACGGATCTGTCTTCGCTTCGTCTTCCTTTGACGTGATATACAAGGTCTTTGGTTGCATTAATTACTTTGTAAGAGCGAGTTTTATTAAACGCGTCAAAAGGAGATAAATCGGTATTGCCTTTAATGAACAGCTTGTTGTCGTCCTTAGTCTTATTCTTTCTAGATTTGGGCGATTTCGGTTGTTTAGGTTGGACTGGCTCGATTGGTATAGGGCCCCCGCAATAGCTGCAATATGATTCCGAACCATGGAGCGGCTTGCCGCAATGAGTGCAGAAGGGCATCGGTAACCTCGCTAAAAGAAATCAAGCGGCTTGACGGTACCGTCAAGCTTCACTAAACAAGTTAGTGAAGCTTATTGCTTCCTCTTTGATTTAATCATTCCATCATGGAAAGGTTGATAGATGTTTAAGTATTGCCTGGCTGCTGAGTTAACTGTATTTTGAAATGCTATTCGGAATGTCGCTCGTACGATACTGGAGGCAATCATGGCACCGCTAGTTTTGGAAAAACCGGTATCCAAGAAGGATCAGGCCCTCTCGGCTATCGAGGCAAACGAATTGCTCTCTACAATTCGCAAGTGCTCTAAACGGGCGCCGCAGCTTATCGCCGATCATAGCGATATCGATACCGTGATTATCGACTATGCTGCGTATGAGGAAATGTGCGGTGCGTTGCGGTATCTGCGCGAACTTGAGATTGATCGCATCGCGGCGGACCGAATCAAGAATGGTCCGAACGAGTTTATTTCGTTTGAGGACGTCTTGACTCCTGAAGAACTTGCAGAGTTTGAGTCAATGGATCCCGATGCGATTTCCGACGAGGATCTTTTCGAATGAGTGGGCATTTTATCGTTGATTTTTGAATCATTGAATACGATGGAACCCTGAGATGAAGAAGGCCGGAGCCCCTTGGGGCTTCGGCCTTCTTGGTAAAACCGCGTAACTATTAAAGTTGGCGCAGGCCCTCTTCGAAGCCGGTCTTGCTGTCGGTCTTCTCGTCGCGCATCTTGATGACGCGGGCGGGAACACCGGCCACGACGGCACCGGCAGGGACGTTCTCGACGCACACGGCGCCGGCGGCAACGACAGCGCCCTTGCCCACGCGCACGCCCTCCAGGACCACGGCATTAGCGCCGATCATGACATCGTCCTCGATGATGACGGGCGTGGCACTCGCGGGCTCCACAACGCCCGCCAGCACGGTACCGGCGCCGATATGACAGTTCTTGCCCACGGTGGCGCGGCCGCCCAGGACGGCGCCCATGTCGATCATGGTGCCCTCGCCAATGACGGAGCCGATGTTGATGATGGCGCCCATCATGATGACGGCGCGGTCGCCGATCTCGACGCGGTCGCGGATGATCGCGCCCGGCTCGATGCGGGCGTTGATACCCTTGAGGTCGAGCATGGGCACGGCGGAGTTGCGGCAATCGTTCTCGACGTCGTAGTAGTCGATGGAATCGGCGTTGGCGTCCAGGATGGCCTTGAGCTCATCCCAGTCACCAAAGACAGTCTTGCCACGACGACCGCCGTAGACGTGTGCATTGCCCCACTGGACCTTCATGCCCGGCTTTTCGCGCACGTACAGTTTGACGGGCGTCTTTTTGGGCGCAGTGGCGATGTAGTTGATAATCTCCTGTGCATCCATCTCGGCTGCGTTGCTCATGTGCTGTGTCTCCTTTGTGTTGGTACGGTTGATGGTTGATTAGGCAAACATGACCTGGTCGAAGGTGTAGAAGCCGGGGTCGCGGGCGACGAGCTTCTGGGCGGCGGCCAGGGCGCCGTTGACGAAGATCTGGCGGCTCGTGGCACGGTGTGTGAGCGTGACCTCCTCGTCCTGGCCAAAGAAGCTCACCTCGTGCACGCCGGCGACGGTGCCGCCGCGCAGCGAGTGCATGCCGATTTCCTTGGGGTCGCGCGCGCCGCACATGCCCTCGCGTCCGTAGACGGGGTGGTAGCCTGCCTCGGGCTCGGCCTCGACTACGGCGTCGAGCAGCAGCTTGGCGGTGCCGCTGGGGGCGTCGACCTTTTGGTTATGGTGCGTCTCGACGATTTCACAGTCAAAGCCGGGCAGCTCGCGTGTGGCCTGTGCTACCAGATGACGCAGGGCTGCGATACCGATGGAGTAATTGCCGGAGTGCATGATGCGGGCGTTCTGACCCAGCTCGCGCAGGCAATCCATCTGCTCGGGTGTGTAGCCCGTGGTGCCCGAGACCAACGCGGCGCCTGTACGCTTGACATAGGCGACGACGGCGTCAAAGGTCACGACGTTCGAGAAGTCGATGATAATGTCTGCTGCCGGGGCGCTCTCGAGCTCGGACAGATCAAAACCGATCTGGGCGACGATATCAAAAACGGGCTGCCCGGCGGCGTCGACAACGCCCTCGGCGGTGGTGCGGATGAGCGAGCCCATACGGCCCGTTCCCATAATGACGGTCTTAATCAAGCAGACCAGCTCCCTTCAGAGCATCGGTAAGTGCAGTGCGGGTGTCGTCGGCCATGGGGCATAGCGGCATGCGGTAGTTGGCTTCGATCATACCCATCTGGGCGAGCGCTTCCTTGACGGGGATGGGGTTGACCTCACTAAAGAGGGCGTTGATGAGCGGCTGACCGGCAATCTGGATATCGCGGGCGCGCTCCACGTCGCCGTCCAGATAAGCGCGGCACATGTCGTGCACGAGCTGTGGCTGAACGTCGGCCCACACGCTGATGGTGCCCGAGGCCCCCAGGCTCATGAGCGGCACGGTGAGGGCGTCCTCGCCCGAGTACATGCGGAAGTCATCGGACAGCAGGTGGGCGATCTTGGCCGCGTAGGCGACGTTGCCCGAGGCCTCCTTAATACCCATGATGTTGGGATGCGCGGCCAGGCGCTCTACATTGCGCTCGCTGATACCGCAGCCGCAGCGGCCGGGGATGTTGTACAGGATGCAGGGGATGTCCACGGCATCGGCGACGGTCTTAAAGTGCTGGTAGATGCCCTCTTCATTAGACTTGTTGTAGTAGGGGGTAATAAGCAGCAGGCCGTCGGCGCCCAGGCCTTGGTAAGTGAGCGACTTGGTGAGCATGGTTTGCGTGGAGTTGGAGCCCGAGCCGGCGATGACGGGGACGCGTCCTGCAACATGCTTGACTACGGCGGCGACGACGGAGTTGTCCTCGTCATCGGTCATCGTGGCACTCTCGCCAGTGGTGCCTAGGGTGAGGATGGCGTCGGTGCCATTTTGCAAGTGGAAATCGATAAGGCGCTCGAGCGCGTCAAAGTCGACGCTGCCGTCCTTTTTAAACGGCGTGACGAGGGCGACGATTGAGCCCTCGAGATTGCGGATGTCCATGTTCTTCTCCTTCGCTTCCGCGATCTGGATGCGTTTGTTCCATTGGGCAGCGACGGCCAGGCGCTCGTCCTGAGCGCGACGACGAGCGCTTTCGGCACGCGATTTGGCCAGCAGCTCACGGCCGCACGGCAGCACGTCGAGCGTGGCAAAATAATCGCCCGGGCGCTCGGCGCGGCGGATAAGATCGGCCGAGCCGTCGGGGCGCAGCAGCACCTCGGCGGAGCGCAGGCGGCCATTGTAGTTGTAGCCCATGGAGTAGCCATGCGCACCGGTATCGTGGATTACAAGCAGGTCACCGATGTCGATATGCGGCAGCTCGCGATCGATAGCGAGCTTGTCGTTGTTCTCGCATAGGTTGCCCGTGATGTCATAGGTGTTCGTGACAGGCGCTGTGGCCTTGTCGGCGCCGCCTGGCTGACCCATCACCGTAATGTGGTGGTAGGCGCCATACATGGCAGGGCGAATCAAATCGACGGCGCTTGCATCGACACCGATATAGTCCTTGTAGATCTGCTTCTCGTGGATGGCCTTGGTGACCAGGCAGCCGTAGGGCCCCATCATAAAGCGGCCCATCTCGGTGCAGATGGCCACATCGCCCATACCGGCGGGAACCAGGATCTCGTCGTATGCCGCGTGCACCCCCTCGCCGATGGCGTGAATGTCGTTGGCCTGCTGCTCGGGCAGATAGGGGATGCCGACGCCGCCGGACAGATTGATAAAGGCGACGTGTGCGCCGGTCTCGCGCTCCAAGCGCACGGCGAGCTCAAAGAGGATGCGCGCGAGCTTGGGGTAGTAGTCGTTGGTGACGGTGTTGCTGGCAAGGAATGCGTGGATGCCAAAGTTTTCGGCGCCCTTGGCCTTGAGCATGCGGAACGCCTCGAAGAGTTGCTCGGTGGTCATGCCGTACTTGGAGTCGCCCGGGTTGTCCATGATGCCGTTGGAGAGCTGGAACAGGCCACCCGGGTTAAAGCGGCAGCTTACCGTCTTGGGGATGGGGCCCGCGACGCGCTCAAAGAACTCGATGTGGCTTATGTCGTCAAAGTTGACGATGGCGCCCAGTTTATCTGCAAGGGCAAAGTCCGCCGCCGGCGTGTCGTTGGACGAGAACATGATGTCGTGGCCGGTGATACCCAGCGAGCGGGCGATCATGAGCTCGGTATAGCTCGAGCAATCGCAGCCGCAGCCGTATTCGTTGAGAATGGAGATGAGCGCCGGGTTGGGGTTGGCCTTCACGGCAAAGTATTCCTTAAAGCCCGGGTTCCATGCAAAGGCGTCGCGCACTTCTTGCATGTTGCGGCGGATGCCCGCCTCGTCGTATAGATGAAACGGCGTGGGGAACTGCTCGACGATATGCTCGAGCGTCTCTTTGTCCACAAACGGCTGCTTGGCCGCATATGCCTCGTTGGGGGTCAATGCCATGTCCCGTAAACCTCGCTATCCAGACGGCGCCATCTGCGCATCGAATCCGCATAGCGTGGACCCAATGTCCGGATAGCGCTCCCGCATTGCTGCAGACAGTCCTGCGGGTGTTTCCCGCAGGCCCACCAGGTTGTTCGTGCCCGAAAAACCCAGTTCGGCGGGTTTCGCCTCCCCACGGGGTCAAAGCCTGCCGGCTCGCCCGCGGCTCTTCGTGCCCGCGCCTCTATCAAGTGGTAAAGACCCTACCACGTTGCACTTTACCAAACAAGAGTATTCGTATATAACGTTTAAAAAATGCAGGGATATGCTAGAAA
>CABQHZ010000054.1 GCA_902464175.1 uncultured Collinsella sp. | reverse complement strand
CCGCCTGCTCGTATTTTGATCGCGTGGCCAACTGCATCAATCAATAAGGAGCAATTATGATCATCATCAAAAACGGCGCGCTCGTGACGCCACAGGGACTTCGCCGCGCCGATCTTGCCATGGAGGGCGACAAGATTGTGCGGATTGCCGCGGCAATCGAGCCGGGCGAGGGCGATACCGTCGAGGACGCCACCGACTGTTGGGTGTTTCCCGGCTTTATCGACGGCCACACGCACATGCAGTGCTGGACCGGCATGGATTGGACGGCCGATAGCTTTGAGACCGGCACGCGCGCGGCTGCCTGCGGCGGCACGACGACCATTGTGGACTACGCGACGGCCGATCGCGGCGTGACCATGCCCGATGCCTTGGTCGAGTGGCATCATCGCGCCGACGGCACCTGCACCGCCAACTATGCCTTCCATATGGCGCTTGCCGAGTGGAATGAGCGCAACCGCGCCGATCTTTCGGCCATGCGCGAGGCGGGCGTGTCGTCGTTTAAGACCTACTTTGCCTACGACCATCTGCGCCTGGACGATGCCGAGACGCTCGAGGTGCTGGAGGAGCTCAAGCGCGTGGGCGGTATCCTGTGCGTGCATTGCGAGAACGGCACGTTGGTCAACGCGCTGCAGAAGCGCGTGTTTGAGCAGGGTATCCACGGGCCCGAGGGCCATGCGCTCAGCCGTCCGGACGTGTGTGAGGCCGAGGCCGTGAGCCGCCTGCTGTATCTGGCGCACTTGGCCGGGGACGTTCCGGTCAACGTGGTGCACCTTTCGACCAAGCTGGGGCTCGAGGCCATTCGCGCTGCCAAAGCGCGCGGGCAGAAGAACATCTATGTCGAGACATGCCCTCAGTATCTGATGCTCGACGACACCTGCTATCTGGAGCAGGGCGAGGACGGCTTTGCGGGCGCCAAGTACGTGATGAGCCCGCCGCTGCGCCATGCCGGTGACCGTGCCGCGCTGCGCGAGGCGCTTGTGGCTGGCGAGATCGATACGATTGCGACCGATCATTGCAGCTTTAACCTGCACGGGCAAAAGGACCGAGGACGCGATGATTTCCGCGCGATTCCCAACGGCGGGCCCGGCGTGGAGCATCGTCCCGTTGCGATTGCCACGAGCTTTGAGGGACAGCTGGGCCCCGAGGACCTCTGCCGCTTGATGAGCGAGAATCCGGCGCGCGTTTTTGGCATGTATCCGCGCAAGGGCTGTCTTGCCGAGGGCGCCGATGCCGACGTGTGCGTGTGGGATCCGTGCGCGCGTTGGACGATCAGCGCCGCGACGCAGCATCAGGCCGTGGACTACACGCCGCTCGAGGGCTTTGAGGCACATGGCCGCGCCAAGGCCGTGTTTGTGAACGGCGTGCTGGCGGCACGCGACGGCGAGCCCACCGGAGCCCAACCCGGCCGCTACGTGCCCCGCTAACAGGAAGACCGCCGGGGTAGCTAATTTGGGAGATGATTTTTTGGGACGGGGTAGCAAAAAGAGCCCCGTCCCAAATTAGCTACCCCTGGAGGCTGGTGGCGATGAGGGGGCGGTTGAGGGCTGCCTCGAAGCGATCTGCCATTGTTGGGTCGGCAAGCGTGTCGGCTTGGTTGAGCATGACGCGTGCGGTGCTGAGTCCCAGCGCCTGCATCTCGGCATTGAGCACCTGGGCGACGCGCTCGGGCGTGGCGATGTCGGTAGGCTCGCAGCCGCAGCGCTCGCAGAAGAGCTCGGGGCGGTGGACAACCTCGGCGACGGGCTTGCCCAGCCCCGAGGCGCCGACGACCCAGACAACGTTTGCCGTGGCGGCGGGAATTACCGGCTCCCAGGCGGCATGCGCCTTGAGCGGGAGTCGCTTGCTGCCATCTGCCTCGGCCAACACATAGTCAAAGCGCTGCGCCAGCTCGTTGGGCGGCTCGGCGGGGGCGGAGAGCTTGCCTGTCTCCGGGTCCAAAACACCCGCCTGGCAGATGCTCCCGCGGCTCATGCCGGCGCATATCTTGCAGGTGCAGCCGGGGGCATGCGCGGCACCCGGCTTCCAAGGCGCGGCATCCAGGCGACGGTTTGACCCGTCCCACGGCACGCCGGCGACGGGAAACATATGCGTGGTGGTGCAGAGGAGCACGCGGCCGCCAGCGCGCATGAGCTCGAGACCCAGCGTCTTTAGCAAGGTCGACTTACCGCCACTGCCGATAATTGCGGTAATGCCCGGCTCGATCTTGAGCGCGGAGGCAAGGTTTCCGCTCGTCGTTTCCATCTGTTCACCGCCGTATAATACTGTGATAATAAATAATCATCAGAGTAGCGGTCGGACCGCTTTTGCTCTGCTCAAACCGTAGCACAGGGAGGTGCCCCGGGAATGCTCGTTTATGTTCGCGGCGCCGGCGATATCGCCACGGGCGTCGCTGCCCGTTTGGTGCGCGCCGGCGTGTCGGTCGTTATGGCAGATATCGCGGTTCCCACGTGCATTCGCCGCACAATCTGTTTTTGCGAGGCCATTCGCCTGGGCGAGGTCGAGGTCGAAGGCATTCGCGCTCGCTTGGCAGAGACGCCGGCTGAGGCGCTTGAGATTACCGAGGCTGGAGACGTCGCCGTTGTGGTGGACCCTCAGGCCAAGATGCTCGATGAGCTTAAACCCGCTGCTGTGGTCGACGCGATTTTGGCTAAGCGCAACTTGGGCACCACGCGCGACATGGCGCCTGCCGTCATCGCCGTGGGGCCGGGCTTTACCGCGCCGGTTGACTGCGACGCCGTGGTCGAGACCATGCGCGGGCATTTTCTCGGCCGTGTCATTACCCAAGGTTCGCCCCAGCCCAACACGGGCGTGCCGGGCATGATCGCCGGCTATGGCAAGGAACGTGTTATCCACAGCCCCGCCGCCGGCGTGTTTCGGTCCGACCGCGCAATCGGCGACATCGTGAGTGCCGGAGACGTGATTGGCTACGCGGGCGATACGCCCATGTGCACGCAGATCGATGGCTGTCTGCGCGGGCTTTTGGCGAACGGCGTGCGGGTGACTGAGGGCTTTAAATGCGCCGATGTCGATCCGCGCGGCGACGCCAACTATATCAACTATATTTCGGACAAGGCGACATCGGTCGGCGGCGGCGTGCTCGAGGCGCTTGCTATGCTCACCGATGTCTTTAGAGGATAGAAGGCGGCAATGGAAAAGCTCGATGTGGTGAATGCGGCGCTTGCCGCCCTGCGTGCTGGCGAGACGTGCGAGCTGGTGGTAGTGGCCGGTACGGCGGGGTCGTCCCCGCGCGGTGTGGGCGCATGGATGACTGTCTTTGCCGATGGCAGCCAGGCGGGCACTATCGGCGGCGGCAAGATTGAGCTCTTTGCGCTGGACGAGGCGCGCGAGCTGCTGGCCGGGGGTAAATCGCGTCTGGTCCGCTACACCATGGGCGGCGAGAACTCCGATACCGGCATGATTTGCGGCGGAGCTATCTGCCTGTGCTATCTGCACCTGGACGCGACCAAGGCACCGTTGTTCCAGGAGATTGCCAATGTGCTGGCGTATCGACGCATCGGCGACTTCGTCATTGACTTTGAGCCGTTTATCGCAAGCGCGCTCGAGGGCGATGTGGCCGAGTACCATGGCGAGGCATCACGCCATACCATTGACGGCTGTCCCGGGCTTTCGCTGGTGGAAGAGGGGAGTAAGGTCACCTACACCAACGCGGCCTCCGAGATTCCCGCGGCGCACATCGAGACGCTCTGCCCCGAGGGCCTGACCTATATCTTTGGCTGCGGCCACGTGGGCGCTGCGACGGCGCGGGTGCTCACGGCGGCGGGCTTTGCCGTCGTGGCTTGCGACGACCGCCCCGGCACGCTGACCCCCGAATGGGTGCCCGGTGTCTACGACCGTCGTCTGGTCGACTACAAGAACCTGGGCGAGCAGTGCCCCATCGGCTCGCGCGACCTAGTGGTCGTCGCCACAGCAGGTCACAAGTCCGATATCGACGTGGTGATTCAGGCCATGCGTGCCAAGCCTGCCTATCTGGGTTGCCTGGGTTCGCGCCGCAAGACGGCCTTTGTGCGCGCCCGCCTGGAGCAGGAGGGCTTTACGCAGGAGCAAATCGACGAGCTGCACCTGCCGATCGGTGTCGCCATCGAGGCCGAGGATCCCGAGGAGATTGCCATCTCCATCGCTGCCGAGATGATCCACCTGCGCCGCACCAAGCTCGTCCCCCGCAAGCGCTAGTCGCATCCCCATCAATAAGATGCGGTGAAATACGGACTGTTTAAGCCAGTTAAGCCGTCAAACAGTCCCTATTTCACCGCAACTGCCATTTTCCTCCGTCGCATGCGGATCGGTTTGTGCGGGGGAGTTGTGGAGTTGTGCAGGCAGACGAGGTTTTTCTGGAAATACGCTCCCGATGCGCGTATAGTACCGATTGTTTTGTCGGCTCCTGCTGTGTCGAGTCCAAACCGCGAAATGCCATGAGCGGCGCGGATGCAGCCAGGAGGCACGAGGACAACCCATCGTGGCCACGCCCCGTGCTTAAAACCCCAAGAAGGAGTGAACAATGGCAGAAGAGAAGTATGTGCCGCGTCTGAAGACCAAGTACAACAACGAGGTCAAGCAGCAGCTTCAGGACAAGTTCCAGTACGAGAACGTCATGATGATCCCCAAGTTTGAGAAGATCGTCGTGAACATGGGTGTCGGCGAGGCCGCTACCGATTCCAAGGCCATCGACGGTGCCGTGCGCGACCTGCGCGCCATCACCGGCCAGCAGCCGATGATTACCCGTGCCCGCAAGTCCATCGCTACCTTCCGCCTGCGCGCTGGTATGCCGATCGGCTGCAAGGTTACCCTGCGTGGCGACCGTATGTGGGAGTTCTTCGATCGTCTGACCTCCGTCGCGATCCCCCGTATCCGCGACTTCCGCGGCATCTCCGCCAAGAGCTTCGACGGCCGTGGTAACTTCTCCATGGGCGTCACCGAGCAGCTCATCTTCCCCGAGATTGACTTCGACTCCGTCGATCACCAGCGTGGTATGGACATCACTTTCGTGACCACCGCCAACACCGATGAGGAGGCCAAGGCCCTTCTGGACGCCTTCGGTTTCCCGTTCAAGAAATAGGTTCACCTGCCCTATGAGCGCCGTTCCCAGAAGGGGGCGGCGCTTGGGGCGAACAATACTCTATGTGAGGAGGATATAAGTGGCTAAGACATCGATGATCGTCAAGTGCAATCGCAAGCAGAAGTTCTCTACTCGTGAGTACACGCGCTGCCAGCGCTGCGGCCGTCCGCACTCTGTGTACCGCAAGTTCGGCCTGTGCCGTGTCTGCTTCCGCGAGCTTGCACTCAAGGGCGAGCTTCCCGGCGTTAAGAAGGCCAGCTGGTAAGTCACTACCAGCGTTTCAAGCATCAGTTTGGAACAGGGAAAACGCGCTAAAAAGGCTTTGCCGTTAAGGGCGGCGAAGAACCAAGAGCACGTGTTCATCAAGAACGAAGGAGAATCTGTATGAACCTTACAGACCCGATCGCAGATATGCTTACGCGCATCCGTAACGCTAACTCTGTGAACAAGGCCACGGTCTCCATGCCGAGCAGCAAGAAGCTCGTCGAGATCGCTCGTGTTCTGCACGAGGAGGGCTACATCGAGGGCTACGATGTCGAGGACACCGTTCCCCAGAAGACTCTGCACATCACGCTTAAGTATGGTCCCAAGAAGGCTAAGGTCATCAACGGCATCCGCCGCATTTCCAAGCCGGGCCTGCGTAAGTACACCGGCGTTGCCGACATGCCCCGCGTCCGCGGTGGCCTTGGTACCGCCATTATTTCCACCAGCCATGGCGTCATGACCGACCGCGATGCTCGCAAGCACAACGTCGGCGGCGAGATCATCGCTTACGTCTGGTAATTCGCTCGGTAGGTAGAAGGAAAGGAGATCACCGTGTCTCGTATCGGTAATAAGCCTGTCCAGATTCCCGCCGGAGTCGAAGTGGCAGTCAACGGCAACAACGTTGTCGTCAAGGGCCCCAAGGGCCAGCTCGAGCTCGATGTCTTTGAGAAGCTCGCTATCAACGTCGAGGACAACGTCCTCACCGTTTCCCGTCCCGACGACGAGCGTGAGACCCGTGCCCGCCACGGCCTCACTCGCGCCCTCATCCACAACATGGTTGTTGGCGTTTCCGAGGGCTTCGAGAAGAAGCTCGAGCTCGCCGGCGTCGGTTACCGCGTGCAGCAGAAGGGCAAGAACCTCGAGTTCTCCCTGGGCTTCTCGCACCCCGTGATCGTCGAGGCTCCCGAGGGCATCACCTTCGAGGTTCCCGACAACACCCACGTGAACGTCAAGGGTATCAACAAGCAGCAGGTCGGTCAGATCGCCGCTGAGATCCGCGGCCATCGTCCTCCCGAGCCTTACAAGGGCAAGGGTATCCACTACGTTGGCGAGCACATCCGCCGCAAGCTGGGTAAGGCCGCCAAGTAGTCGTAACCGACTCACTCGCATAAGACCAGCACCCCGTCAGGTGCTGGCAAGATCAACCTTTTTAGGAGTTTACGTATGAACAAGCATAAGGCGAAGCTGGAAGGCCTCAAGCGTCGTCAGCGTCGTGTTCGCGGCAAGGTCTCGGGTACCTCCGAGCGTCCGCGTCTTCGCGTGACCCGTACTAACGCCAACATCTATGCCCAGATCATCGACGACAGCAAGGGCTCCAGCCTGACGCTCGTCTCTGCCTCGACCCTCGAGGCCGAGTTCAAGGGCACCCACACCTCGAACAAGGAGGCTGCGGAGAAGGTCGGTCAGCTCGTTGGCAAGCGCGCCATCGAGGCCGGCATCACCAAGGTCGCCTTCGATCGCGGTGGCCGTATCTACCATGGCCGCGTCAAGGCCCTCGCCGACGGTGCTCGTGCCGCCGGTCTCGAGTTCTAGGAGGTATGTAGCACATGGCTCGTAATCAGAAGCAGCAGCGCGAGGCCTCCGAGTTCGAGGAGCGCGTCGTTTACATCAACCGCGTGTCGAAGACCGTCAAGGGCGGTCGTCGCATGAGCCTCGTCGCTCTCGTCGTCGTTGGCGACGGCAAGGGCAACGTCGGCGTTGGCATGGGCAAGTCCGCTGAGGTGCCCCTGGCCATCTCCAAGGCGTCTCTCGATGCCAAGAAGAACATGTTCCACGTGCCGGTGACCGAGCAGGGCACCATCCCGCACGAGGTTCTCGGCCACTTTGGTGCCGGCCGCATCATCATCAAGCCCGCTGTCGAGGGTACCGGCGTTATCGCCGGCGGCGCTGTGCGTCCCCTCTTTGAGCTTGCTGGCATCAAGAACGTCCTGTCCAAGTCCCTCGGTACCGACAACGGCCTCAACATCATCAAGGCTGCCGTCGAGGGCCTCAAGGAGCTCTCCAGCCCTGAGGACGTCGCGGCTCGCCGTGGCCTGACGGTCTCCGAGATGTTCGTCGGTAAGGAGAACTAAGCATGGCTGACACCATCAAGATCAAGCAGGTCCGCAGCACCAACGGTTGCAAGCAGGACCAGGTCCGTACTGTCCGTGCCCTCGGTCTCCACAGGATCCGCGAGGTTCGCGAGATTGCTGACAACGAGTCCGTCCGCGGCATGATCTTCAAGGTCAAGCACCTTGTCGAGATTGTAGAGGAGTAGCAAATGCAGCTTCACGATCTTACTCCCGCGCCCGGTTCCACCAAGAACCGCAAGCGCGTCGGCCGTGGCAATTCTTCGGGTCACGGCACCACTTCTGGCCGCGGTCAGAAGGGCCAGGGTTCCCGCTCTGGCGGCACCAAGGGTGCCGGCTTCGAGGGTGGCCAGACTCCGCTGGCTATGCGCCTGCCCAAGCTTCCGGGCTTCCGCAACCCCCGTCGTATCGAGTACACCGCTGTTAACGTTGAGCGTCTCGAGCGTAAGTTCGAGGATGGCGCTGTGATCGACGGTGCCGCTCTTAAGGCCGCTCGCATCACCAAGAGCGAGTTCGAGCCCGTCAAGGTGCTCGGCAATGGTGAGCTCACCAAGAAGTTCACGGTCAAGGTCGACAAGGTCAGCGCTTCTGCGCAGGCCAAGATCGAGGCCGCCGGCGGAAAGGTCGAGCTGCCGTGCTAAATGGTCTTAAGAATGCTTTCCGCATCAAAGAATTGCGCGAAAAGATTCTTTTTACCATAGCTATGCTCGTCGTGTACCGCATTGGTGCGCACGTTCCTGTGCCCGGCATTCCCTTCCAGGGGATGCTGGGCCTTTTCTCGACCGATAACAATTCGGTCGCCGCAGGTGCTATGGCCCTCCTGAATCTTTTCTCTGGCGGCGCGTTGAGCTATGTGTCGGTGTTTTCGCTGGGCATCATGCCTTACATCACCAGCTCGATCATCCTCCAGATGCTCCAGGCCGTTGTGCCTTCCCTGCATGAGCTTGCCCGCGAGGGCGAGGTCGGTCAGACCAAGATTACGCAGTATTCGCGTTACCTCACCCTGGCTCTGGCAATCCTCAACTCCGTGGGTTACCTCTTCCTCTTTAAGAGCTTCGGCATCAGCTTCAATGGCGCCGGCGCTCCCGAGATCATCTTCGACCTCATGATCGTCGGCACGCTCACCGCGGGCGCCATGCTGATCATGTGGATTGGTGAGCTCATCACCCAGCGCGGTATCGGCAATGGCATGTCGCTGATCATCTTTGCGAACATCATGGCCGGTCTGCCGCAGGCGATCTTCTCCAGCACCGAGGGCAATGCCGGTGGCATCATCACCATGGTGATCATCTGCGCCATCATCTTGCTGGTTATCCCGCTGATTGTTTTCCTTGAGCGCGGCCAGCGCCGCATCCCGGTCTCCTACGCCAAACGCGTCGTTGGCCGTCGCATGATGGGTGGCCAGACCACCTACCTGCCCATTAAGGTCAACACCGCGGGTGTCGTGCCGATCATCTTCGCTTCGGCGCTGCTGTACTTCCCGGCTCAGATTGCCGTGTTCTTCCCCGGCATCGGCTGGATTCAGGCAGTTGCCTCCGCGCTTTCGACCGGTTGGCTCAACTGGGTGCTTAACGTTGTCCTCATCGTGTTCTTCGCGTACTTCTACACCTCCATGGTGTTCAACCCCGATGACACGGCCGACAACCTTAAGAAGCAGGGCGGCTTTATTCCGGGCGTGCGTCCGGGTAGGGCTACCGCGGCCTACATCAAGAACGCGCTCAACAAGATCACGCTTCCCAGCGCTGTCTTTTTGGCGCTCATCGCCATCGTGCCTTCGATCATCTTCTCCTTCACGGGTAACCATCTGATCCAGGCATTTGGCGGCACGTCCATCCTCATCATGGTCGGCGTCGTGCTCGACACGGTCGATAAGCTCGAAGGCCAGATCAAGATGTATGATTACGATGGATTCTTTAAATAGGCTAGAGGAGGATTGCTCATGAACCTCGTATTGCTCGGAGCTCCGGGTGCCGGTAAGGGCACCGTCGCACAGGAGCTCGTCGCCGAGTTTGGCGTCGCTCACATTTCCACGGGCGACCTGCTGCGTGCTGCCGTCAAGGGTGGCACCGAGCTTGGTATTCAGGCTAAGAAGTACATGGACGCTGGCGAGCTCGTTCCCGACCAGCTCGTGATCGACCTTGTCAAGGAGCGCCTTGCCGCCGATGACGCCCAGCAGGGCTTCATCCTCGACGGCTTCCCGCGCAACACCGCCCAGGCTGTGACGCTCGATTCCGAGCTCTCCGCCATGGGTCGCGAGATCGACTGTGCCCTTTTGGTCGATGTGGCCCCCGAGGTTATCATCGATCGTCTGTCTTCGCGTCGCACCTGCCGCGCCTGCGGTTACACCGGCACCGCCGCCGATGTCACCTGCCCCAAGTGCGCCGGCGAGATGTATCAGCGCGACGACGACAAGCCCGAGACCATCAAGAACCGTCTCGACGTCTACGAGAAGTCCACGAGCCCGCTCGTCGACTACTATCGTGGCCAGGGTCTGCTCAAGTCGGTCAACGGTGACCAGGCTCGCGAGACCGTGTACGGGGATGTCAAAGAGGCTCTCGGTCTATGATCAAGATTAAGTCTGCAACGCAAATCGAGCAGATGAAGAAGGCAGGAGCGCTATCTAAGATGGCGCTCCGCCACGTTGGAGCCATGGTGCGCCCCGGCGTTTCGACTTTTGAGCTCGATCAGCTCGCGGAGCAGATTATCCGCATGCATGGCGGCACCCCGGCCTTTAAGGGTTACGGCGGGTTCCCCGGAACCATTTGCGCATCGATCAACGATGCCGTTGTCCACGGTATTCCCAACCCCGACATGATCCTGCGCGATGGCGATATCATTTCCATCGATACGGGAGCCGTTGTCGACGGTTGGGTCGGCGATAACGCTTGGACGTTTTTTGTCGGCACACCCACGCCCGAGGCCAAGGCCCTGTGCGAGGTTACGCGCGATTGCCTTAAGGCTGCCATCGAGCAGGCTGTTCCCGGTAACCATATCGGGGACGTCGGTTATGCCGTTCAGTCCCTCGCTGAGTCTCACGGTTACGGCGTGCTTCGCGACTATGTGGGCCATGGCATTGGCCGCGTGATGCACGAGGACCCCAACGTTCCTAACTATGGAAAGAAGGGGAGGGGCGTTCGCCTCCAGGCCGGCATGGTCATTGCCATCGAGCCGATGGTTACGATGGGTTCCAACCATGTGAGCACGGGCTCCGACGGTTGGATTGTTACGACCAACGACCACCTGCCCGCCGCGCACTACGAGAACACCGTCGCCATTACCAATGACGGTCCGGTGATTATCACCACCGACGCGCAAGGTGCTTGGTGTTCCTTGCAAGGCGGTGAAATGTAAAAGTCGCCGCCCCCTGATGCCCAACCTCGCCTTTCAATTTCGAAGGCATGACCCCAAGGTCTATGCCTTCTCATTTCAAGGCGATCTTGGGCATCAGGGAACGGCTTTGTTTTACATTTCAAATGTAACAAGTTCCGCTTAGTTGTGGAGCCATTACGAAGTTATTACGATGCGTGCATACGTGTTGTAGAATACTCAATCGCTGTCGTTTTCTAGAGAAAGATGATTGCTTGTGAAGA